>JAWWCA010000031.1:0-21100 GCA_033720695.1 Rubricoccaceae bacterium
GACGTGTTCTGGGAGACGATGCAGCGGCTGAAGGAGGCCGGCGCCTCCGACGTCCTCGTGATGCCCATCGAGCAGCTCATCCAATGATCCTCACCGCCTATCGCTACGCCGACCTGTCGGAGCGCGAGGTCGAGCGCCTCTGCGCGCGTCCCGCCGGCCTCGACGGCGCCGTCCTCGCGGCCGTCGAGGCCATCGAGCGGGAGGTGCGCGCCGACGGCGACGACGCCCTCCACGCCCTGAACGCCCGGTACGACACGCCCGTCGACGCCCTCCGCGTGCCGGCCGGTCGCCTCGGCGAGGCGTGGACCGCGGCGGATCCGTCGTTCCGCGACGCTGTCGAGACGGCGGGGGCCAACCTCCGCGCGTTCCACGCGCCCCAGCGTCCGGTGGCCTACCGCGTCGAGCCGATGCCGGGCGTGCGGTTGTGGCGCGAGACGCGGCCCGTCGAGCGGGCCGGGCTCTACGTGCCGGGGGGGACGGCGCCGCTCGTGAGCACGCTCTTGATGACAGCGATCCCGGCGCAGATTGCAGGGTGTCCGCGCATCGTCGTGTGCACGCCCCCGCCCGCGGCCGAGGGGGTTCTGGCCGTCGCCGGCTTTCTCGGACTGGATGAGGTCTACCAGGTGGGCGGGGCGCAGGCCGTCTTCGCCCTCGCCTACGGGACCGAGACGGTGCCGCGTGTGGACCTCATCGCTGGGCCGGGCAACGCCTACGTCGCTGCCGCCAAGTGGCGCGCGAGCCGCGTCTGCGCCGTCGACCTGGTGGCCGGGCCGAGCGAGGTGCTCATCATCGCCGACGAGGCGGCCGACCCCGACTGGATTGCGGCCGACCTCCTCGCCCAGGCCGAGCACGGCGCCGACAGCCAGGTCGTCCTGCTGACGACGGACGCGGCGATGGTGGAGCGTGTGCAGAACGCACTGAGCGAGCAGCTCGCCGATCTCCCGCGGCGCGAGACGGCCAAGAGGGCCCTCGCTCGCTCGTTCGCCGTCGTGACCGACACGCTGGAGGACGCCGTCGCCTTCAGCGACCGGTACGCCCCCGAGCACCTCATCCTGAACGTGACCGACTGGGCGCCGCTGGCGGCGTCGGTCTCGAACGCGGGCTCCGTCTTCTGCGGCGCGCTCACGCCCGAGAGCGTGGGCGACTACGCCTCCGGCACGAACCACACGCTCCCCACGGCCGGCTTCGCCCGCAGCACGAGCGGGCTGACCGTCGAGCGCTTCCTCCGCACCGTCACCTTCCAGGCCCTCGACGAGGACGGGCTGGGCGCCCTCGCGCCCGCCGTGACCACACTCGCCCGCGCCGAGGGGCTGGAAGCCCACGCCCGCGCCGTCACCCTCCGCCAGGAAACGCTGTCATCGCGTGCGAAGCGAAGCGACCTCGTGGGGACGGACGGGATGGCTTCCCCGCCTTCGCGGGGACCGCTTCGCTCCTCGCAATGACAGCCGTGGAAAAAACCGCCTTCCTCGACCGCGACGGCACCCTCATCTGGGAGCCGGGGCCGGACCACGACCCGCCCTACCAGGTGAACGGCCTCGACGACCTCCGCCTCCTGCCGCGCGTGATCACCGGTCTCCGCCGCCTCGCCGATGCCGGCTTCCGCCTCGTCCTCGTCACGAACCAGGACGGGCTGGGCACCGCCGCCTACCCGCAGGCCACGTTCGACGCCGTCCAGACCATGCTCGAAGAGATCCTGGCGAGCGAGGGGCTCGCCTTCGACGCCGTCCTCGTCTGTCCGCACCGCCCGGAGGACGGTTGCGCCTGCCGCAAGCCGAAGACCAGGCTGGTCGACGGTCTCGACTACGACCGGGAGGCGTCCGTCGTCGTGGGCGACCGGGAGACGGACATCGAGTTCGCCGACGCTCTCGGGATCCGTGGCTACCGCATGGACGACTACCCCGACTTCGCCGCGCTCGTCGAGGCGATCCTGGCCGACACCGGCGGTCGCAGCGCCGCGGTCGAGCGCACGACGGGCGAGACGTCGGTTCGCCTCACGCTCCGCCTCGACGGGACGGGGCGGTACGAGGGCGCGGTCGCGAACGGCTTTCTCGGCCACCTCCTCCACCTCCTCGCGGCGCACAGCCGGATGGACCTGGAGATTACGGCCGACGGCGATACGCACGTCGACGACCACCACCTCGTCGAGGACGTCGGCCTGGTGCTGGGCGACGCGCTCACGGAGGCCCTCGGCGGCCGCCGCGGCATCCGCCGCTACGGCGATGCGCTCGTGCCGATGGACGAGGTCCTCGTGGCCGCCGCCGTCGACCTCGGCGGGCGCTTCGCGTTCGAGACGGACTACGCGCCGCAGCGGGAGCGGGTGGGCGACCTCAGCACCGAGATGGTACCGCACCTCTTCGGGTCGCTCGCCGTTCGTGCCGGCCTCGCGCTCCACCTCCGCCTCCTGAACCCGGGCCGGAACGAGCACCACCGCATCGAGGGCATGGTCAAAGCCTTCGCCCGCGCCCTCCGCGTCGCCGTCGAGCGCGATCCGCGGGCGTCGGCCTCCATCCCTTCGACGAAAGGCGTCCTGTGATCGCGCTCCTCGACTACGGCGCCGGCAACACGCGGTCGGTCGGCCACGCCCTCGACCGCCTCGGTGCCGCGTGGACGCTGACACACGATCCGGCGGTGCTGGACCGGGCCGAGAAGGTGATTTTGCCCGGCGTCGGCGCTGCGGGGTCGGCCATGCGCGCGCTCGCAGCACGGGGGCTCGTGGACTGGCTTCGGGCGAATCGGAAGCCGCTCCTGGGCGTCTGCCTCGGCCTCCAGCTCCTCTACGAGCGGACCGAGGAGGACGACGCCGAGGGACTCGGGCTCCTCCCCGGCACCGTCCGCCGCCTCCCCGAGGGCGCCGAGCCGACGCCCCACATGGGGTGGAACACCCTTCGCCTCACAGCCCCCGGCGCCCTCCTCGCCGACGCCGACGACGGCGCGCACGTCTACTTCGCCCACTCGTTCGCGGCGCCCGTCGGCCCCGAGACGCAGGCGACATGCGCCTACGCCGGGGTCACGTTCGGCGCCGTCGTGGAGCAGGGGGCGATCTACGCCACGCAGTTTCACCCGGAGAAGTCCGCCGCCGTCGGCGCGGGCGTGCTCCGCCGCTTCCTCGCCCTGTGATGACGTCGTCCTTCGAGCTCTGGCCTGCCCTCGACCTCCTCGGCGGTCGCGTCGTTCGCCTCCGCCAGGGCGACTTCAGCGCCATCACGACCTACGACGACCCCATCGAGGCGCTCGTCACGACCGCTGCGCGCTTCGCCGACGGCCTCCACGTCGTGGACCTCGACGGCGCCCGCGACGGGGCGACGGCGAACGCGCCGCTCATCGAGCGCCTCGTGGCCCTGAGCCCGGTCCCGATTGAGGTCGGCGGCGGCCTCCGCACCGAGGCCGACGTCGCGCGCGCGCTGGGGCAGGGCATGGCGCGCGTCATCCTCGGCTCGCGCGCGGTCGAGGACCCGGGCTTCGTGAGGGCGATGGTAGAGGAGTACGGCCCAGCGCGCATCGTCGTCGGCGCCGACCTCCGGGACGGGCGCCCGGCCGTGCGCGGGTGGACGGCGTCGGCCGCGCTCACGGCCGATGCGTTTCTCCAGGCCATGCGCGAGGCGGGGGTCGAGACCGTGATCGTGACCGACGTGGCGACGGACGGGATGATGGAGGGGCCGAACACGGCGCTCCTCGGCCGCCTCGCGTCGGCGTTCCCCGACCTCCGGATCATCGCCTCGGGCGGTGTCGCCTCCGTGGCCGATCTCGACGCCCTCCGCGCTGCGGGTACCGCTGGCGCCGTCTTCGGCCGCGCCTGGCTCGACGGCGTTCTCGCTCCCGACGACCTCATCGCCTTCCGCTGATGCCCGCTCGCCACCGTAGACCCCCCGTCGCGCTCGCATCGCGCTTCGCCCTCAGCGCTCACGCGACGGTCCCCCTTATCAAGGGGGACAGCTTTTGCTGCCCTGAGCGGAGCGATGGCAGCCGAAGCGGGGGGTCCTGCCGCTTCACCCTCTAGCCATGCTCGCCCGCCGCATCATCCCCTGCCTCGACGTCCGCGACGGCCGCACCGTCAAGGGCGTCAACTTCGTCGGCTTCCGCGATGCCGGCGACCCCGTCGAGCTGGCCGCGCGCTACGCCGCCGAGGGGGCCGACGAGCTCGTCTTCCTCGACGTGACCGCGACGGTCGAGACGCGGGCGACGGCCCGCGACCTCGCCCTGCGTGTCGGGCGCGTCCTCGACGTGCCGTTCACGATCGGCGGCGGCATCGGCAGCGTCGAGGACGCCGCGGCGGTGCTGGACGCCGGGGCCGACAAGGTCGGCGTCAACTCGGCTGCCGTGCGCCGGCCCGCGCTCCTTGCCGAGCTCGCCGAGGCCTTCGGCCGCCAGGCCGTCGTCCTCTCCGTCGACGCGAAGCGGGTGGGGGAGGGGTGGACGGTGAGGACGCACGGCGGGCGCACCGACACCGGCCTCGACGCGATCGAGTGGATCGCCGAGGGCCAGCGCCGCGGGGCCGGCGAGGTGCTCCTCACCTCCGTCGACGCCGACGGGACGCAGGCGGGCTTCGACCTCCCCCTTCTGCGGGCGGCCCGAGCCGTCTGCCGCGTCCCCCTCATCGCCTCCGGCGGGGCCGGCGCCCCCGAGCACTTCGCCGACGCCCTCGCCGTGGCCGACGCCGCCCTCGCCGCGTCGCTCTTCCACTACGGCACCCTCGCCATCCCCGACCTCAAGCAGGCCCTCGCCGAGGCCGCCATCCCCGTCCGCCTATGCTAGCCCTCGACGCCATCGACTTCGACAAGGGCGACGGCCTCGTGCCGGCCGTGGTGCAGGACGTCGAGACCCGGCGCGTCCTCATGCTCGGCTACATGAACCGCGCGGCCGTCGAGGCCACGCAGGCGACCGGCCTCGTCACGTTCTGGAGCCGCCGCCGCAGCGCGCTCTGGCAGAAGGGCGAGACCTCCGGAAACACCCTCCGCCTCCGCTCGCTTCACCTCGACTGCGACCAGGACGCGCTCCTCGTCCTCGCCGAGCCCACGGGCCCGACGTGCCACACCGGCGCCGTTTCGTGCTTCGACGCCGCGCCCGGCCTCGGCCTCCTCGCCGAGCTGGAGGCGACGATCCGCCAGCGCATCGACGAGGGCGGGCCCGGATCCTACGTCCGCGCGCTCGCCGAGTCCGGGCCGGACCGCGTCGCGCAGAAGGTGGGGGAGGAGGCCGTCGAGGTCGTCCTCGCCTCGAAGAACCCGGACGACGGCGCGCTCGTCGGCGAGGCGGCCGACCTCGTGTTCCACCTCCTCGTCCTCCTGCAGCGGCGCGGGCTCGGGCTGGGCGACGTCGTCGCGGCGCTGGAGGGACGCCGGCGGTAGCGGGGCCGGCGTATCCTTACGGCGTCCTCACCCGCGCCCCCATGCCCCGAAAGGACCGTCCCCCCCCCGCCGACTACAAGACGTTCGAGCACGGCGGCTACGAGATCCTCGTCGGCCAGAGCGCGCGCGACAACGACCGTCTCACGTTCTCGGTGGCCGCGCCGCAGGACCTCTGGCTCCACGTCGGCGGCGGCACGCCTGGCAGCCACGTCGTCGTCCTCAACCCCGGCGGCGGCGAGGTCCCGCGCGACGTGGTGAAGCGGGCGGCCGAGCTGGCCGTGTTCCACTCGAAGGCGCGCGAGGCGAAGGGGAAGGTGGAGGTCCACGTCTGCCGCGCCTGCGACGTGCGGAAGCGGCGCGGCGCCAAGCCCGGCTCGGTCGAGCTGCGGCGGTGGGAGGGGGTGAAGGTCTACCCGCCGGAGGCCGTCTAGGCAGACAGCTCCCTGCGACAGGCGCGGGCTCAGGCCGCGATCCTCTCGGACGTGGGGGTCGGGTGCTGGAGCCGGAAGGCGAGCGCGCCGAGGACGCCGCCGCCGAAGCAGGCGACGAGGTAGATCCAGAGGTCGCCGAGCGTCCGTCCGTCGCCGATGATCGTCTCGAGGAGGATCGGGCCGAGCGCGACGGCCGGGTTGAAGGCGCCGCCCGAGATGGGGCCGGCCGCGAAGGCCCCCGCCAGGACGGTGAAGCCGATGGCGAGGCCGTAGTAGTGGTTGCCTGCCGTCTCGTCCACCGTCGCCACGTTGAGGATGACGAGGACGAGGGCGAACGTGAACAGCAGCTCCAGCAGGAAGAACTCGACGAGCGTGGTCTCTGGCCCTGGCGCGACCACGAGGGGGCGGTCGTTGATGAAGTACACGGCGGCGGCGGCCACGAGAGCCGCCGCCACCTGCGTGATCATGTAGGGCGCGATCTCGCGGGCCGGGAGCGCGCCACGCATCCAGACCGCGAGCGTGACGGCCGGGTTGTAGTGCGCGCCCGAGACGGGCCCGCCCATGTACACCATCACCATCAGCACGGCGCCAATGGCGATGGGGGCGAACTCGGTGCCGATGAGGACGGTGAGGCCGATCGTGAGGACGAGGAAGAACGTCCCGATGAACTCGGTGAGCAGCTTGGGGGCCATAGCGCAGCGGGGCTAAGTGCGGCGCTAAGCTAGGGATGCCGCCGGAAACGAAACACCCCCGCATCGAGGGAGACGCAGGGGTGGCGGCCGGGTGGGCGGTGAGGGACTCGAACCCCCGACCCCCTCGGTGTAAACGAGGTGCTCTGAACCGACTGAGCTAACCGCCCGAACCGACGGAGGCCGACCCCAGGGGCCGGCCTCGTGAGCGGGAAACGGGACTCGAACCCGCGACCCTCAGCTTGGGAAGCTGATGCTCTACCAACTGAGCTATTCCCGCAGCGGGGCCGAAAACTTACGGGGCTGCGCCGCCGGAAGTCAAGCTGAGTTCATGAAGAGTCGGGGGGCGGCGCGGCCCCGCGCCGTATCTTGCTCCGTTCGTCGCCGCCCGCCCGGCCCGCAGCCCCGCGGCCGTGTTCGGGCGGCCTCTCTGTGGAGTACGAGCCCCGAACCCTCCCCCAGACCGATGAAGCGCACCTACCAACCCAGCCGCCGCAAGCGCGCCAACAAGCACGGCTTCCGCTCGCGCATGGCGACGAAGAACGGCCGCTGCGTCGTCAAGCGCCGCCGCAGCAAGGGCCGCCACCGCCTCACCATCAGCGACGCGAAGCCCGGCAAGTGACCCGCGCCCGGCCGGGCGCGCGGAGGCCGCTGTGCCCGAGCGCCGCAACACGTACCCCCGCGCGCATCGCCTCAAGCGCCGCCGCCTCATCCGGCCCCTCTTCGAGCGTGGCCGCAGCGACGTCGGACGGGTGAGCGAGGGCGTTGTCCAGATCCGGTACCGGGTCGTGCCGCGCGCGGAGACCGGGATCGGCGCCCCCATCCAGGTCGGCTTCGCACCCGGGCGGCGCGCCCGGACGAGCGTGGGCCGGACCCGGCTCCGCCGCCTCATGCGCGAGACCTACCGGCTCCACCAGCACGGCCTCCGAGACCTCTTCGGCGGGCGCGCCGACACGCTCACGGCCATGGTCCTCTTCCGAGGCCGCGAAGCGTCGGCCGCCGAGGACCTCCGCCGCGACCTCCCCGAAGCGCTCCGCCGCCTCGAAGACCGCCTCCGCGGCGAGGGCCTCCCGCCCGCCGCGTGAACCCTCCGCGCGGACCGAACCCTGCGCCCGACGCGCCCGTACCGCCCGACGCCTCAGCCCCAACGACGTGGAATCCCAGGGCCCCGACCGCAGCACCCTCATCGGCATCCTGCTGATCTCGCTCATCCTGGGCGTGTGGATGGTCTTCTTCGCGCCCCGGCCCGAGCCGCCGCTGATGCAGGAGGAGGCCCCGCCCGGGGCCGACGAGGTGCCGGAGATCGAGGCGCCGGACGACCAGGGCGCCCTCCTCGCCCCCACCGATTCGTCCTTCGCGGCCGCCGTGCAGGGCGAGGACCGCGAGATCGTCGTCGAGACGGACCGGTTCCGCGCCACGTTCTCGACGCACGGGGGCACGCTGGAGTCCATGCAGCTCCTCGGCTACACCGTCGCGGGGAGCGACGAGCCGGTCCAGCTCGTCAGCAACGACGCCGGCGCGCTCGCCCTCCTCTTCAACCCCCCGCAGGGGCGCCTCGTCGACACCCGGACGCTCTACTTCCGGCCCGTCGTGGACGGCGCCGTCTTCGAGGGCGACGTGTTCGCGGTGCCGGAGGAGGCCGAGGCGCCCGTCGAGCTGGCCTTCGAGGCCCCGGTGGGGGAGGGGGCCCTCCGGTTCGTCTACGGCTTCCTCCCCGACTCCTACGAGGTGACGTTCCGCGTCGAGACGCCGGGGACGAACGTGCTCACGCAGTCGGGCGGCTATGAGGTGATCTGGGACGGCGCGCTCCCGCTCGCCGAGAACAACCCGCAGGAGGAGGTGGCGCAGTCGGGCGCGTTCGTGCACTGGGGCGGCGACACCGACGTGATCCGGCTGAAGGAGCCAGGCGAGGCCGAGCCCTTCCTCGCCGCCGGCAACGTGGACTGGGTGGCGGTCAAGACCAAGTTCTTCGCCGCCGTGCTCATCCCGGAGGAGCCGACGGCCGGGGCCGAGCTCGAGGGGCGCCAGATCGGGACGACCGACAACCTCGACGCGTTCGCGCAGGACTACACCGTCCGCCTCGACATGCCGCGGCCGGAGGCGACGGAGGCCTCCAACTTCCGGCTCTACCTCGGCCCGATGGAGCTCCGGCGCCTCGCCGCCTACGACCTCGGCCTCTACCAGATGGTGGACTTCGGGGCCTTCCTCGGCTGGATGATCCGGCCCATCGCGCAGTACTTCATCGCGCCGTCGTTCGCGCTGCTCTCCACGTTCCTGCCCAACTACGGCCTCGTCATCATCCTCTTCGCCCTCTTCATCAAGCTGCTGCTGTGGCCGCTGACGAAGTCGAGCTACACGAGCATGGCGCGGATGCGCGAGCTCCAGCCGAAGATGGAGGCGATCAAGGAGAAGCACGGCGACGACCCGCAGAAGCAGCAGGAGGCCATGATGAAGATGTACCGGGAGGCCGGCGTCAACCCGCTCGGCGGGTGCCTCCCGATGCTGCTCCAGTACCCCATCCTCATCGCGATGTGGCGGTTTTTCCAGAGCACGCTCGTCCTCCGCCAGGAGGGCTTCCTCTGGGCCGCCGACCTCTCCGCGCCCGACCCCATCCTCCACCTCCCCTTCTCGCTCCCGCTCTACGGCGACTTCGTGGCCGGCTTCACGCTCCTGATGGGGCTGGCCATGATCGTGCAGATCAAGGTGGGCAGCCCCGCCGGGACGTCGGTCTCGGGGCAGCAGAAGGTGATGATGTACGTGCTGCCGGGCTTCTTCTTCCTCTTCTTCAACCGCTTCCCCTCGGGCCTCAGCCTCTACTACCTCGCCTTCAACATCTTCACGATCGCGCAGCAGCGGCTGATCAACAAGAAGCTGCATGCCGAGGACCCGCAGGGCGTGGCCGAGGCGAAGGTGAAGCGCGAGAAGGTGAAGCCGGCCGGCCGGAACGGCCGCCCCGCCACGAACGGGCAGCCTAAGCGGAAGAAGCCGGCCAAGCGGTAGCGCCGCCGGCGATCCGGATCCCGTAGAATCCTGTAGGGGCGCGGCGTGCTGTGCCCCTGCGTGTGTCGAGACGATGCTCTCCACCGACACGACCGCCACCGATACGATCGCGGCGCTCGCCACGGCACGGGGACAGGCGGCCCTCGCCATCGTCCGCGTTTCGGGGCCGGAGGCGGTGCGGGTCGTGGCGTCGCGGTTCTCGAACCCGGCGCTCGCGGAGGCCGCGTCCCACACGGCCCACGTCGGCTACCTCCTCGGCGCCGACGGAGCGCGGCTCGATCAGGTCGTCGTGACGCTCTTCCGGGGGCCGCACTCGGCCACGGGCGAGGACGTCGTCGAGGTGACATGCCACGGCGGAGCCGTGGCGCCGCAGCTCGTCCTCCGCAGCCTCCTCGACGCGGGCGCGCGCCTCGCCACGCCGGGCGCGTTCACGCAGCGCGCCTTCCTCAACGGCAAGCTCGACCTCGCGCAGGCCGAGGCCGTCGCCGACCTCATCCACGCGCAGGCGGGGCTGGCCCACCGCGCCGCCCTCGGCCACCTCCAGGGCCGCCTCTCCGACCTCGTGGAGGACGTGCGCCAGCGCCTCGTGCAGACCGCGGCGCTCGTCGAACTGGAGCTCGACTTCGCCGAGGAGGACGTCGAGCTCGCCGAGCGCGACGCGCTGCGGCAGCTCCTCGCCGACGCCGACCGGCTGCTCGCCGATCTCCTCGACACGGCCCGGCTCGGCGCCCTCGCCCGGGACGGCGTCCGCGTCGTCCTCGGCGGGCGGCCGAACGCGGGCAAGAGCACGCTCCTCAACGCCCTCGTCGAGCGCGACCGCGCGATCGTCTCCGACACGCCGGGCACCACGCGCGACGCCGTCGAGGCCGAGCAGGAGATGGGCGGGCTGCTCGTCCGGTTCGTGGACACCGCCGGCCTCCGCGACACCGCCGACCCCATCGAGGCCGAGGGCGTTCGCCGCACGCACGCCGCCCTCGCCACCGCCGACGCGCTCGTGTACGTCTACGACACGACGGTGGGGCTCGACCGGGAGGAGGAGGCGTTCCTGGAGGGCCTTCCGACGGTCCACCCCTCGCTTCCCGTGCTGCGCGTGGCGAACAAGGTGGACCTGCTGCCCGACGGGGCCGAGAAGGATGGTGCCTTCGTCCTCTCCGCCCGCGCGGCACTCGACGACCCCGGCGTGCTCGACGGGCTCCGCCGCGCCCTCCTCGACGCGGTCGCCACCGGGCTGTCCGATGCGGAGGCCTCGGCGCTCGTCGTCAACGAGCGGCACCGGCAGCACCTCGGACGGGCCCGCGAGGCGGTGCACCGGGCGCAGGCGGCGCTCCGGCGGGGCTCCGGCGGCGACACGCTCGCGCTCGACCTCCGCGCCGCCCTCCACGAGCTCGGCGCCGTCACCGGTGCCGTGACCAACGAGGACGTGCTGGATGCGATCTTCTCCCAGTTCTGCATCGGGAAGTGAGTGCGCCGACGGGCAGCACGCCTGCGGACGCGCATGACGCCCTACGACCATGGCTCGATCCGCTCTCTACCGCTATGCCGCCTTCGCTTCCGATCCCACCGGGGGGAACCCTGCCGGCGTTTGGATCGGGGACGCGCTGCCGGACGCCGGCACCATGCAGCGGATCGCCGCGGAGATCGGGTTCTCCGAGACCGCCTTCGTCGCGCCCGCCGTCGGTCTCGAGCGCACCGTCCGCTACTACAGCCCTGAGGCGGAGGTCTCCTTCTGTGGCCACGCCACGATCGCCACGGGTGTGGCGCTCGGTGAGACCGGTGGGGAGGGTCGGTACCGGCTGGCAACGGCTGTCGGGGAGGTGCCCGTCGCCGTCCACCGACGAGACGGGCAGTGGCAGGCCGCGCTGACCTCCGTGGCGCCCCGCCATGAGGCGGCTCCGGAGGACCTCGTTGCCGAGGCCCTGGCGGCGCTGCGCTGGGAGCGGCGTGAGCTCGACGACGCCCTCCCGCCCGCTCGCGCCTACGCCGGGGCGTGGCACCTCGTACTGGCGGCCGCTACGCCCGGACGCCTGCGCGATCTGGACTACGACTTCGGAGCGCTCAAGGCGCTGATGCTCCGCGAGGGGTTGACGACGCTGCAGCTGGTGTGGCGCGAGCGCCCCGACGTGTTCCACGCGCGCAACCCCTTCCCGGTGGGCGGGGTCGTGGAGGACCCGGCCACCGGGGCCGCCGCGGCGGCCCTCGGCGGGTACCTGCGGGACGCGGGCCTGATCTCGGCTCCGGCCACGTTCGCCATCCGTCAGGGCGAGGCGATGGGCCGTCCGAGCCGCCTCGTGGTGGAGGTCCCGGTGGCCGGCGGCATCGTCGTCGCGGGCACCGCCGTGCCGATGCAACCTCCGGCGTGAACCCGACGCGCAGCGCCCCCGATCAGGAGCGCTCGGACGGCTGGCCACGGAGATCGAGCAGCGGCTTCTTCGCCGTCATCACCGTATCGGTGGGGGTGCCGGGGCGGCGGCGCTGGCCCCAGAACCACTCGCGCCACGAGAGCCGCACCCACTCGCGGAACGTCTCCTCGCGCGTCTGGAAGTAGTTCGGCAGCGCCACGAAGAGCACGCCGCCGACGGTGTTGCCGAGCGTGACGGGCAGGAGGAAGCGCGCAGCCCCCTCGCCGAGCCCGACGCCTCCTTCGAGCACGAAGTAGAACAGCTCGCATGCCCCGATCACGCAGTGGAACAGCCCCAGGGACGGGACGAGGAACATGATGAAGTAGACGAGGAAGACGCGGGCCACGCTGTCGCGGACGGCGTGCATGAGCCACACCATCCCTGCCACCATCCACCCGGCGATCATGCCCTTAAAGAACAGGGGCCACCACGCCAGCGCGAGCGCGTGCTCGCCGAAGCCGTAGGCCGCCTCGCGCGCCTCGGGCTCCATCACGGCCGTCTGCGAGAATAGGAGGGCGGCCACGGCCGCGCCCGCGAGGTTCGCGGCGAACACGATGCCCCAGATCTTGAGCAGCCGCGGCAGGCTCGCCAGCCGCGTCAGCACGAGCGTGACGGGCGTGAGCGTGTTCTCGGTGTAGAGCTGGTAGCGACCGAGGACGATGAACAGGAAGCCGATGGGGTAGAGGAGGTTGCCCACGAGGCCGGTGCCGTCGGCGCTCCCCACGAGCCCCGTCATCGCGGCGCGGGCGAGGAAGGTGAGGCCGATGGAGAGGCCGGCGGCCAGCCCACTCAGGAAGAGGAGCCGCGACGAGCGGGCGAACTCCTCGTCGGCCGTCGCCATGAGGCGGTGGAAGATCTCGTCGGTCGAGAAGAGGTCGGAGACGGCCTCGCCGACCGACGGCGCGCCGCGCCGCGAGGTGTCCATCGCCTCACGGATCTCCTCGCTCGCCTGCGACGGGCCGCTCGGCGGCGCCCCCGCGGCGCCCGGGGGCTCGACGAGGTGGGCCTCGGAACCGGGGAGGACGATCGTCGGCTCGCTGGGCTTGTCCACGGGCAGGCGCGCCGGTGCGCGGTGGGGGAGAGGGGCGCCGTTCAACTCCATCCGGGGGTCAGGTTTCCCCGCCGGCGCCACCGAATTGGGCCGTTCTTAAGCCACCGATGCCGCGGGCCGGCGTACTCTCCGGCATCAACGGCCCCCCGTCCTCCATGCTCCACGCTCCCGACTCGTTCGACGTCATCGTCGTCGGCGGCGGCCACGCCGGCGCCGAGGCCGCGCACGCCGCGGCCCGCCTGGGCGCGCGCACGCTCCTCGTCACGCTCGCCCTCGACAAGCTCGGCGCGATGTCGTGCAACCCCGCCATCGGCGGCATCGGCAAGGGTCAGCTCGTCCGCGAGATCGACGCGCTGGGCGGGCTGATGGGCCGCGTGGCCGACCGGACCGGCATCCAGTTCCGCCTCCTCAACCGGCGGAAGGGGCCGGCCGTCTGGAGCCCCCGCTGCCAGAGCGACCGCGCACGGTACGCCGCCGCCGTCCGCGAGGAGCTGGAGGCGTTGCCGGGCCTCTTTTTCCGCCAGGACATGGTGACGGACGTGCTCGTGGAGGACGGCTGCGTGGCAGGCGTGAAGACGCAGACCGCGCAGGTCTTCCGCGCCCCGACCGTCGTCTTGACGAACGGCACGTTCCTCAACGGCACCATCCACATCGGCGCACAGACGTACGGTGGCGGGCGGGCCGGCGAGCGCGCCGCGACGGGCCTCACGGCCCGCCTCGAAGCGCTCGGCTTCGAGAGCGACCGGCTCAAGACGGGCACCCCGCCCCGCATCGACGGCCGCACCATCGACTATCGCGCCTGCGAGGAGCAGCCGGGCGACGACCAGCCGCGCCCGTTCTCGTTCCTGACGGACCGGCTCCCGGCCGAGCAGCGCTCGTGCTGGCTCACCTACACCTCGCCTGCGGTCCACGACACCCTCCGCACCGGCTTCGACGAGAGCCCGATGTTCGCCGGTCGCATCCAAGGGCGCGGGCCGCGCTACTGCCCCTCCATCGAGGACAAGATCGACCGGTTCGCGGACAAGGACCGGCACCAGCTCTTCCTGGAGCCGGAGGGCTGGGACACCCACGAGGTCTACGTCAACGGCTTCTCGACATCGCTCCCTGAGGCGGTGCAGACGGCGGCGCTCCGCCAGGTGCCGGGGCTGGAAGAGGCCCACGTCCTCCGGCCCGGCTACGCCATCGAGTACGACTACTTCCCGCCGCACCAGCTCCGCTACTCGCTGGAGACCAAGCGGGTCGAGGGGCTGTTCTTCGCCGGGCAGATCAACGGCACGACGGGCTACGAGGAGGCGGCAGCGCAGGGCCTCCTCGCCGGCGTCAACGCCGTCCGGCGCCTGGGTGGGGCCGACGGCCTCGTCCTCGGCCGCGACCAGGCCTACCTCGGCGTCCTTGTCGACGACCTCGTGGCGAAGGGGACCGACGAGCCGTACCGGATGTTCACGAGCCGCGCCGAGCATCGCCTCCTCCTCCGCCAGGACACCGCCGACCGCCGCCTCACCCCTCTCGGGCACGACCTCGGCCTCGCGACGGACGAGCGCCTCGCGCGGCTGGGGGCGAAGGAGGCCGCGCTGGGGGAGACGCTGAGGCGCCTCCGTGAGACGAACGCGACGCCCGTGGCCGTGAATGGCTACCTCGAGCAGGTCGGCACGGCGCCCATCGCGGAGCCGACGCGCCTCGCCCGCCTCGTCCTCCGCCCCGAGGTGACCCTCGCCGACCTCCTCGACGCCGTCGGGATGCGCGACCTCGCCGTCCCCGTGCCGGGGCTGGAGCCCACCGAAGAGCTGGCCGAGGTGGAGCTGAAGTACGAGGGCTACCTCGACCGGGAGCAGGAGCTCGTCGAGCAGATGCAGCGCTTGGAGCGCTACCGCGTCCCCCCCGACTTCGACTACCACGCCGTCCGCGCCATCTCGATGGAGGCGCGCGAGAAGCTCTCCCGCATCCGCCCCGACACGCTCGGCCAAGCCTCCCGCGTCTCCGGCGTTCGCCCCGCCGACGTGTCGGCGCTCATGGTGCTGCTGAAGAAGCACCGGGCCCCTGCCGGCGACGGCGCGATGGCCGCGGCCGAGCCGGCGACGCCGTGACCTGGGACCCGCTCGCCGACCTCCCGCCGCAGGGGCGCGAGCAGCTCGACCGGTTCGCGGCGGAGTTGGCGCGCGTGAACCGCCGCGTCAACCTCGTCTCGCCGGGCACCGTCCCCGAGATCGAGGAGCGGCACCTCGTCCACAGCCTCGCGCTCGCGCACCGGGCCTTCCCGGCGGGCGCGACCGTCGTGGACTGGGGCAGCGGCGGCGGGCTGCCGGCCGTCCCCCTCGCCATCCGCTTCCCGCGGACGCACGTCGTGGCCGTCGACGCCGTCGGCAAGAAGGCCGAGGCCGTCCGGCTCTTCGCCCGCCGCCTCGGGCTCGACAACCTCGACGTGTGGAACGGCCGCGCCGAATCGTGGGACGGCGGCGCCCACTACGCCGTCTCCCGCGCGACGGCGCCCCTCGCCGACCTCTGGGGCTGGTTCGCGCGCGTGCGACTCCCCATGCACGGCGTGCCCAGAGAGTGCTGGGCGCCCGGCCTCGTCTGCCTCAAGGGCGGCGATCTGTCCGACGAGATCGCCGTCCTGCCGGAAGGGCTCGCCGTCGAGCAGACGCCGCTGGGGCCCCTCCTCGGGCGGTCGTACTTCGCCGAGAAGGCGATCGTGTCGGTGCACGATCCGAGGGGCTGATCGGGCGGGATCCGCGCGGGGAAGGGGGGGTACAGGGTGTTGCCATGCGGCTGTCACCCCGGTGTCGTAACGTCGTCGCAGCCCCACCACCCCGCTCCTCATGCCGCGTCCCGACCGCTCCCTCAACAAAACCGAACGCCTCTTCGCGCTCGTTCTGCTGCTGCAGAACAAGCCGAACATGACGAGCCGCGACCTCGCCGAGCACTTCGGCGTGAGCCGCCGGACCATCTTCCGCGACCTCCGCACGCTCTCCGAGAGCGGCGTCCCACTCACCTACGCCGAGCAGGGCGGCTACGAGATCCTCGAGGGCTACCAGCTCCCGCCCCTGATGCTCACCGCGCGCGAGGCCGCGACGGTCCTCATCGGGACCGCGTTCACGCAGCTTCAGCCTGACCCCTCGCTCCGCGCCGACGCCGACGCTGTCGGGATGAAGATCCGCTCCGTGCTTCCGGAGCCCGTGCGCGACTACATCGACCGCCTCCAGGAGCGGACCGTCCTGACCCCCTACGAGGTGCAGGGGCACGCGCAGATGAGCGAGGAGGAGGGGCTGTGGTTCGAGCTCTCCGATGCTGTGGCTCGGCAGCGCCGCGTGAAGATGACCTACTACACGCCCAGCCGCGACGAGGAGACCGTCCGCGAGGTGGACCCGCTCGGCCTCGTCTACTACTCTGACCACTGGAACCTCATCGGCTACGACCACCTCCGCGGCGACGTCCGCAACTTCCGGCTCGACCGCATCCGCAAGCTCCGCACCCGCTTCGAGACGTTCCAGCCGCCGGCCGACTTCGACCTCAAGGCGTTCCTCCGCGACCGCGGCGAGAGCCCGCGCAACGTGCGGATGACGCTGCGCTTCGCCGATCGCGCCTGGCGCTGGGCCCGCCGCCAGCTCCCGGCCGACGTCGAGGCCGAGCGCACGCTCGGCGATGGCCGCACCGAGGTGACGATCTACTTCGAGAACCCGGAGTACGTGGCCCGGTGGCTCCTCCGCTACGGCACCGACGTGGAGGTGGTGGAGCCGGCGGCGCTCCAGGAGAAGCACCGACAGCTCGCCCTCGAGGTGGCGCGTCAGTACGAGGGGGTGCCGGCGTGAGCGCCGACGTTGCGGCCCTGCAGCGTGCCGCGGCGGCCCTCGGCGTCCCCGCGATCCGGCGGCACATCTTCCTGTGCGCCGACCAGACGACGCCGAAGTGCGCCCCGCGCGCGGAGACGCTGGAGGCGTGGACCTACCTCAAGCGACGCATCAAGGAGCTCCGGCTCGACGGCACCACCGGGCTCTACCGGACGAAGGCGAACTGCCTGCGGATCTGCCTCGGGGGCCCGATCGCCGTTGTCTATCCCGAGGGGGCGTGGTACCACTCGTGCACGCCGGACGTCCTGGAGCGCATCCTCCAGGAGCACCTCATCGGCGGGCGGGTGGTGGAGGACTACCTCATCGTGTGGCGTCCACCGTCGGGAGAATAGGCGCTTGAGATCGCGCTGAGGGGGATTTGGAGCGGGTTTGGGGAATCGGTGCTGGGCTGCGTCATGGTCACTGAGGGCTGGGTCCGACCAAGCCACTCCGCCCTCCACCATCCCCAACCTTCCCGACCGACACCGCCATGCACCGCCTCGTCTCGCGAGCCCTGCTCGCTCTCGCCCTCCTCCTCGGCCTCGCGGCCGAGCGCTCCCAGGCCCAGGAGGTCGCCCTCGACCTCGCCTTCGTCACGCACCTCGACATGGAGATGCCCGAGCAGGACGTCTACATCGAGCGTGTCCCCGGCTCCGGTGAGGTCTTCCGCGTCACGCCCGGCGACCACAACATGCGCGCGCCCCTCTACGCCACCGCCGTGGAGGTCCCGCACAACCCGTTCAGCGCCGAGGCCGTCGGCCCGCACCCGAAGGGGCAGCCCCTCGGCATGACGCTGGGCGAGTGGCTCCGCCACGCCGGCACCGGCACCTACACCTGCTCGAACGGCACCGGCACGCTCGACCTCGCCTTCACGGGCCTCGTCCCGAACGGGGTCTACACGATGTGGCACGCCTTCATGGCGCTCCCGCCGCCGGTCCCGTTCACGGGCACGCTCGACCTCCCGCTCGGCGCCCGCGACGGCTCCGAGAGCGTCTTCACCGCCGACGCCAACGGCGAAGCGCGGTTCGAGCACACGTTCCAGCCGTGCCTCCAGATGTCGGACACCTGGACGACGTCCATGCTCGCCATCAACTACCACAGTGATGGCAAGACGTGGGGCGGGCACCCCGGCCACTTCGGCCTCGACGCCCACATCCCGCTCTTCGTGATGCTGCCGCTGCGCGACGGCGTGGACCAGACGGCCAGCAACTAGCGCCGTCCCACTCCGGGGCCGCCCAACGCTGGGCGTCCCCATCGCGCTCTGCCGATGTGAGGTACCGCCATGAAAGCCCTCCTCTGCTTCGCCCTGCTCGTGACCGTCGTCGCGATGCAGCGGGACCCGCTCCTGGACCACCTTCCCGAGCCGGTCACCGACGCCGACTACTACGACGACGGCGCGCCGCCCGAGGCGCGCGTCGAGCTGGGCCGCCTGCTCTTCTTCGACAAGATCCTGAGCGGCAACCAGAACATCTCCTGCGCCACCTGCCACCATCCCGACTTCGCCGGCGGCGACGGCCTCGCCCTCGGCTTCGGCGAGGGGCCGAGCGGGCTGGGCCCGGACCGGCGTCCGGGCCAGGATGCCTACGGCGCCGTCCACGAGCGCGTGCCGCGCAACGCCCCGGCCCTCTTCAACCTCGGTGCCCGCGAGTTCACGCGCCTCTTCCACGACGGCCGCGTCGAGCTCGACACCGCCGGGTTCTACGAGAGCGGCTTCATCACGCCGGCCCGCTGGAAGCTGCCGATGGGCCTCGACAACGTGCTCGCAGCTCAGGCCCTGTTCCCCGTCACCTCGCCGACCGAGATGACGGGGCAGCGCGGCGAGAACCCCGTCATCGAAGCCCGCTCGCTCAACAACGTGGCCGGACCCGGCGGCGTGTGGGCGCAGCTCGCCGACCGCCTCCGCGCCGTCCCAGAGTACGTCGCCCTCTTCCAGACGGCCTTCCCCGACGAGGTCGCCTCGGCCGAGGACATCACGATGGTGCACGCAGCGAACGCCATCGCCGCCTTCGAGGCGACGGCCTTCCGCGCCGACGACAGCTCGTTCGACCGGTACCTCCGTACGGGTCGCGGGCTCTCCGCCGAGGCCGAGCGCGGGCTGCGCCTCTTCTACGGCGGTGCGGGGTGCGCCTCGTGCCACAGCGGCCCGTTCCAGACCGACCACGACGACCACGCCATCGCCATGCCACAGATCGGGCCGGGCAAGGGCGACGGCTCCGACGCCTCGTACTGGCGCGCGACGGGCCTCCGGGGCTTCCCCGAGGACCTCGGCCGCGGCCGCGTGACGCGCGACACCGCCGACGACTACCGCTTCCGCACGCCCTCGCTCCGCAACGTGGCGCTGACGGCGCCCTACGGCCACAGCGGCGCCTACGCCACGCTTGACGCCGTCGTCCGGCACCACCTCGACCCGGTGGCCTCGCTGGAGGCCTACGAGATCCCCGAGGGGCTGCTGCCCCCACTCGACTATGTCCTGGAACAGACCGCCGACGGGCCGCGCCTCGAAACGCGCCCCCTCAGCGACGAGCGCCGCGAAGCGTACCTCGCCCGCGACACCTGGGTCCAGAACCAACCAGCCCTGCGCGCTCGCATCGCCGCGGCCAACGAGCTCGCGCCCGTCGCCCTCACCGACGCCGAGGTGGACGACCTCCTCGCGTTCCTCCACGCCCTCACCGACCCGGCCTCGCGCGACCTCTCGCACCTGGTCCCGGAGGAGGTGCCGAGCGGGCTCCCCGTCCGGGACTAGCGGACGGGGAGCCAGAGCCACACCCTACTCGGCCGGGACGAGGGGGCGATAGCGGGCGGCCTCCTCGGGCTTGTCCCACTCGTCGTAGAGCCGGACGAGACGGCGCGCGGCCATCTGCGTGGTGCGGTCGCCCCGGCCGCGCTCGGCGATCAGCGTCTCGTATTCGGTGAGGAGGAGGCGCTCGGTCTCGGCGTAGCGCCCCTGCGCATGGAGGGCGTCGCTCAGCTCCAGGCGGTGCTGAACGGCCGAGAGGAAGTCGGGTCCGAAGAGCTCCTCGAAGATGCCCGCGGCGATGCGGTACTCCCGCTCGGCCTCGACGGGCCGGTCCCAGTCGAGGAAGAGGCGGGCGAGGAGGGCGTGGCTCCGCGCAAGCGTGTAGTGGCCGCCGGGGTACATCCCCTCGCGGACGGCGAGGTCCTGGCGGAAGTGCTCTTCGGCGTCCTCGTAGCGGCCCTGGCCCTGCGCCGCCTCGCCGAGAACGGCGTGGGTGGCGGCCAGCTCATAGTGTCCTTCGGGGTAGAGCGTGCGGTGCAGCGCGAGCGCCTCGCGCCCGACGGCTTCGGCCTCCTCGTGCGCGCCGCTGGCGTTGAGCACCCACCCCAACCGGTTCAGGCTCTCGCCCACGCGCGGGTCCTGGCTGCCGAAGAGGCGCCGGTTCATGCCGAGGGCGCGGCGCATGAGCGGGAGCGCCTCGTCGTAACGGCGTTGGGTGTAGAGGAGGTCGCCGAGGCGGAGGAAGTTCTCGGCCAGTTCGGGGTCATCGCCGGGCGGCGAGGCCGCGACGAGGTCGTGCCAGGCGGTGAACACGCTATCGGCCTCGTCGGTGTAGCCCTGGATGTGGAGGACGGAGCCGAGGTGGTAGAGGATCGAGCCACGCCGGGGGTCGTCGGCTTCGAGATGGCGCTCTGCGTAGGCGAGGGCCTCGCGGTAGAGCGGCTCGGCCTGCTCGATCCGCTGGCTCTGCTCGTAGAGGCCGGCGAGGGTGAACACGCTCTCGGCCGTGTCGGGGTGGTCGTTGCCGAGGGACGTGCGGCGGAGCGCGAGCGCGCGTGCGAGGAGGGGGATCGCCTCGTTCGTACGGCCGAGGTTGCGGTAGGCTTCGCCGATCACGCTGAGGACGGCCGCCTGCACCTCGGGCTGCCCCTCCAGCTCCGTCTCGACGCGCGCCGCGCCCTCGGCGAGCACCTCGCGGACCGTGAGCGTGTCGCCGAGCGTCTCGGTGGGGTCGGCCTGCTGGAAGAGGCTGACGAGGAAGCCCGCCACCTGCTCGGCCTTCTCCGCCTCGGTCTGCGCCCGGTCGCGCTCGCGCTCGACGCGCCGGTTCTGCACCTCCGAGAAGATCACGAACCCGGCGAGCATGACGATGAGCGCCGCGAGCGCCGTCGTCTCGATGGGGTGGCGGCGGACGAGCTTCCTCAGCCGGTAGCCGCGCGAGTCGCGGTGGGCGTGGACGGGCTGATCCCTGAGGTAGTGGTCGAGGTCGTCGCCCAGTGCCTCGGCGCTGGCGTAGCGGCGCGGGGGGGCCGTGGCCCGCGCCCGGTGCACGAGGTTGTGGAGGTCGCCCCCGCGGCGCCGCGGCAGCCCCGCCGGGGGCACCTCCCCCGCCACGCCCCCGGCC
>JAWWCA010000032.1:0-20969 GCA_033720695.1 Rubricoccaceae bacterium
CGGGCGCGACGACCTCGACCTCGCCGAGCCGCCGCCGCCGGGCGAGCACATCCGCCTGAGCTTCCTCGACGGCGAGACCCGCCTCGGCCATAGCCTCCAACCCGACGGCGGCGCGGGCGCGGCCTGGGAGGCCGAGGTCGCCGCCACGCCCGGCCTCCTCCGAGACGGCCCCCTCGCCGTTCGTGTTGCCCTGGAGGAGATGGCGCCGCCGCCCGAGGGGTACGGCCGCTGGGTCCTCGACCTCGCCCGCACAGCCGCCCTCCCCCTGGACGAGGCCGACGGGCCAGGGTCGGGGGCCACCTTCGAGGTCGTGCTCACGCCGCAGGCGCCCACGCGGCGGCTCCGCGTCATCATCGGGACGGAGGCGTTCGCCGCCCAGGCGGCGGGTGGCATCCCGCTCGTCCCCCTCGACGACGCCCTCCTGCCGGCGTATCCGAACCCGACGCGGCGGACGGCCTCTGTCCCCTACCAGCTCGCCGAGCGCGGGCCGGTGACGCTGGCCGTGTACGACCTCCTCGGCCGCCGGATCGCCCTGCTCGTGGACGGGGAGCAAGACGGCGGGCGCCACGAGGCGCGCTGGGACGCGTCCGGCGCTGCGAGCGGGGTCTACGTCTACCGCCTCCAGGTGGGGGACTTCAGCGCCACCGGCAAGCTCCTCATCCTCCGCTGACGCTGGGCCACGGCGGCTAGTTCATCCGCGGGTCGTCCGGGAACGTCGAGAGGAGGGCGTAGTCGCCGCCGAGGCGGCGGAGCACCTGGCGCCAGAGGGCGTCGTCGCCGGCGGCGAAGACGAGGTCGGCCGAGGCCGGGAGCACGATCCAGCTCCCCTCGTCCACCTCGCCGTCGAGCTGTCCGGCGCCCCATCCGCTGTAGCCGACGAAGAAGCGGACGGCCTCGGTCTCCACCCAGCCGCCCTCGATGCCCGCGACGAGCGCGTCGAAGTCGCCGCCCCACCACACCCCGTCCACGACGGGGAGCGCCCCGTCGATGAGATCGCCGCAGGGGTGGAGGTAGTGGAGGGTGTCCATCTCGACCGGCCCGCCGAAGCCGAGGACGGCGTCGAAGGGGAGGGCGATGGTGGCGACCTCGGCGAGCTTGAAGTCGCAGGGCCGGTTGAGGACGAGGCCGAAGGAGCCCTCGGTGGTGTGCTCGCAGAGGAGGACGACGGTGCGCCGGAAGTTGGGGTCCGGCATCGGCGGCTCGGCGACGAGGAGGGTGCCCGGGGCGAGCGGGGTCATGGAGAGGGGCGGTGGGGAGGGGCCGGCGCATACGAACGGACCGCTCCCTCAGGTCCCGCCCTGCCTCCCGGGTCCGCTCCGGGCCCCGCGCTACAGCCCCTGCTCGCGGAGGTGCTGCGCCACTGAGAGGTAGAAGGCGCCGGCGTCGAAGGCCGAGGCGGAGAGGCCGATCTGCCGGGCGTGGTCGGCGTCGACGGTGCCGAGGAAGCGCCCCCAGCGGGCGCTCTCGACCGTAACGAGGCCGTCGTTGACCCCGCCGAGGTCATGGAGGATGCGGTTGGGCACGGCGAGGGGCGGGTAGATCCCGACGTCGGTGCCCTTGCCAGCGCGGCCGGCGTAGCTCGCGCAGTAGACGCCGTCGGGGAGGGGGTGGGCGGGGTCGAAGACCCCCGCGACGTGCTCCGGCGTCAGCTCGGCCAGGGCCGCCTCCACGTTCGGCGCCTCCGCCTCGTAGGCCGCACGCCCGACGAAGTCCATGAAGCCGAGGGCCCAGGCCCGGAGGCGCTCCGGCTGGTCGAGGAGGTAGCGGACGATGGCGCTGCCCCGGTGCGGCGTCGAGACGGTGACGATGGAGGCGATGCGGGGCGCGTCGCCCATCGGCCCGGCGAGGTGCCGCGCGTCGAGGCCCGCCGACGAGAACGCGACCAGGTTCACCTTCTCCGCGCCGGTCTCCTCCCGAACGTGCGCGATCCGCTCGCGCCACGCCGCCGCCCGGACGGCGACGGTGTCGTAGGGGTTGACGTGGGGGGCGTAGGCCCAGACGCCGTGGCCGCGGAGGTGCATGGCCTCGGCGTGGAGCACGCCGCCACTCACGAGGTTGGCGAGGGCGCCGAACCCGTGCATGAGCACGACCGGGTGGCGCGTGGGGCAGAGCGGCGGCTGGGGGAACGGCGTCAGCTCCACCACCCGCCGGGCGACGGCCTCCGCGCTGCGGGTGAGGCGTTCGAGCACGGGACGGTTGACGGTTAGAGGGGCACGGGCCGACGCCTACGACGGGCGGCGCCGCACGATCCGCGAGGGCGCCGCCCTCGGCTCAGAGCAATGCCATCACCAGCCCGGCCAGGAGCGGGACGCGGACGTTGTCGTTGATGGGGAAGGGGAGGGCCTCGGCCACGGTGCCGGCGAGGGCGCCGAGGCCGAGCTGGAGCGGGGCCAGGGGCGCGTACCCCGGCGCCACGAGCGCGGTGAGGGGGAGCACCGTCAGCAGGCCCGTCAGGAAGAACGCGGCCGAGCCCTCCAGCGACTTCGGCGAGAACGGGTAGCGGTGGCGCCCGTACCGCCGCCCTACGACGGCCGCCGCGCCGTCGCCCACCATCTGAATGGCGAGGGCGGCGGCGGCGATCGGGGCCGGGAAGAGGGCCGCGCAGAGGGCCGCCGAGACGCACATCCACGTGGCGCCGTTGAGCACGAGGGGGCCGCCGAACGGGGGCTGCTCCTCCGGCCGCATGATGGCGCCGAACACCCCCTCGATCCATCGGTGGAGCCAGGCCCAGCGTTGCCGCGCCACGTCGAGGAAGACGGCCACGACGGCGAGGGGGACGAGGAACAGTAGCATCGCCGTCCGCCCGAGCACGAGAAGGCCGACCGGGCCAAGGAGGGCGCCGAGGTGGAGCGCCTTCCGCTTCAGCTCGGCGCCGTACGACAGGACGGGGACGTGGTCACTCACGGGCGGACGGAAACAACGGCCGCAAGCTACGGGGTTCCAGAGCCCCTCGCTCACCCGATCCCCGTCGCCATGACGTCCGTGACCCGCTGCGCCCTCCTCCTCGCTGCCATGATGCTGCTCGCCGCCTGCGCCGATGACGACTACGCCGACCGGATGGCCCAGGAGCACGCCGACGACGCGCCCACGGCCTCGGCCGCCACCACCGGCGCCGACGCCCTCGACGTCGCCGCCGAAGAGGTGGTCTACGCCACCGTCGAGGGCGAGCCCGTCACCGGGTACCTCGCCCGCCCCGCAGGCGCCGAGGTGGACGCTCGCCCCGGGCTCCTCGTGATCCACGAGTGGTGGGGCCTCAACGACAACATCCGCGCGATGACCCGCCGCCTCGCCGACCAGGGCTACACCGCCCTCGCCGTCGACCTCTACGGCGGGCGCGTCGCGCAGACCCCGGACTCGGCCCGCGCCATCATGCAGGCCGCGATGGGCCGAGAGGCGCAGCTCACCGACAACCTCACCCAGGCGTACGAGTACCTCGTCACCCAGCAGCAGGCCCCCCGGGTGGGCGCCCTCGGGTGGTGCTTCGGCGGCGGCTGGAGCCTCCGTACCGCCCTCGCCCTCCCCGAGCGGCTCGACGCGGTCGTGGTCTACTACGGCGAGCCTGTCACCGACCGCGACCGCCTCGCGACGCTCGAGATGCCCGTCCTCGGCATCTTCGGCGCCGAGGACCGGGGCATCCCCGTCGACCGCGTCCGCGAGATGGAGCAGGCGCTCCAGGACCTCGGCAAGGACGCGCTCATCCTCGTCTACGAGGGCGTCGGCCACGCCTTCGCCAACCCCTCCGGCGACAACTACGACCCCACGGCCGCCCAGGGCGCGTGGGAGTCGACGACGGCGTTCCTCGCCCGCCACCTCCAGCCCTAAGGCTGGCCCCGGGCGCCGGCTGTCACGCCCGCTGCTCGAGCGCCTCCCGGAAGCGGGCCGTGGCCGCCCGGGGGTCGGGCGCCGTCGTCACCGCCGTCATGACGGCGACGCCGTGGGCGCCGGCCTCGAGCGCCGGGCGCACCCGCTCCGGCGTGAGCCCGCCGATGGCGACGACGGGGACGCCGACCGCCCTGCAGGCCGTCGCCAGCCCCTCCAGCCCCTTCACCGAGGCGGGGTTCGCCTTCGAGCGCGTCGCGAAGACGGGCCCGAAGCCGATGTAGTCGGCCCCCGCGGCCTCGGCCGCGCGCGCCGCCTCGGCCGTGGTGGCCGTCGCGCCGACGATCCGGGTGGGACCCCCGCAACGGGCGAGCACCGCCCGCGCCGCGCCGATGGGGAGGTCGAGCTGCCCGAGGTGGACGCCGTCGGCGCCGACGGCGAGGGCGAGGGCGAGGTGGTCGTCCACGATGAGCGGGACGCCGGCCTCGCGGCACACCTCGACCGCCGGGCCGAGGCCGGCGAGGAGGCTGCGCACGGTCCCCCGCTTCTGGCGGAACTGGAGGGTGTCGGCGCCGCCCTCGACCGCGAGGCGCGCCAGCTCCGCGTGGGAGAAGCGCTGCTGGAAGAGGAAGTCGGTGAGGACGTGGAGCCGGCCGATCATGAGAGTGCGAGGGGCGAAGGATGGGAAGATCGCTGTAGGTTAGTCCGGCGCGCCTCCTGCCTTCTTCGACCTTCGACTTCAGGCTCCCCGTATGATCTCTCCCCTCACACTGTATGAACTCGACGACGAGCTGCTCCACCTCGAGGCCGAGCTGCTCGAGGCCGGCGGCGCCGTCGACGAGGCGACCGACGCCCGCCACACCGCCCTCCTCGACGCCCGCGACGACAAGGTCGAAGCCTACTGCATGATGATCCGCCGGTTCGAGGCGACGGCTGAGGCCGTCAAGGCCGAGCGGCAGCGGCTCCAGGACGCCGAGCGCGCGCTCGCGACCGCGGCCAAGCGGCTCAAGGACCGCCTCTGCGACTCGATGCGCGCCCGCGGCGAGCACGAGTGCCTCACCGCCCTCGGGAAGGTCCGCGTGCAGCAGGCCAGCCGCCGCGCCGTCGAGCTGCTCGTCGAGCCCGACGCCCTCCCCGAGCCGTACCGCCGCGTCCGCACCGACGCTGACCTCGGCGCCCTCGCCGCCGACCTCGCCTCCGACGACGCCGAGGCCCGTGCCCGCGCCGAGGCCGTGGCCCGGCTCGCCGAGGCGTCGTTCTACGTGCGGATCTACTGACCCCGTTTTGCCGGCCTCGCGCCCCGCCGATCGGCCTCGGCGGAACCGCGGGCGGCGTTGGCGTTACTGTAGCTCCCCCGCTCCTCCCTTCCCCTTTATGTCCGAGCCTCTCCGGGCGCTCGTCGTGGACGACGAGCCCGACGTCGAGCTTCTCTTCACGCAGCGCTTCCGGCGCGAGACGCGGAAGGGGATCGTCTCCCTCCACTTCGCCTCCTCCGGCGCAGACGCCCTCCGCTTCCTCCGCGACCGCGACATCGACGTCGTCCTCGTCCTCTCCGACATCAACATGCCCGGGATGACGGGGCTCGAGCTCCTCCGCGTGGTCAAGGAGGAGTTCCCCGACCTCCGTGTCCTCATGGTGACGGCCTACGACGACGCGACGATGCAGCAGGAGGCGCTCTCGCACGGGGCCGAGGGCTACCTCACGAAGCCGCTCGATTTCAGCGAGCTCAAGCGCGAGGTGTTCAAGATCGAGGCCTGAGCCCCGCGAGGCGGCCCTGCCCGCCGGCCCCCGGCGCGCTCGACGCACGGTCCGCGTCCCCGTGTCCCGCAACCAACCCGCCGCTCCCATGGAACTCGGCATGATCGGCCTCGGCCGGATGGGCCTCAACATGACGCTCCGCCTCCTCCGCGGGGGCCACCGCGTGGTGGTCTGGAACCGGCACCGCGCGGCCGTTGAGGTGGCCGCAGGAGAGGGGGCCGAGGCGGCAGCCGAGGTCGAGGACTTCGCCTCGGCGCTCGCCGCGCCGCGCGTGGTCTGGCTGATGCTGCCCGCAGGCCGCGTCACCGAGGAATACGTGCGCCTCCTCCTCGACGTGCTCGACCCCGGCGACGTGATCGTGGACGGCGCCAACTCTCGCTACACCGACACCCTCCGCCTCGCCGAGGCGGTCGAGGGCCGCGGGCTCCACCTCGTCGACGCCGGGGTGAGCGGGGGCATCTGGGGTCTCGAAGGGGGGTACAGCCTCATGGTCGGCGGCGGCGACGTGGCCGTGGGTCGGCTCGTCCCGGCGCTGAGGACGCTGGCGCCCGGTGAAGCGAGCGGCTGGGGGCATGTCGGGCCCGTCGGCAGCGGGCACTTTGTCAAGATGATCCACAACGGGATCGAGTACGGGCTGATGCAGGCCTACGCCGAGGGGTTCGCGCTCTTGGAGGCCAAGAAGGAGATGGGCATGCGCGACGGCGCGCCGGTCCCGCTCGACTTCGACCTCGCCCAGGTCGCCGAGCTCTGGCGCGAGGGCTCCGTCGTCCGCTCGTGGCTGCTCGACCTCGCCGCCGAGGCCCTCGCCGCGCGTCCCGCCCTCCACGGCGTCGCGCCGTGGGTGCCCGACTCCGGCGAGGGGCGGTGGACGGTCGAGGAGGCCGTGGCCCTCCGCGTGCCCGCACCCGTCATCGCTGCGTCGCTCTTCGAGCGGTTCCAGTCGCGCAACGACCGGGCCTTCGCGTACCGCCTGCTCTCGGCGCTGCGCGGCGGGTTCGGAGGGCACCCCGTCAAGGCCGAGCCCGGCGCTGTGGGCGCCCGCCCGGACGGGACGCTCGACGTGATCCCGGGCGGGCCCCAGACGGAAGGGGCGACGACGGTGCCCGACGAGCCCTGAGCGCCGCCCAGCCCGCCGGCTCTTCACACACTTTCCGGTCGGGGCGGCTTTCCGCCGGGTGGCGGGGCCCCGTATCTTTGCCGCCCTGTCGCGCGCCGCCCGGCGCGCCCGTTCTTTCGGCTGGGTAGCTCAGGTGGTAGAGCAATGGACTGAAAATCCATGTGTCGGCGGTTCGAGTCCGTCCCCAGCCACGAGGCCGCGCACGAGCGTCGTGCCCTGCCCTCTGGACCTCGACGCGAAAGGACGGCTCTCGCGATGGCCAGAGAGCGCGCGTGGATCCGGCTAGGCTCTCCTGCCGAGGCTACTCCACGCACACGCGGAAGTCCTCGTCGTCGTCGGTGTTGTTCCAGTACTCGCTGTCGTGCCCCGCGACGATGAGGTACGCGGCCCCAGGTGGGACCACCACGGTGGTGCGCTGGTCGACGGCGAAGTCTTCGGGGATGTCGGTGACGATGTACCCCGCGCGGGATTCCAGGGTGCGGAAGTCGTCCCCGGCGTCGATGGCGTCCGGGACGCGGAGAGGCTCGTCCGGCCCGAGGACCACGTCGGAGCGGCTGAAGACGGCGATCATCTCGTCGCGCGTGCGCGTCGGATCGCCGAGGCCGTCGATCTGGAACTCGCCGCGGCGGCCGAGCACGAGGGCATCCCCCGGAGCGGCTCCCACTCCGTCGAGGTCGATCACGGTGGGGGGCGCCGCGGGGTCGCTCTCGTGGACGCGCAGGTAGGTCCCGGTGGGATCCAGGCGGACCCCTACCCCATCGGGGCAGGCCCCGTCGAACGCGTCGTCGCGGCCCGGAGGGGGGTCGTCCGGCTCGTCGACGGGGTCGTCGTTGGGGCCGCCACCGGGGCCGTCGACGGCCGAGCCGTCGCAGCCGGCGAGCACGAGGAGGGCAGGAAGGGCGAGGAGGGCGAGGAGGCGCATCGGGTCGTGGGGTCGTCCATGATCGGGAGGGGAGGGATCGCGTCACACGGCGGAGAAGCCGGCGGCGCTGAGGCCGCGCATCGTTGCGACAGCAACCTTCGGGCCGTGAGAGCGGGAGGGGCGTTCAGCAGGGGTGCAGGATCATTCAGACGGCATGAGCGAGGAAGCAGAAGTCCGGGTCTATCGGCCGTCGGAGGCACATTGCAGAGACCGCACCGCTCGCCCCCCGACTGGAAGAGCGCCGCCTGTGGACCGCCATGCGGCACCGCACGACCATCCCCCGTTGAGAGCGGCGACTCGCCACTGTCTCGGGGCGGGGCGGGTCGTCTTCGGCCCCGGCGGTTGAAGAATAGGAGGAGCCCCCTGGCAGCCTTCCCGCCCTCTCCGGCCGCTGCTTAGATTGCCCCCGTTCCGGTCCGGTAGTTCAGTTTGGTTAGAACGCCGGCCTGTCACGCCGGAGGTCGCGGGTTCGAGTCCCGTCCGGACCGCAACATCAGAAGCCCCCGGGAGCGATGTCTCTTGGGGGCTTCGTGCGTCTGTGCCCTCCCGCCCTCGACGCCCCGAGGGCACGTCCGCGGTCTCGCCCGCAGAGCGAGGGCTGGCGTCAGCTCAGCGGGTTCTCGTGCTGCACGGCCAGGAAGCCGCGGTACGAGAGGCGGAGCCCACGAGCGTGTTCAACGGACGCCAGGCAGTGCAGCCCGGCGGGGATCCGTTGCCCCGTGACCGCACAGGCCTCGCCGTCACCGGCGACGCGGTCTCGGAGTTCGACGAAGCCGAAGCGCGCATCCCAGACGTAGTAGCTACGGTCGCGGACGAACCCGCTGCGCGGCCGGACAGACGTGATGCGGGGGCGAGGGTGGAAGGAGGTCGACAACGGGATGGGGGGGCTGACGGTGGGGGGGCTCCCAGCCATCAAGCGGTGTTCCAAACCGGGCGCGTGCCGGGGCGCCAGCGCAGACGGGCGCTCGGGATCACCGCTCCTCGCGGTTGTCGGCCCCCCGAGGCGGCCGGCCAGCGCGGCGCGGCGCGAACATCGCACGAAGAGTG
Source organism: Rubricoccaceae bacterium (assembly GCA_033720695.1). GTDB lineage: Bacteria > Bacteroidota > Rhodothermia > Rhodothermales > Rubricoccaceae > DATGQT01. The sequence continues at coordinate 8,664 of JAWWCA010000032.1, forward strand.
GGAGGCGAGGCGAGGTCCCCATCGGCCGATCCGCGTGCGCTCGGATGGGTCTGGGAGGCGTCGCGTTCCGGTTCCATCCCTCGGGGCTGACGCCGTCTGCACATGTCCCTTCGGCAAGGTGGTCGAAAGAGGGTAGGTCGTGTATATTTCAGCGTCCCCCCCATCCGCCGCACCGTCCCCCATGAGCAGCACGGTTCAGGCTCGGCAGAGCATGGGTGCTTCTGCCCCCACGTCCCGTCCCGCGCGCCAGTCGTCGTGGATCGTCGTCAACCGCACGCCCCACGACTCGCCGGAGACCGACCAGGCGTGTGTGCGCCAGGTCAGCCGCGACGTGGAGTGCCTGCGCGCGGCCTGCGTGAGCGCCGGGCCGCTCCGCCGGTGGTGGCTCCGCCGGCGCCTCCGGACCCTGGAGAAGCAGAAGCTGCGGATGGAGCAGCATTGGCGCCGCGCGAAGCTCGCGGCCCCAGCCCCCTCTGGAGCTACCCCGTTGGGAGGGTGAGGGTGAAGGTGGCACCTGCGCCCTCGGTGCTCTCCACCTCCAGCCATCCCCCGTACCCCTTGGCGACCTCATGGGCGAGCGAGAGCCCGAGGCCGGGGTGACCGCTGCCCGCAGGCTTCGTCGTGAAGAACGGCTCGAACACCCGGTCCCGCGAGTCCTCCGGAACCCCGATCCCGTTGTCTGAGACCGCGACGACGACGGAGCCGGCCTCGCGGCGAGTGCGGACGGTGACGGTCGGCACATGGGCCTGTGCCTCGGGCCCGGCCCCTGCGTGGCTGGCGCGGTCGTCCAGCGCGTCGAGGGCGTTGGTGAGGAGGCTGCGAACGACGCGGCCGAGCTCTTCGGGGTCCGCAGACACGGCGCCCACCGCCCCGTCGAGGTCGCGGTGGACACGGATGCCCCGCGCCCGGCCGGACGCCGTCGAGGGATCGGGGTCGAGCGCGCGGTACGCCTCGAGGGCGAGGGCAAGCTGCCCCTCGACGAGCGCGTTGAGGTCGACGTGGCGGCGGCGATGGAGGCGGTCGTCGGATCCAGCCCGAGCGTGGTCCATCATCCCCCGCACGATCTCGCCGGCCCGCCGGCCATGCTCCTCGATCTTGGCTGCGTTGGCCCGGAGCGCGTTGAGCAAGCCCGCGGTCTCGGCATCGAGCCCGCCGGGGTGCGTCGCCAGCGCCTGCTCGACCTCGTCGACAAGCTCGCCGGAGAGGGCGGCGAAGTTGTTGACGAAGTTGAGGGGGTTGCGGATCTCGTGGGCGATGCCGGCCGTGAGCCGGCCCAGGCCCGCCATCTTCTCCTGTTGCACGAGCTGGGTCTGCGCGGCGCGGAGCTCCTCCAGCGATCGCTCGAGGCTGAGGGCGTACTCGCTCGCCTGCTCCCGCGCCCGATCAGCCTCCCGACGGGCCGTCTCCAACTCGGCAGCGTGCCGCCGCTCCGCGGTCATGTCGCGGAAGAACCAGATCCGGCCGTACGCGTCGCCCTCGCGGCTCTTGACCGGCGCGCTGTAGCGGTCGAAGATGCGACCGTCGCGGAGGCGGACCTCGTCGCGGGCGACCTCGTCGGGGTGGTCGTAGAGGTAGGTGACGCGGTCGAGGAAAGCGCGGGGGTCCTCGAGGCGGTCGAGCACGGCGTCGAGCGTCGCCGCGTCGGAGCCCGATGCGACGACCTCGGGCGCCACCCCCCAGAGCTCGACGAACCGCTGGTTGTAGGAGAGGATCCCGCCGTCCTCGGAGACCACCAGGATGCCGTCGATGGAGGCCTCACCCTCGGCCTCCAGGAGGGTCTTCTGGAACCGGAGCACGCGCTCGGCCTCGACCCGCTCGGTGATGTCCACGCTGTATCCAATCACGCGCGTCACCGCGCCCGCGTCGTCGAGGACGGGCAGCAGCCGGCGCAGCAGCATCCGCGTGGACCCGTCCGGCAGCGTGATCGGCTGCTCGAACTCCCGGGCCTGGCGCGTGGACAGCACCGCCTCCAGGTTGCGCGAGCGGGGCTCGCTGATCGCGGGAGGGAGCGACCGCCGGCGAGCGTACGCGTCGAGGGTCTTCCCGACGACCCACCGGCGCAGCTCGGGGTCCGGCATCGCCTTCGGGCTGACGTACTCGTAGCGGCCGTCGGCGTCGAAGACGGCGATCCCGGCATCGACGCTGTTGAGGATCTCCTCGAAGTAGGTCCGCTGCCGGAGCAGCTCCGCTTCGGCCTCCTTCCGCTCCGAGATGTCGCGGGCGACGGCGATGACGACGTCTTCCCCGAAGTAGGTCGAGCGCTGGATCGTGACCTCTTTCGGGAACGTGCTCCCGTCCTTGCGGCGGCCCCACCACTCGAACCGCTGGGTCTCCCCGGCCACGGCCCGCGCGAAGACTTCCCCGAACGCCTCGGGGTCGACGGTGCCGGGGACGCCGAGGACGTCGGGCGTTTTCCCGACGAGCTCGGGCTGGGTGTAGCCGTAGGCCTGGACGACGGCCTCGTTGACGTTGAGGAAGCGGCCTTCGAGGTCCTGGATGTAGACGAGCTCGGTGAGGTGGTCGAAGAGGCCGCGGTAGCTCTCCTCGCTGGCGCGGAGGGCCTCCTCGGCTCGCTTCCGCTCTGTCACGTCTCGGACGACGGCCACCACCTGCCCGGCTTCGAGGGGGAGGAGCCGGGCCTCGAAGTCGCGCCGCTCCCCGCCGGCCGGGTCTCCGGGGGCGCCGAGGGGGAGCATGTACTCGATGTGGACGAGGTCGCCGGTGCGGGCCACCTCGGCGAGGGCCGCGGCCACCTGAGGGCCGACGGGGGGCGGCAGCACCTCCTGCACGGGCCGGCCCAGGAACGCCTCGGGCGGGACGTAGAGCCCGAACGAGCGGCCGGCGCGGTAGTCCAGGATGGTGCCGTCCGCCGCCATGCGGAAGTAGAGGTCCGGGAGCGCCCGGAAGATGGCCTCGATCTCCTGCGTCCGCTGCCGGAGCGCCTCGACGGCCTCCCGCCGCTCGGTGACGTCCACGAGGGCGGTGGCGACGGCCGGCGCCCCGTTGAAGAGGAGGCGCTGCGACGAGAGCGAGACCCAGCGCGGCGTGCCGTCGGCCCGCTTGATTCGGAGCTCGAGGTCGCGGACGTACCCCTGCGTGCGGACGGTCTCGAGGACCTGCGGCCGGTCGGCCGGGTCGTAGTAGAAGTCCGGCGTGCGCTGCCCCACGAGGCTCCCGGGCGCGACGCCGATGAGGGCGTCGAGCCGGTCGTTGGCGTAGAGCACGGCGCCGTCGTCGAGCCGGCTGAGCAGGAGCGGCGTCGGGCTCGCTTCGACGATCGCGCGGAAGCGGGCTTCGGCCTGCGCCAGCTCGGCCGTCCGCTCCGCCACGCGCTGCTCGAGCTCGTCGTGGGCCCGCTGCAGTGCGGCCTCGGCCGCCTTCTGCTCGGTGATGTCGAGGCAGACCCCCACGAGGTGGGTCACGCGGCCGTCGGCGCCGCGCCGGGCCTCGCCAGTGCTGCGGAGGACGCGCACCTCGCCGTCGGGCCGGACAATCCGCTCCTCGAAGGCGAACGGCTCGCCCGTGTCCCGGGCCCGAGCGATGTGGGCCTGGACGGCGGCCCGGTCGTCGGGGTGGACCCGCTCGAGGTACGCCGCGACGCTCGCCCCGAACGCCTCGGGGTCGAGGCCGTAGATCCGGTAGAGCTCCTCGGACCACGCCACCGCGTCGGCGTCGATGTCCCAGCGCCAGCGGCCGAGGCGGGCGATGCGCTGGGCCTCGCGGAGCTGCCGCTCCTGCTCCCGCAACGCCTCCTCCGTCTCATGCCGGTCCGTCACGTCCCGGTGCACGACGAACACCTCGCGCACCTCGCCGCCGGGGCCGTGGACGGGGCACACGGTCACCTCCAGCCACCGCGTGCGGGGCGCCGCGCCGTCGAGCTCGGCCGGATCGAAGGGGTGGGCCGGGATCGTGACGGTCTCCCCGGCGAAGCCGCGGAGGAGGGCGTCGCGGACGTCGGCCAGCTGCGGGTCGCGGAGCGGGTTGAAGTCAGCGAGCGCCTCGGGGGGCAGGCGGAAGAGCGAGCCCCACGCCCGGTTCACATCCAGCGTTCGCCCTTCGGGGTCGAAGATCTGGACGGAGAGGGGGAACTGGTCGAAGAGGGCGCGGAAGCGCGTCTCGGAGAGGTGCTGCGCCCGCTCGGCGGCTCGGTGCGCGGCGGTCCTCCGAAGGGCAGACAGGGAGGCCGCCGCCAGCGACGCCGCGACGGCGGCCACCTCGAGATCCTCCTCGTCGTACGGGACGCGCGCGCTGCGCTCGATGGCGAGGACGCCGAGCACAGCGTCGTCGGCGCGGAGGGGGGCGAGGATCGCCGCCCTCTCGCCGTCGTGCTCAACGATGGGGCCGTCTGCCGAGACCGCCCGGCCCCACCGTGTCCCTTCGATGGGTCGGGGGGGGGCACCGGACCCCCCCTGGAAGGTGTGCGTCGCCGCGTCGTAGCTCAGGACCGTGAGCGTCTCGAAGGGAAGGGCCGCGTGGCACGCGGCGGCGAGCGCGGACCGGAGCTCGTCCACGGAGGCCGCCCCGAGAACCTGCCCGGCCGCCGCGGCGACTGCCCGCAGCCGCGCGGAGAGCGGCAGCACGTCGGCGCCGCCGCTGTCGCGCTCGCCGGCGGCGGAGGCCGCGGGGCGGCTGGAAGACGCGAGGCGTTCGGAGGCCACGGGAGGCGGGCGCAGGGCACACCGGCCGCTGCGACGGACAATACTACGAAACTCCAGCCGCTTCCACTGCGGCGGTACCCTCTGCACACTAGTTTCCCTCATGCGCATTCTCCTCCCCCTCCTCGCCGTCGTCGCGGTGCCGCTGGCAGCCCAGACGACTCCCCCGCAGACCCTCTTCCCCGGCCTCACGGACGAGGCCCTCCGCGACGCCATCGCCGCGACCTACGGGCTCGCCAGCGCTCCCTCCGAGGCCGAGGGGAAGGACCTCCTCTACTCCGTGATCGATGTTGAGGAGCGGGGCGGCCAGAGCGGAGCCGCAGGGCTCTACACCGACTTCTTCGTCGCTTTCGACTGCGTCCCCTCCTGCGACCCCTCGCAGGACGTGTTCAACGACGGCGACGGGCTCAACCAGGAGCACGCGTGGCCGAAGTCGGAGGGGGCCGACTCCGGGCTGTTCGAGCGGGACCTCCACCACCTCTTCCCGTCCCGCGTCGACGTCAACGCCGACCGCGGCAACCTCCCCTTCGGCGAGAGCCCCGACGCACAGACCACGGCATGGTACTACCTCGACCAGCAGCAGGGCGCACCGCCGCCCCTCGCCACGCGCGACCTCTGGAGCGAGCGGCAGGGCCCGACGCGTTTCGAGCCGCGCGAGAGCCGCGAGGGCGACGTGGCGCGCGCCATGTTCCACGCCTACGCCCTCTACGGCCCCGACGGCACCGGCCAGGCCAACGTCGCCTTCTGGGAGGCGATGCGCCCCTCTCTCCTCGCGTGGCACCGGGCCGACCCCGCGACCGAGGCCGACCGCGCGCGCAGCGACCGCGTGGCGGATCAGCAGGCCACCCTCTCCGGCGCCGACGCCATCAACCCGTTCGTCGTGGACTCGTCGCTCGCCGCCCGCGCCTTCTATCCCGAGACCCTCCCGACGACGCCGGACATCGCCGTCGAGGCCGTCGTGACCTCCGGTGGCATGGTGCCCTCCACGGGCGGCCAGTCGTGCTTCGACGTCACCGTCACGAACGCGGAGCCGACCGCCGAGGCCGTCGACGTGTGGCTGACGGCGAGCGGGCCCGAGGCGCCCCGCCTCCTCGTCACCCGGTTCCTCCGCGCCGTGACGATCCCGGCCGGGCAGAGCCGGAGCGGGTCCGTGTGCCAGTCCGTCCCCGGCAGCATCCCCGACGGCGAGTACCTCGTCACGTTCGCCGCGGGCGACTTCGACACCGAAACCGCCTACGGCTCCGACGCAGTGACCATCCAGAAGGGCGGCGCGTTCGGGACGGCCGGGGCTGCGCTCGGCGTAGGGGTCCGGGTGCGCCCAAACCCGTTCTCCCGGGTCGCCCACCTCCAGGTCGACCTCGCCGAGGACGCGGTCGTCTCGCTCGTCGTCTACGACGCGCTCGGCCGGGCGGTGGCCCGCCTCGTCGACGGTCCGCTCTCGGCGGGGCGGCACGTGGTCCCGTTCGAGGCCGGCGCCCTGCCGGGCGGGCTCTACGTGTACCGCCTCGTGAGCGGCGAGGAGATGCAGACGGGCCGTCTCGTCAAGCTGCACTAGCGTCGTCTCGGCCCGCGAGCGCCTGCCGGACCGCCGCCTCCACCTCGGTGCGGCGGGCCACGCCGAGCCGGTCCAGCACCTGCTCGACGTGGCGGCGGACGGTGTGGGGGCTGATGCTGAGGGCCTCGGCGATCTCCTGGGTCGAGCGGCGGGCGGCGAGCAGGAGGGCCACGCGCGCCTGCTGCGCTGTGAGTCCCCGACGCGCCTGCAGCGCTTCCGCGGCCGACGGGTCGAGGTCTGGACGCGGCGCGCCCACCGTCTCGATCATCACCAGGAAGCTCCGCATGGGGCCGGCCGCACCGGGGGCGAGCGTCGTGGCGCGGAGCACGAGGGGGCCGAGGCGCGCGGCCACCGGCGGCGGGACCGGGTCCAGAAGGCCGGCAGCCCCGTCCGACGCGAGGAGGCCTCGCACCAGCTGTGCGGCCCGCGCGGGCCCGTCGGGCACCGACGCGAGGAGGCCAGCCGCGACCGGGTTGCGGTGAACCTCCCGGCCGTCGGCGTCGAAGAGGAGCGCCCCGATGGCCATCGCGTCGACGAGGGTGGTGAGGGAGGCGCGGGCGCGGGCGGTCCGGCGCCACGCCAGGGCGCCGGTCTGGAGCGCGGGGAGGAGGAGCCGTCCGATCGCGGCGCCGCGCTCCCCGAAGGGCGCCTTGTGGGGGCTGTCCTTGTTGAGGAGGATCTGGGCGTGGTGCGCGAGCGTCGGGCGGGGGCCGACCGCCACGCTGAGGGTGAGGCTCTTGTAGGCCCGGTGGTGCCGGCCGAACTCCGTCCACAGCGGGGAGCGGTAGAAGGCCCCGAGGAGACGCCCGTAGATCATGGGGCGGGTCGCCGCCCCCAGCACGCGGAGCCTGGCGAAGGCGTCGAGCGCCGAGATCACCGGGTCGGCCCGGCGGGGGTACTCCGTGATCGAGGGGTCGAAGTCCTCCGTGAAGAGGTCCACGCCGTCGGGGCCGGGGAGGAGGACCATCGCCATGTCGGCCCCGAGGAGGGAGCGGAGGCGGTCGCAGACGGCCCGCCGCCACGCGTCGGCGTCGACGTGGACGAGGGGGGAGAGGAGGGCCTCCGCCGCGGCCGCGAGCCCGCGCTGGTCTTGTCGAGAGAGATGGAGGGGGGTGCCCACGATGGCCGCAGCTGGGAACGCACGTCCAAAGAAAATAGGTCAGGTTGACCTACGGCGCCCCCCGCTCGATTCTCGATGTTGACCCTGCGGTGGAGGCCGCCGGCCCTCTCAAGCCGGTGCCTCTCGCCGTGTGTGCATCTACGGGCTGGCGAGGCGTGGCCGCTCACCGCGCCGTCGCCCCTCCGGCTCGACAGGTGGGACGGCCGGGGTGCTCGTGGTGGGGCTCCCCGGCCCCTGCGTTTGGCGGGGCCGTCGGCTCAGAACACCTGGCTCTGGCCCCACTTCAGCTTCTCCCGGATCGTCGTGAAGTAGTCGCGGTCCGGGAAGGCGACGAGGCGGACGCCGTGGCTGGCGCGGCGGATCGTGAACGTGACCTCGGCGCCGCCCTCGATCACGGTGCTCTGCCCGTCGACCGCGAACACGTACGGGTGCCCCCGCGTGGTGACGCGGAGGCGGACCGTCGCGCGGTCCGGCAGCACGATGGGCCGCGCCGTGAGGGTGTGCGGGGCGATGGGGGCGAGCACGAGGGCCTCCGAAGAGGGGACGACGATGGGGCCCCCGGCCGAGAGGTTGTAGGCCGTCGAGCCCGTGGGCGTGGCGACGATGAGGCCGTCGGCCCAGTACGTGTTGAGGAACACGCCGTCCACCTCGGCCTCGACGGCGATCATGCTCGTCGTCCCGCTCTTGTCGAGGACGAAGTCGTTGAGCGCCCAGCCCGGGAGGTCGAGCGCGGCCCCGTCCACGTCGCACTCGAGCACCATCCGCTTCTCGACGGTGTGCTGCCCGGCCTCCAGCCGGTCCACGATCTCGTCGAGCTCGTCGACGTCGGCCTTCGTGAGGAACCCGAGGCGGCCGACGTTGATGCCGAGGATGGGGATCTCGCGCGTGCCGACGGCGTGGGCGCTCCGGAGCATGGTGCCGTCGCCGCCGAAGGAGAGGAGGAGGTCGCAGTGCTCGGCGACGTCGTCCACGGCGCACTGCGCGGTGAAGGCGGGGTCGACCAGCTCGCGCTCCTCGAGCCCGCGCGCGATGTCGCGGTGGAGGCAGAACGCGAGGTCCTTGCGGTAGAGGCGGCGCGTCAGATCGGCCACGGGGTGCCAGAGCGCCTCCTTGGCGGTGTTGCCGGTGATGCCGTAGGTCATGGGGAGGGGCAGAGGAGAGCGGAGGGCCAATATCGCCCCGGTGGGGCAGTCGTGAGCGGGCCGTGATGGGGCGTCGCGCGCGGCGGGTTACTTTGGCGCTCCCCGAGCCCCGTCCCTCCGTGCACCTCGTCATCATCGGCAACGGCATCGCGGGCGTCACGTGCGCCCGGTACGTGCGGCGGCGGCAGCCGGACGCCCGCATCACCGTCGTCTCCGACGAGAGCGACCACCACTGGGCGCGGACGGCGGCCATGTACATCTACATGGGCGTGCTCACCTACGAGCAGACGAAGCCCTACGAGGACCGGTTCTGGGCCGAGAACCGCATCGCCCTCGTCCGCGACCGCGTCGAGCGCGTGGACCCGGCGGCGAAGCGGCTCGGGCTCCGCGACGGCGCCCCGCTCTCCTACGACGCGCTCCTCATCGCCGCCGGCTCCCGCCCGACGTACTACGACTGGCCGGGCCAGGACCTCGCCGGCGTGCAGGGCCTCTACGGGGTCGGCGACCTCGCCACGATGGAAGGGGCGACGATGGACGGCGACGACCCCATCGCGCGCGCCGTCGTCGTGGGCGGTGGGCTGATCGGGGTCGAGATGGCGGAGATGCTCCGCACGCGCGGCATCGGCGTGACGTTTCTCGTGCGGGAGCGGTCGTACCTCCAGCGCGTGCTGCCCGAGCCGGAGGGCCGGATGGCCGAGCGCGAGATCCGCCGCCACGGCGTGGACCTCCGGATGGAGACGGAGCTGAGGGAGATCCTGCCGGACGCCGACGGCCGCGCCCGCGCCGTCGTCACGACGGGCGGGGAGGAGGTCCCGTGCCGCTTCGTCGGCCTCGCCACGGGCGTGACGCCGAACGTGGGCTTCCTCGACGGCAGCGGCATCGAGACCGCCCGCGGCGTCCTCGTGGACCGCCACTTCCGAACGAGCGCGCCCGGCGTCTATGCCGCCGGCGACTGCGCCGAGTTCCGCGACCCGCTGCCGGGCCGGCGGGCCGTTGAGCAGCTGTGGTACACCGGACGCATCCACGGCGCGACGGTCGCCCATACGATCTGCGGCGAGCCGCGCGCCTACGCGCCCGGCCTCTTCTTCAACAGCGCCAAGTTCTTCGACGTCGAGTACCAGACCTACGGCCGCATCGACCCCGAGCCGCCGGAGGGCGAGGCGACGCTCCACTGGGAGGCGCCCGAGGGCCGCCGGCTCCTCCGCCTCCAGTACGAGGCCGAGGGCGCGCGCCGCGTCGTCGGGTTCAACCTCATGGGCGTCCGCTACCGCCACGCCGTCTGCGCCGACTGGATCCGTGCGGGCGTCGGCGTCGAGGCGGTGCTGACGGACCTCGGCGCGGCCAACTTCGACCCCGAGTTCATCGCGCAGTGCGAGGGGGCGCTCGTCGACGCCTACAACGCTCGGCACGGCGCGGCCGTCCGGCTCCAGACCCGCCGCGGGTGGCGCCGCTGGATGGCCCGCCTCCCCATGAACGGCACGACGGCCCACCGCGTGTCCGACTCCTTCGCGCACCTGCCTTAGCGTGCTCCGTGCTTCGTGAGGCGTAAGGAGACGATACCCTTACGCGTCACGAAGCACGCAGTAGACCCCCATGCCCGACTTCCCCGTCTACAACGCCGACATCGGCCTGAGCAACCCGGCCGTCGAGACGAACGCGGTCCAGAAGGCCGGGCTCGCCCTCCTCGCCCTCGGCCTCGTCGGGGCCGTCGTGGCGCTCTTCAGCACGCTCGGCGCGCAGTACCCCATCCGCATGCTCACGCTCGTGGGGGGGGGGATCGCGGGGGGCGGGCTGCTCTACGTCGTGGACCGCTTCCGGCGGCTGCCGGCGGGCGTGCGCAACGAGGGCGTCACGTTCTCGGCGCTGATGGCGCGGGGCCTCGTCGGGTGGGTGTTCGGGATCGTGCTGACGGGGCTCTACGTCCTGCTCTACTGGTACCCCGGGACGCTGGAGGGGCTGATCCGCGTCGCGGACCCGCTGAGCTACACCCTCCGCGGGAACGCGGCGGACCAGTGGTTCCTCTACGGGACGATCTACACCGGCGCCGTCCTCGTGATGGGCGTCCGGGCGCTGCTGAAGTACCGGCACTCGCGCTACCAGGTGCTGCGCACGCTCTCGGTCATGTTCTTCCAGTTCGGCTTCGCGTTCCTGATCCCCTACCTCCTCGTCCGCTTCCAGCAGCCCGAGCTCTACTTCCACTACTTCTGGCCGCTCGACTACGACCTCCTGTTCCCGGGCCAGATCGGGTACCTCTCCGAGCAGGGCGGGTGGGGCGTGTTCATGGTGTTCTGGGGCGCCGTCCTCACGTTCCTCGCCGTCCCCGTGCTGACGTACCTCTACGGAAAGCGGTGGTACTGCTCGTGGGTGTGCGGCTGCGGCGGCCTCGCCGAGACCGCCGGCGACCCCTACCGCCACCTCTCGCAGAAGCAGCTCACGGCGTGGCGCATCGAGCGGTGGATGATCCACTCGGTCCTCGTCTTCATCGTCGCCACGACGGCGCTCCTGTGGATCGACCAGTCGCAGGGCGGGGCCGTCCTCGGCGGGCTCTCGAACCGCTTCGCGCAGTGGTACGGGTTCGGCATCGGCGCCGTGTTCTCGGGCGTGATCGGCGTCGGCTTCTACCCCCTGATGGGGAGCCGGGTGTGGTGCCGCTACGGGTGCCCGCTCGCGGCCACGCTGGGCTTCGTCCAGCGGTTCTTCTCGCGCTTCCGCATCACGACGAACGGCGGGCAGTGCATCTCGTGCGGCAACTGCTCAGCCTACTGCGAAATGGGGATCGACGTGCGGTGGTACGCCCAGCGCGGGCAGAACATCGTCCGGAGCAGTTGCGTCGGCTGCGGCATCTGCGCGACGGTGTGCCCGCGCGGCGTGCTGGCGCTGGAGACGGGCCCGCGCGAGGGACGCTTCGGGACGCCCCACCTCAACGTGATCGCCGACCTGGAGGTCCTAGACGACTGAGGAGGAGTGGAGAGGGTGAGCGAGTGACAGGGAGAGGGATAAGGCGGCTTGCGCGCTCTGCCGTCCCCTACTTGTCCGCCCTTTCCCCTACTCGCTCTCTCAGACAGGGGATCGAGAGAAGTGCGAGGCACTCTTTCCTTGACATCCTGAGGAGCGTTAGCGGGGAAGGATCTCAGTAGAAGCGCACCGACTCGGGCGTGAGGGAGGCTTGCGTTGAGACCCTTCGCTTCGCTCGGGATGATATCTCGGATTATCACGCACCCTCTTGCGTTTTAACGCCGTGCTTCCGATGCTAGGGCAGCCGCACCCGCTCCGCCTGCCATGTCGACGATCCCGCTCGCCGGGCGCCTCGCCCTCCCGCTCCTCCTCGTCGCCCTCCTCGCCCTCGCTGCCACCGCCCCCTCGCCCGACCCGGTCGGGGAGCGCCCGCTCGCGCCGGCCGACACCGAGTGGGCCTGGCCCGAGAATCCCGAGAACCTCGAGGCCCTCCCCGAGGACATCCCGCCCGAAGGGCTGCGCGCCGTCATGCGCTCGTTCACGCGCGCCCTCGACGTGCGCTGCCACCACTGCCATGTCGGCGAGGAGGGGCAGGACTTCCTCGAATGGGACTTCGCCTCCGACGAGAAGCCCGAGAAGGAGATCGCCCGCGAGATGATGCGGATGACGAGGCAGATCAACCTGGAGTTGCTCCCGGCCATCGAGGGGCTCCACGGATTCGAGGACGGCCCCCGGCCGGACCCCGCCGACTGGCTCGTGACGTGCTGGACGTGCCACCGCGGTGAGGTGCACCCCGAGCACCTCGCCCCCCCGCTCGACGACGGGCCCCCCTCGCCCGAGCGCAGCGAGGCGCACGACCACGACGAAGACCACGACCAC
>JAWWCA010000033.1:0-20814 GCA_033720695.1 Rubricoccaceae bacterium
CGCAGCGGCGTGAGGACCTCCCCGCGGCCCGTGGCGAGCGCGGGCCCATCGCCGAGGAAGAACGGGACGTCGGACCCGAGGCCGGCGGCGAGGCCGTGCAGGGCGTCGGCGGGGACGTCGAGGCCCCAGAGGCGCGCGAGCAGGCGGAGGGTGTGGGCGGCGTCGGAGGAGCCGCTGCCGAGGCCGGCGCCGTAGGGCACGCGCTTCGCCAGGTGGAGCGCCGCGGCCGGCGCGACCCCGGCCCAGCCTGCGAGCGCCCGCGCCGCCCGGACGACGAGGTTGCCGTCGTCGGTGGGGAGGGCGGGGTCGGAGCAGGTGAAGCGGAGGCCCGGAGCCGGCCTCGCCGTCAGGCCGTCGGCCCAGCCGATGGGGACGAGGACGGTCTCGACGTCGTGGAAGCCGTCGGCCCGGCGCCGGAGCACGTGGAGGCCGAGGTTGATCTTGGCGGGGGCGTCGGCGTGCACGGAGAGGAGCCCGGAGGGGCGGCGCCCCGGGAAATGCTCGGGAATGCCGCACAGGGGACCGCCCTCGGCGTTGGGGACCCCGAAGGGCGGCCGTAGCTTGCGCGCCCAATTTCCACCCCGACCGACCCGGATGTCCACTCCCGTGCGCACGGCCCTCGGACCCCGCCTCCACGCCGCCCTCCTGCTCACCCTCGTCGCCGCGCTCGCCCCGCCTGCCGCGGCGCAGGGCCTCGACCTCCAGGAGGCGCTCCGGGCCGGCGCGGGCGCGCGCCTCGGCACCGAGACCGCCTTCGGCACCGAGACGGCCCCGCTCGAAGGCGCCCTCGACCCCGCGCTCTACCTCGTCGGCCCCGGCGATGCCTTCGCCATCTCGACCGGCGGCCAGCTCCCGGTGCAGTACCGCTCGGTCGTCTCCGCCGAGGGCATCCTCCTCCTCCCCGACGTGGGGAGCTTCGAGGTGGCCGACCGGCCCCTCGCCGACGTGAAGCGCGAGGTGGGGGCGGCGCTGGCGCGGACGTACCGCAACGTCGGGACGAGCGTGGCGCTGGCCGAGCCGCGGCGGTTCTACGTCCACGTCTCGGGCGCCGTGCTCGACCCCGGCCGCGTCCTCGTCCCGCCCGTCCCGCGCGTCGAGGACGCCCTCCTCCTCGCGATGGGCGGCGTCCCCCCGCGGCAGCTCCTCGAGAGCGGGCCGCCCCGGCAGGCCCTGGCTGTGCGCGCGCTCCAGGCCACGGCCCCGTCGGACCTCTCGCCCGGCGCGATCTCGTCCCGCGCCGACCTCCTCGCCTCGGACTACGAGCCGGCCTTCCGGAACATCCGCGTCGAGCGCCGCGACGGCGAGGTCCTCCTCGTCGATCTCCTCCGCTACTACGCCACCGGCAACCCCGCGTCGAACCCGTACCTGCACGACGGCGACGCCGTCCACGTCCCCTTCTTCTCACCCGACGCGGAGGGGGTGTGGGTGGACGGGGCCGTGGCCGAGCCCGGCGTCTACGACGCCCGCCCCGACGACACCGCGCGCGACCTCCTCGTCGGCGCCCGCGGCGCCTCCGCCGACGACGTCAGCGCTGTCCGCCTCGTCCGTGCGGCGACAGCCGAGGCCGTCGTGCTCGGCCCGGCCGACCTCGCCGCGACGCCCGTCGGCGCGGGCGACCGCCTCTACGTCCTCGACGAGACGTCGCTCCTGGGCACGGCCGAGGCCGTCGGCGCCGTCCGCTTCCCGGCGGCCTACCGCGTCGTCGAGGGGCAGACCACGCTCCGCGACCTCATCGAGGCCGCCGGCGGGTTCGAGGATGACGCGCTCGTGCGTGGGGCCTACCTCGAGCGCCGCGCCCCCTCCACCCCGGGCGAGCGGCGCCTCGACGTCGCCGCGCTCGTGGCCGACCCGACCGTGGAGGAGGAGCTGCGGCAGGCGGCCCTCGCCGCCGCCGCCTACGACCGCGCCCGCCTCTCGCCGCTGGACTTCCTCGACCGGCAGTACCTCGCCCGCGAGGCCGTCGCGTACCAGCGGGTCTCGGTGAACGTGGAGGCCGCGCTCTCGTCCGGCGCCGAGGCCGTCGCCCTCCGCGACGGCGACCGCCTCGTGGTCCCCTACGACATCGGCGCCGTGTCCGTGATCGGGCAGGTGGTCCAGGGCGGCTACGTGCCGTACGTGGCGGGACGCACCGTCGAGGAGTACATCGCCGCGGCGGGGGGGCGTGGCCCCGGCGCCACCGACGTCTACGTGGTCGACGCCGCGACCGGCGCCTACCGGCCCGCCGCCGAGGCCGGCCCCCTCCGCTCCGGCGACCTCATCTTCGTCAACCGCACCCCCGTGGCCGACGACCTCGTGACGCAGCAGCTCGTGATCCAGGAGCGGCAGCTCCAGGTGCAGGAGCGGCGGGAGCGCAACGAGGCCACCTTCCGCCTCCTCACGGCCATCGCGCAGTCGCTCAGCGCCACGGCCGCCGTGATCTCCGTGATCATCCTCGCGAGCCGCTAGCCTCCTCAACCGCAGGGGCCCGTACCGGCCCCCGTGGGCCACGCCCGGCGGCAGCGGTGGGTCTTTCGACGATCTTCGCGCACGGCGCGGCCCCCACGTTCTGGCCCAGATCCGGGGCTGTGGGGGCTCTGGCTCGCGCGGCGGGGGCGTCTCGTGGTCGGGGCACCGGCGCGGGCGTTGCCCCACCCGAGCACCCCCCTTAACTTCGGCCGCCCGGATCCGCTACCCGGTGCCCGTGCGCGCGGTCTAACCTCCCACTACCGCCGCCCTCGGGCCCCGAGCTTCGCCCCCCGTACCGCAGGAGAGAACCTGTATGAGGAAGGAACACGCCCTGGAAGAAGACACCAACGGCGCCGCGACGCACCGCGGCGACGCGTCCTTCGAGGGGGAACCGACGGGCCCGGAGGACGCGCCCGCGGACCGGCCGCCGGAGGCGTCGTCGCTGCTCTGGCCCGTCGCGCGGACGCTCTACCGCTCGCGCAGGCTCATCCTCGGCGCGACCTTCGTCGTGGCCGTGCTCGCCGTCATCATCAGCCTGCTCCTCCCGAAGTGGTACGCCGGCACGGCCCGCGTCCTCCTCCCCGAGAGCGGCGGCGGCGGCATCGGGGCCCTCATCGGCGACCTCTCCCCCATCGGCGCCTCCCTCTTCGGCGGCGGCGCGGGCGACTACAACCGCTACCTCGCCCTGCTCACCAGCCGTTCGCTGCTGGAGGAGACCGTCGAGCGGTTCGACCTCATCGCCGTCTACGACCTCGGCGACGCCGAGGCCCCGACGGAGGAGGCCGTCGAGCAGCTCGCCGGCAACGTGGAGTTCGAGGTGGACCTCCAGTACGAGTTCCTCGAGATCACCGCGTTCGACCGGGACCGGGAGCGCGCGGCGGCCCTCACCAACTTCCTCGTGTCCGAGCTCAACCGCCGCAGCCAGGCGCTCGCGTCGCAGAACGCTGCGCTCTACCGCCGCTACGTCGAGGAGCGCTACGCCGAGGCCGAGGCCGAGCTCGACTCGCTCCGCGGCGAGATGCAGGCGTTCCAGGAGACGCACGGGGTCGTGGAGCTGCCAACGATGACGCAGGCGTTCCTCGAAACGGCGGCAGCCCAGCGGGCGCAGCTGGCCGAGCTCGAGATCCAGTACGAGGCGCTCCGGGCGCAGTACGGCGAGGACAACCCCCAGGTGCAGGCCGCCCGCGACGCCGTGACGGCCGGCCGCCGCGCCGAGCGCAACCTCCTCGGCGGCGGCGAGGCCATGATGCCGGTGCCGCTCCGCGACCTCCCCGCCCTCGCCAGCGAGTACGCCCGCCTCTACCAGGCCCTCCTGATCCAGGCCGAGATCCTCGAGACGACCCGCCCGCTCTTGGAGCAGGCCCGCTTCGAAGAGCAGCGCGAGCGGACGGCCGTGCAGGTCGTGGACCAGGCGGTGCCGCCGTCGCGGAAGGCCAAGCCCAAGCGGAGCGTCCTCGTCATCGTGACGACGCTCTCGGGCTTCCTCCTCGTGGTGCTCTTCGTGCTCGCGCGGGACTGGCTGTGGCGGAACCGCCGCCGGATCGCGCGCGAGCTCGAGGCTGGCTGACGGATGGCCGCGCCCGCCGCCCCGACCGTGCCACTGGAGCGCGCCGTGTGGCGATGGGGGCTGGCCCTCCTCGCCCTCGCCCTCGCCGTCGGACTCGCCCTCGCCTTCGCGCTGATGGCGGTGGCGCAGGCGTACGTGTGGGTCCTGCCCGCGGCCATCGTCGCGGGCGGGGTGGTGTGGGCGCTCTCGCGCGTGCCGATGGGGCAACTCTGCGGCGTGCTGGCGTTCTACGCCGCCGCCGCCTCGCAGACGGAGGGGATCCAGGTGGAGGAGGTCGTCTTCGCGGCGTACTACCTCGGCTTCCTCGCCCACTGGTTCGCCGTGCACGTCTGGCTGCGCCGGGAACGCGTCGTGCGGAGCGCGCTCGACGCGGTGTTCGTCCTGCTGCCCCTCTGGGCCACGGCGTCGCTCGCGATGACGGCGCTCTACGGCGGCCCGTTCGGCGGGGCCCTCAGCGACTGGATCAACTTCTCGATGCTCCTCTTCTTCTTCCCCGTCCGGGAGGCGGTCGAGCGGTATCGGATCGGGCCGTGGGTGGTCGTGAGCCTCGCGCTCTTCATCGGCGCCGTCGCCGTCGTGCGCAACGTGTTCATCCTCCAGAGCGCGTTCTCGAACGCGGAGTACGCGTGGGAGATCGCCCGGGGCCGGGCGCCCATGAACGAGCTGCTGATGCTCGTGCCGGCGCTGGGGTGCCTCACGTTCGCCATGCGCGCGCGGCGGCTCACGCCCTGGGTGCTGTACGCGGCGGGGTTCGGCTTCTTCACGCTCGGCGTGATCCTCACGCAGTGGCGCTCGGCCTACCTCGACATCGCCGCCGGCATCGGGCTGCTCCTGCTCCTGGGGAGCTGGAGGGAGCGGGGCCGCCTCGCCCTCCTGCTCCTCCTCGGCGCCGCCGCGGGCGGCCTCCTCGCCTACCTCCTCTTCCGCGACCTCTTCACGCTCCTCTTCCTCGGCATCCTCGACCGCATCCTCAGCATCGGGACCGCCACCGAGACCGACATCTCGCTCCTCAACCGGTTCATCGAGTGGGAGCGGGTGTGGGCGCTGATTCGGGCGAACCCCATCGTGGGCTACGGGCTCGGGACCGAGTTCGGGTTCTACGACGCCATCTTCCGAGGGACGTGGGTGAAGAGCTTCATCCACAACGGCTTCCTGCTCCTCTGGTTCAAGCTCGGCCTCGTCGGGCTCGGCGCCATCGCGTACGCGTGGGGGCGGGGGACGTGGGAGGCGTTCCGCGCGGCGCGCATGCGCGCGCTGCCCTTCGACGAGCGCACGCTCGGCCTCGCCTGCGGCGTCGTCCTCCTCTCGCTCATCCCGTCGACGCTGGTCTCGACCACGTTCACGACCTCCGACGCGCAGCTCGTCTTCACGCTGCTCATCGGGGTGGCCGCCGGCTTGGCCCCCCGCCTGCGCCGGCCCGCCCGGCAGCCCGATGAGTGAGCCCGCGCCGACGAAGCGGGAGGGGCTCCTGAAGAACCTCGCCTGGCTGACGGTGGGGAACGCGGCGGCGAAGCCGCTCTGGTTCCTCTTCATCACGGCCATCTGCACGCGCGTGCTCGGCGCCGCCGAGTACGGCACGCTCCTCGCCGCCCTCGCCCTCGTGGGCCTCGTCGTGGGGCTGACGGAGATGGGGACCAACGCCTACGTCACCCGCGAGCTCTCGCGGCAGCCCGGCGCGAGCTCCTCGCTCTTCACGAACCTGCTCGCGGGGCGCTCGGCGCTCGGCCTCCTCGCCGTCGCGCTCCTCCCGCTCGGCCAGGTGGTCGGGTACGCGACCCACGAGGTCGCCGCCCTGACGGCGGCGGGGGCGTACACGGTCGCCTTCCGGCTCAACGAGCTCTGCCGCACGCTCTACCGGGCCCGCGAGGTGCTGCGCTACGAGGCGGCCTCGATCGTCTCGGAGCGCCTGCTGACGGTGGGGGGCGGCCTCGCTGGGCTGCTGACGACGCGGAGCGCAGTGGGGACGCTGCTGGGGATGTCCGCAGGCATCCTCGTGGCCCTCCTCGCGAACGTGGCCTGGATCCACGGCCGGCTCAGCCCGGTGCGCCGCGCCGTGCTGAGCCTCCGCACCCTCGGCGACGCCTACCGCGCGTCGGTCCCGATCGGGCTGGTGTTCCTGTTCATGATGGTGGTGAACGTGGGCGGGATCGTGCTGGTGGAGGCGACGCTGGGGAACGCCGAGGCCGGCCGCTACGGGGCCGCCTACAAGCTGCTGGAGATGCTCCAGCTCCTCCCCACGATCATCTGCACGCCGCTGCTGCCGCGGCTCTCCTACCTCCAGCTCCACGGCACGGCGCAGGGCTTCCGGCGCGTCCTCCTCCGCAGCGCCCTCGGCCTCACCGCCGCCACCGTCGCGATTGCCGCGGTCCTCTCCCTGACGGCCCCGGTCGTCGTGCGGCTCCTCACCGCCGACGCCTCGTTCGAGGGCACGATCGCGATCCTCCGGGTGATGGCGTGGGCCTACCCCTTCATGGCCGTCGGGATGCTGCTGCTCTACGCCCTGGTGGCGGCCGACCTCCACCGGTACGCCGCGGTCCTGACCGCCGCCGCCGCCGTGCTGAGCACGGGAGGGCTCCTGGCGCTCATCCCCGTCTACGGCGCCCTCGGCGCCGCCTTCGCCTTCGGCGGCACGCACGCCGTCGTCGTGGTCGGCGCGGCGTGGGGGCTGCGGCACGTGGGCCGGGAGGCCCCGGACCCGGTGGGGCCGCAGGCGCCGCGGCCCTCTCCCTCGCTCCCCCGCCCGGAGCACGAGGCCGGCTGAGCGCCGACCGGCGCCTCAGGAGGTCCGCCGCTTCAGCTTCCCCGTCAGCATCCGGGCCGGCTGCGCCACGGTCGAGGCCGCCCGGCGCATCCGGTAGTGCCACCCGATCTGCTGGCGCAGGCGGCTCTGCCCCTGGAACGGCTCGCCCCGGTAGAACTGCGGGACGTGTTGCTTCGCGCTCCCCTGCAGATGGAGGGTCTGGAACCGGACGTCGGTGCCCCTCCGGCGGTTGAAGCCCCACGGCCGCCCCGCGTCGTCCCACGTGATGTCCTTGAGCCCGTTCCGCGTCCGGTACTCCGCGTCGTAGGCGTTCGCCTCGAAGTTGAGGTTGCGGTCGTGGACGCACCCCTCGTGCACCGTGAGGAGGTTGGCGACGGGGCCCGGGTCCTGGTCCTGCTCGAAGAGGTAGAGCGCCGTCATGTCGCAGATGCCGCCGTAGAGGCCCTTCTGGAGGTGGTGCTGCCACTTCTCCTCGTAGCGGGCGAACGCCTCGGGCTCGGTGTAGGAGCGGAGGACGAAGTCGCAGAACGCGGCGGCCTGCCCGGCCGTCCAGTACGAGACGTGCGCGGAGGCGAGCCAGTGGTAGGGCGGCTGCTCGACAGGGCGGGCGAGACCGAGCGTCTTCCCCTCCAGCCGGGAGGCCATCTCGGCCGCCGACGCGTAGAGCATCACGTCGGAGTCGAGGACGAACGCCTCGGCGAGGCCCTCGGCCTCCAGGAACGCCCGGAGCACGAACCAGCGCTGGAAGCACAGGAGCTCGAAGGCGCGGGCGTTCGTGGACCGGTGGCGGTAGACCCCGGCCACCCGGTCGGCGGCGTCGCGGAAGGCCGGGCGCGCGGTGTCGACGTGGCGGAGGAACGGGAACCGGTCGTTCTCGGCGTCGCCGAGCAGCACGAGGTCGGCCTCGGGGTCGGCGGCGCGGGCCTGCCGGAGGGTGAACTCGAGGTAGGCGCTGTAGCCGTTGTGGATGAAGACGAGGGTCATGCCGAGGGCGAGGGGCCGCCGCTGCCGAGGCTGCAAAAACGCGCTGAAGATACCGTCCGCCCACGGGGGGAGCGGCCGTCCCTCCGAGCCTTCGCCGCCTCTTCCTCCGCTCGGCGCCGTGGGGGGCGTCCCGGGGCCGGCGCCCCCGCCGGGCCCCTCCGTATCTTCGCGCCCCCCCGAGCCGCCCCCCATGAACCGCATCTGCATCCAGTGGCCCCGCTTCGGGCCGTACCACCTCGCCCGGCTGCGCGCGGCCCACGCGCACGTCGCCGAGCGGGGCGTCGAGGTCGTCGGGTTCGAGACCGCGGGCGACGACGCCCTCTACGAGTGGCGCGTCGAGCGGGACCGGGAGCCGTTCCGCCGCGAGCAGGTCTTCCCCGGCCGCGTCTTCGAGGACATCCCGCCCGCCGAGATGCACGCGGGCGTCGTCGCGGCCCTCGACCGCCTCGACCCCGACGCCGTCGGGATCATGAGCTACGGCTACCCGGACGCCCGCGCCGCCCTCGCGTGGTGCCGCCGCCACCGCCGCGTCGCCGTCATCATGATGGAGACAAAGGCGGACGACGCCGAGCGCGTCGGGTGGCGCGAGCGCGTCAAGGCCCTCATCGTGGCCCAGTTCGACGCCGCCCTCGTGGGCGGGACGCCGCAGCGGGCCTACATGGAGCAGCTCGGCTTCCCGCCCGACCTCATCTTCACGACGTACAACGCCGTCGACAACGCGTACTTCCGGGAGGGCGCCGCCGCCGCCCGCGCGACCCCCGACGCCTTCCAGCACCTCCCAGGGCTGGGCTCCGACGAGCCGTTCTTCCTCGCCTCCAACCGGTTCCTGCCCCGCAAGAACCTCGACCGCCTCCTCCGCGGCTACGGCCGCTACCGGGCGATGGCCGAGGCGGCCGGCGAGCGCCCGTGGCGGCTGCTCATGCTCGGGGACGGCCGGCTCCGCCCCGAGCTGGAGCGCATCGTGCGGGACGAGGCCATCGAGGGCGTGGAGTTCTGCGGCTTCCAGCAGATCGACGTGCTCCCGGCCTACTACGCCTCGGCCGGCGCCTTCGTCCACTCGGCGCTGGTGGACCAGTGGGGGCTCGTCGTGAACGAGGCGATGGCCGCCGGCCTCCCCGTCGTCGTCTCGACGGGCACCGGCTGCTCCTACGACCTCGTCCGCGACGGCGAGAACGGCTACCGCTTCGACCCGGAGGACGTGGAGGGGCTGGCCGGCTGCCTCGCGCGCGTGGCGGCGCCGGACGCCGACCGCGCGGCGATGGGGCGGCGCTCCGCCGAGATCGTGGAGGGGTGGGCGCCGGCTGCGTTCGGGCGCGGGCTCTGGGAGGCCGTCCAGGCCGGGCAGGCGCGCGCGGACCGGCCCGCGAACCCCCTCGCGCAGGCGCTCCTCACCGGGATCAACCGGGCCTCCCGCGACATCACCGCCTTCCACTCCGTCGAGGTCTAGCGTGGCGCGGGCCGGCGCGGTGCCGGGCGCGCCAGGTGACCGGCCTCTCGGTCGGCAGATCCCCTTCGCATGAGCCGCTTCGAGAACCTCAGCCTCGCCACGCGCTACGCCGTCAAGGAGGCGCTGTGGCTCCTCGGCCGCCACCGGCCGGGCCCCGCCAAGGACATCGCGCTCTTCTCGACGCGGCGGAGCGGGAGCACCTGGCTCATGGAGGTCATCGCCGTCAACCGCGGCGTCCGGTACAGCGACCAGCCGTTCTCGCTCCACCACCCGTCGCCGGGCCACGCCCGCCGCCTCCCGATCCCGGCGCGGAGCCAGTTCACGTCGCTGGAGGGCGAGGACGAGGCCCGCGTCCGCGCCTTCGTCGCCGCCGTCCTCGACGGCTCGCTCTCGGTGAACGCGCCGTGGGAGCTGTGGCACCCCGCCTACCACTGGCGCACCGACCGCGTCGTGCTGAAGATCGTCGACGCCAAGCCGCTCATCGACTGGCTCGACCAGACGTTCGCCCTCCACATCGTCTACTCCACGCGCCACCCGCTCCCGGCCTCGCTCTCGGTGATCCGCAACGGGTGGGCGCTCACGGCGCAGGCCTACCTCCAGGACCCCCGCTTCGTGGAGGCGTGGCTGACGGAGCGCGACGTCGCCTACGCGTGGGACGTGCTCCGCGGCGGCACGCCGCTGGAGCAGCACGTCCTGAACTGGACGCTGGAGAACCTCGTCCCCCTCCGCCTCCTCCCCGAGCGGCCGCGCTGGCTCGTCGTCCCCTACGAGGCGGCCACCCTCGACCCCGCCGGCACCGTCGACCTCCTCGCCGACCGCCTCGACCTCCCCGACCGGGAGCGGATGCGGAAGCAGGCGCGGGTGGCCTCGCGCTCCACGCGCCGCCTGGCGTCCGCGTTCGACCCGGCCGACGAGGCGCGGGCGCGGCTCCGGTCGTGGCGCCGGCACGTGACGGAGGCGGAGGAGGACGCCGCCTTCCGCATCCTCGACCGGTTCGGCGTGGACCTCTACCGGCGGGGCGAGGACCTCCCGGCGGGGGCGCCGGCCGGCGCCCTGCACGCCGAGGGCTGACCCGGGACCTCCCCCCATGCACATCCTCCACCACGACTTCGGCGGGTACCCGTTCCAGGCCGAACTGAGCCGCGCCCTGGCCGAGCGGGGGCACCGCGTGACCCACGCGTACTGCGCCTCGCTCGTGACCACGCCCGGCGGCACCTTCGCCCGACAGCCCGGCGACCCCGACGGGCTCGCGTTCGCGCCCATCGACCTCGGCGAGCCGCTCGCCAAGTACGACTTCGCCAAGCGGTGGCGGCAGGAGCGCCGCTACGGCCGCCTCGCCGCTGACCTCGCCGACCGCCTCCGCCCCGACGCCGTGCTCTCGGGCAACACCCCGCTCGACGCCCAGGCCCGCCTCCTCACCGCGAGCCGGCGCCGCGGCGCGCCGTTCGTGTTCTGGCTCCAGGACGTGATCGGGGTGGCGAGCCACCGGCTCCTCCGCAAGAAGATCCCCGTCCTCGGCGAGGTCGTCGGGCGCTACTACCTCGCCCTGGAGGCGCGGCTGCTCCGCCGGAGCGACGCGGTCGTGGCCATTACCGAGGACTTCGAGCCCCTCCTGCGGTCGTGGGGCGTCGCGCCGGATCGGACCGCCGTGATCGAGAACTGGGCGCCGCTCTCGGCCATGCCGGTCCGCCCCAAGGACAGCGCGTGGGCGCGCGAGCAAGGGCTCCACGACCGCTTCGTGTTCCTCTACTCCGGCACGCTGGGGATGAAGCACAACCCCGAGCTGCTGGCGCAGCTGGCCGAGGCCTTCCGCGACCGCCCGGAGGTCCGCGTCGTCGTCGTGTCGCAGGGGCCGGGGGCCGAGTACCTCCGCGCGCAGCGCGAGGCGCGCCGGCTCTCGGCCCTCGAGGTGCGCGACTACGAGCCGCTGGAGCGGGTGCCCGACGTGATGGGCGCCGCCGACGTGCTCGTGGCCGTGCTGGAGCCCGACGCCGGGGCCTTCTCCGTCCCCTCGAAGGTGCTCTCCTACCTCTGCGCCGGGCGCCCCCTGCTGCTGGCCGTCCCGCCGGAGAACCTCGCCGCCCGGATCGTCACGCGCGAGGGGGCCGGGCTCGTGGTCGGCCCCGACGACGCCGACGGGTTCGTGGCGTCCGCCCGCCGCCTCCTCGACGCGCCGGAGACGCGCGAGCGGATGGGGGCGTCCGCCCGCCGCTACGCCGAGGCCGCCTTCGACATCGGCGCCATCACGGACCGGTTCGAGGCCGTGCTGACGCGCGCGGCCGAGCGCTAGGCGCGCCCCGTCGAGCCGAAGCCGCCCGCCCCGCGCTCGGTCTCCTCCAGCCGGTCCACGGGCTCGAACCGCACCGGCACGTACCGCGCCACCACGAGCTGCGCGATCCGCTCGCCGCGCTCGATCACGAACGGCTCCGGCCCGTGGTTGATGAGGAGGACCCCCAGCTCCCCGCGGTATGAGCTATCGAGCGTTCCCGGGCTGTTGAGGACGGTCACGCCGTGGCGGAAGGCGAGCCCGCTGCGGGGCCGCACCTGCCCCTCGGTGCCGTCAGGCAGGGCGACCTGGAGGCCCGTCGGGACGAGCGCGAAGGCGCCGGGCGCGAGCGTGATCGGCGCGGCGTCGGGCACGGCGGCGCGGAGGTCGAGGCCGGCGCTCCCAGGCTCGACATGAGCGGGGAGATCGAGGCCCTCGGCGTGCGGGAGGACGCGGACGGGGACGGCGGTCGGGTCGGTCATGTCGGGAGAACAGCGTAGGGGCGACCGATCGGCCGCCCCTACGAGGATTCGGGGACAGGCGGCGGGCTACTCGATGTCGCCCATGAGCCGCTTGACGAACGGGCTGGCGAGGAGGCCGACGAGGCCCGCGCCGCCCACGATGAGCGCCACGTTCCAGAAGAGCGCGCTCGGCGCGAGCGTCTCGAGCTGGCCCGCGGTGAGGCCCGCGAAGAGGTTGCCGAGGGCCGCGGCGATGAACCACACGCCCATCATCTGGCCCACGCGCCCCTTCGGCGCCAGCTTCGTCATCGACGAGAGGCCGACGGGGCTGAGCGCGAGCTCGCCCGCGGTGTGGAAGAAGTACGTCACGACGAGCCAGGCCGGGCTCACCGGGTTCTCCGGCGTCGCGTTCGCGGCGCCCCAGGCGAGGACGAAGAAGCCGACCGAGAGGCCGAAGAGGCCGAAGGCGAACTTGAGCGGGATGCTCGGGTTGAGGTTCCGCTTCGAGAGCCACACCCACATGCTCCCGAAGACGGGCGCGAGCACGATGATGAAGAACGGGTTCACGTTCTGGAGCCACGACGCCGGCATCTCCCACCCGCCGAACGTCCGGTCGGTGAGGTCGCGCGCGAAGAGGTTGAGCGAGCTCCCGGCCTGCTCGAACCCCATCCAGAACAGCGCCGCCAGGATGAAGAGCCAGAAGATCACCCACAGCCGCTTCTTCTCGATGGGCTCGAGCCCCCCCGCGAAGTGGAGGTAGAGGAAGTAGGCGATGGCGAGGACGACGACGATGACGCCGAGGGAGCCGGCCACCTGCTCGATCGTGATCGGCAGCGCCCCGCTGGTGATGAGGAACCCGACGACGATCACGAAGCCGACGAAGGCGGCCGAGGCGATGTAGAAGTTCCGGCTCTTCTGCGCGACGCGCGCGGCCGTGTCGTCGGTCTTGAGGTCGCCGGCGGTGCCGAGGTGGCCCCAGCCGAGCTTGTACTGCACGAGGCCGAGGAACATGCCGACGGCCGCGAGCGAGAAGCCCCAGTGGAAGTTGTAGTTCTCGCCCACGAGGCCCACGAGCGCCGTCCCGGCGAGGGCGCCGATGTTGATGCCCATGTAGAAGATCGAGAACCCGGCGTCGCGCCGGGCCCCACCCTCGGGGTAGAGGTCGCCCACCATCGTGGAGACGTTCGGCTTCAGGAGCCCGGTGCCGACGACGACGAGGGCGAGGCCGAGGTAGAACGTGGCCGCCAGCGGGACGGCGAGCGAGATGTGCCCCAGCATGATGATCACGCCGCCGACGAACACCGCCTTCTTCTGGCCCCAGATGTTGTCGGCCACCCAGCCGCCGGGGAGCGAGAGCACGTACACGAAGAAGGTGTAGAGCCCGTAGATGGCCGTGGCCGTGCCGACGGCGAGGCCGAGGCCCGGGTTGTTCCCGGCGATCGCCGCCGTCATGAACAGGACGAGGATCGCGCGCATCCCGTAGTACGAGAAGCGCTCCCACATCTCGGTGAAGAACAGCGTCGAGAGGCCACGCGGATGGCCGAACCACTGCTGGCCTCCGGCGAGCGCCGCGGCGCCGCTCCCGTCGTGCCCGTCGCCGATCACGTCGGCGGCGCCCGTGCGGGGGTCTTGGTTTTCCGATCCGGGGTCTTTGGCCATAGGGCTACCTGCGGGGTGGTGGGGGGAGGCTGCGGCAGGCGCCGAGCACGCCTGTGCGGGACGGGCGAAGATAGAAACAATCCCCTTCACCCAACGAGGCGGAGCCCGCCGTCCGTCGGTGGAGCCGCTGCCCATGCGAAAAAAGCAACAGGCTCCGGCGCGTGGGGGCGCGCACACGGGGGACCGCGCCCGCCGCCTCACCCCTCGCGGTCTGCCCCCTCCCTCTCCAGCAACCGCGCCGCGAGCCGGTGCGGGGTCCGATCCGCGGCCTCCAGGCCGGCCAGCGCCGCGTCGAGGGCGCTGCGGCGGGCGTCCCAGAACCGCGCCCGCCACCCCGCCTCGACGAGCTGGCGGACGCGTCGCCGCAGCCGCGCCGTGCGGGTCTCATCCCACCGCGCCGCGAGGTGCGCGCGGTGCCCCTCCAGCGCCGCGACGAGGCTCCCGATCCCGGCCCCCTCCACGGCCGAGGTCTTCACGACGGGCACCGCCCAGCCGTCCTCGGGCGGCGGGCGCAGGTGGAGCATCTGCCGGAGCGCACGCACCATCCGCCCCGCCTCCGGCCGCTCCGCCTTGTTGACGGCGAAGACGTCGGCGATCTCCATCAGCCCCGCCTTCATCGCCTGCACGGCGTCGCCGCTCTCGGGGACGACGACGACGACGACGGTGTCGGCCGCCTCGGCCACGTCGATCTCCCCCTGCCCCACGCCGACGGTCTCGATGAGGACGACGTCGTAGCCCGCGGCGTCGAGCACGTCGCCGACGGCCTCGGTGGCTTCGGAGAGGCCGCCCAACGCGCCACGGGCGGCGAGGGAGCGGATGAAGACCCCACCCGCCTCGCCCGCCGTCCGCTCATCCATCCGCACGCGGTCGCCGAGGAGCGCGCCGCCGGTGAACGGGCTCGACGGGTCGACGGCCACGACGCCCACGCGCTGGCCCGCGTCTCGAAAGTGGCCGATGAGCCGGTCCGCGAGGGTGCTCTTGCCCGCGCCCGGCGGCCCCGTGAGGCCGATCCGCCATGCCCGCCCGGTGCGCGGGTAGAGCCGGTCCACGAGCGCCGCCCCCGCCGCCCCGCCGCCCTCGACGACGCTGATGGCGCGGGCCACGGCGCGGCGGTCCCCGGCGAGGACGCCTTCGGCGAGATCCATGAGGGCGAGCGAGGAGAGCGGACGAGGGCGCGCCAAAGGTACCGTCGGGCGGCGTCCTTTCTCCCTTTCTCCCTCCCTCCCCCTCTCCCCCTCCCCTACTTTTTCCGCCTCCTCCACCCTCCCCCGCCATGTCCGACGCCGCCCGCCTCACGCCCACGACCGCCCCGCAGCACGGCCGCCGCACCCACACCTGCGGCGCCCTCCGCGCCGACGACGCCGGCCGCGAGGTGGTCCTCAAGGGGTGGGTGGACACCAAGCGCAACCTCGGCGGCCTCGTCTTCGCCGACCTCCGCGACCGCCACGGCCTCACGCAGATCGTCTTCGCCGAGGAGGTGGCCGACGAGGCCTACGCCACGGCCGAGCGGCTCCGCGGCGAGGACGTCGTCTCCGTAACCGGCGTCGTCCGCGAGCGCGAGTCGAAGAACCCCGACCTCCCGACGGGCGATGTCGAGGTCTACGTCCGCGACATCGAGGTGCTCAACACGGCCGAGCCGCTCCCGTTCGTGATCTCGGCGCACGAGGAGCGGCAGCAGAAGGCGAGCGAGGACCTCCGGCTCCAGTACCGCTACCTCGACCTCCGCCGCCCGGCGCTCCAGCACAACCTGATCCTGCGCCACCGCCTCTACCAGGCCGTCCGCCGCTACTTCGACCGGCACGACTTCGTCGAGGTCGAGACGCCGGTCCTCATGAAGTCGACGCCGGAGGGGGCGCGGGACTACCTCGTGCCGAGCCGCGTCCACCCCGGCCAGTTCTACGCGCTCCCCCAGAGCCCGCAGACGTACAAGCAGCTCCTCATGATCGCCGGGCTCGACCGGTACGTCCAGATCTGCAAGTGCTTCCGCGACGAGGACCTCCGCGCCGACCGCCAGCCCGAGTTCACCCAGATCGACGTCGAGATGACGTTCGCAACGGAGGACCTCGTGTTCGAGATCATGGAGGGGCTGATGGCGGCCGTCTGGAAGGAGACGCGCGGGATCGAGATCCGGACGCCGTTCGAGCGGATGCCCTACGCCGAGGCGATCCGCCGCTACGGCTCCGACAAGCCCGACCGCCGCGTCGGGATGGAGCTCGTGGACGTGACCGACGCCCTCACCGGCTCCGGCTTCCGCGTCTTCGAGAGCACGGCCGAGGCGGGCGGCGCCGTCGTGGCGATCCGCGTCGAGGGCGAGGGCGACCGCGGGCGCGGCCAGATGGACCGGCTCACCGACTGGGCCAAGAAGACGCTCGGCGTCCCCGGCCTCTTCTCGGTCAAGCTGCCGTCGGACGGCTCGGGCTTCACGGCCTCGGTCAAGGAGGAGATCCTGCCGCGCCCCTACGTCCAGCAGGTCATCGACGCCACGGGGGCGCAGACCGGCGACCTCGTCCTCATGCTCGCCGGGCCACAGCCCCGCGTCTTCGAGCAGGTCGGCGCCCTCCGCCTCCACCTCGCCAGCGAGCTCGGCCTCGTCCCCGAGGGCGCCGACGGGCCGTGGGACTTCCTCTGGGTCACCGACTTCCCCCTCTTCGAGTACGACGAGGGCGACGGCCGCTTCTACGCGATGCACCACCCGTTCACGAGCCCCAAGCCCGAGGACCTCGACCTCCTCGACACCGACCCCGGCCGGGCGCGGGCGCGGGCCTACGACCTCGTCCTCAACGGCTCCGAGCTCGGCGGCGGCTCGATCCGGATCCACCAGCGCGACGTGCAGCGGCGGATGTTCGCCCTCCTCGGCATCGAGGAGGAGGAGGCGCAACGGCGGTTCGGCTTCCTCCTCGACGCGTTCCGCTACGGCGCCCCGCCCCACGGCGGCATCGCCTTCGGCCTCGACCGCATCGTGATGCACCTCTCCGGGGCGCCCAGCCTCCGCGACGTCATCGCGTTCCCTAAGACGCAGGCCGCCGCCGAGCCCATGAGCGGCGCGCCCGACGTCGTGGACGCCGAGCAGCTCGACGAGCTCCACATCGCGCTCACCGAACCGACGGCGGCGGTCGAGACGACGCCCGTCGCGGAGGACCCCACCTGAGCATTAAGCCTCCACGAACGCAGCGGCCGGGCTGCGCGCGTGCAGCCCGGCTGCTGTCCGTCGGCGGAGGCGGGGGGGCCCGTCAGCGAACGACGGTGAGGCGCTGCGTCTGAACGCGGCCGTCGATTACGAGGCGGGCGAGGTAGAGCCCGGCGGGGAGGCCGGCGCGCTCGAAGGCGTAGGCGTGGCTCCCCGCGCCGAGGGTGCCCTCCGCGAGGACGACCACCTCGCGCCCGAGCGCGTCGAGCACGCTGAGGCGCACGGGCGCCGTCGCGCCGAGGGTGAAGCGGACGGTGCTCCGCGCCCGGGCCGGGTTCGGAGACACCGACATCGCTCCCTCCCTGGCGTCGTGGGCGGCCGGCGCATCGGCGGCGTCAAAGAAGGCGCCCTCCGAATGGAGGGCGTCCGGACCCACCGGACGCACGGCGTCGGCCTCCTTCGTGAACGTGAACGAGTCGGTGGCGTCGATGCCGGACGGGTGGTCGCCGACGTGGAGGGAGACGGTGTAGAGGCCGGCCGGGGCCGCACCGGGCACCGTGAGCGTGAGCGTCCGCTGGGCCGAGCCGCCCGCCGGGAGCGTCACGGCGACGGGTCCGACGACCGGGCGCTCGCTCCCGTTCGGCAGCGTCGCCGTCACCCACGCGTCGAACGTCTGCGGCGACGACGAGGTGTTCGTCACGCGGGCGGTGTAGTCGAACGAGCCGCCCGCGGCAGGGATCGTGATGGGCCCGCCGACGGCATCGATCTCGGGCGAGACGGCCGTCGTGGGCGGCGTCCACCGGAGGACGGTCAGCTTCCCGTCGAAGTCGCCGCCGTAGACGTAGCCCGAGGGTGAGGGGACGGTGGCGCCCCAGCTGCCGTTGAAGTTGGGCCCCTCGCCGCTGGGGTAGGTGTCGTAGCGCGCCACCTCGGTCGGGTTCGCCTTGTCCGTGAGGTCCAGGACGACGACGCCCGACTCGTAGTGCGAGATGAACGCGTAGTCGCCCTGGACGTGGACGTTGTGGGCGAGACCGTTGGGGCCGAGGTACTGCCCGACGAGCTCGACGTCGTTCATGTCCGAGACGTCCCACACCTTCACGGTCTTGAAGTCGGTCTCCTCCGTCGTGAGGGCGTAGCGGCCGTCGTCGGTGGGCCAGATGTTGTGGACGTAGCCGCTGGCCGGGATCGTCGTGCGCGAGAGCATCTGGGGGTTCGTCTTGGTCGAGACGTCCCAGACGGAGAAGGTGGGGCTGGAGCCCTCGGCCACCCAGAGCGTGTCGTTGCGGGCGTGGACGTCGTGGACGCTCGGGAGGTCGAGGTAGTGGGCGTTGACGAGATCGAGGGGGTCCGAGGCGTCGATGAAGTAGACGCCGCTGGCGCCGGAGTCGAGGGCGTAGAGCCAGCCCGTGCCGCCGTCCACGTCGAGGTTGTGCGACGACGTGACGCCGGCCGTGTGCACGTTGACGAGGGAGATCGACGCCGGCAGCCCGCTGAGGTCGATCACCTGGAGCCCCTCGTTGAGGCCGTAGCACTCCGAGACGGCGTAGGCGTAGTCCCCGTGCACCACGATGTCGCGGTGGTAGTAGAAGTCGCCGTCCTCGGGCCCCGGCACGATGCCGATCACGTCCATCGAGGGCACTTGGACCACGGCGATCCCGTCGCGGACGCCGAAGAGCGCGTACTCGGTGCCGTCGGGGGCCGTGTACCCCCACACGTCCGAGCCGCCGAGGTCGAAGAAGGAGGTCGGGAAGAACGCCGTGTCGACGAGCTCGAGCGTCTGGGCCCGGGCGGGCAGCGCGAGGAGGACGAGGGCGCCGAGGACGAGGGGCAGAGCGGGGCGAGCGAGCATCAGGAACACGGGAGGCAGGACGTCCCGAACGATACGGCGCGCCCTCCCGGAGGGCAAACGCCGCCCCGCGGACGGGGTGGGGCGTATTCGTCGCGCCTCCATACGTAGCGGTTGACACCCGCTCCGGCAGAGCCCTACTTTTCCCGGCCCTGAGTGAGCGATCGCCCGGCCCCGAGCCCAGGCTCCTCTCGCGCCGACTCCGTAGCTCAGTTGGCAGAGCAGCTGGCTTTTAACCAGCGGGTCGTAGGTTCGAGCCCTACCGGAGTCACCGGAGCCGAATCGCGCCTTGCGCTCGCCTCAGGCCGTTCTTTCTTGCCCGGGTGGTGAAATTGGTAGACACGCCATCTTGAGGGGGTGGTGCGAGCAATCGCGTGCTGGTTCGAGTCCAGTCCCGGGCACCCTCCACACCGCAGAGGCCGCCGCGTCATCAGGACCCGGCGGCCTCTGCCATTTCAGGGAAATCCGGAGCGTCGCGGGGCCGCCCCGCCACAGGCCCGCTTCACACCCGCCGAACGTCTCTACCCCCTCCGGGCGGTCGTGGTACCGCCGCCGCCCGTGGACACCATGGCTTGATAAATGTGCCTCCGGGCGCTAATCTCGCCTCCCTCCGACAGCGACCCGCCCGCGATGCGTCCCCCCTTTCTCGTCGCTCTCGTGCTCCTCGCGAGCGCCCCCGTCCTCGCTCAGCCCGCCGCGCCCGCTCCAGCAGACGGCGCGCTCCACCTCGGAGAGGCTGCCGCCCCCCTCCAGTTCGCGGAGAACCGGGGGCAGTGGCCCGCGGAGGTGCTGTTCCAGGCCCGCCTCGGCAACAGCACCGCGTGGGTCACCCGCGAGGGCGTCGTCTTCGACTTCTACGAGACGGTGGCCGCAGAGGGCACCGACGCCTCCCGCCCCCCGCGAGGTGAGAACCCTGTGGGACGGCACGGCCACGTCGTGGCCATGCGGTTTCTCGGCGGCACGGCCGGCCGCGCCATCGGACACGGCCGGCAACCCGCCACCCACAGCTACTTCCTCGGCGGCGACCCCACCCGTTGGGCCGGACGCGTCGCGCTCTTCGACGAGGTGGTGCTCCAGGATCTCTACGAGGGGATCGACCTCCGGCTCTACGGCGACGGCGGGCGGCTGCGATACGACCTGGTCCTGGCCCCCGGCACGGACCCCGCGCAGGTGCGGATGCGGATGGACGGGGCCGAGGCGGTCGCGCTGACCGCTGGCGGCGCGCTGCGCCTTGCGACGAGGCTGGGTCCCGTCGAGCACCGAGGCCTCGCGGCTTATCAGGTGAACCGTCAGGGGCACCGCGAGGCCGTGGGCGCCGCGTTCACCGTGGATGCAGAGGAGACCGTGGGCTTCGCCGTCGACCGGACCGACCCGCGCCGGCCCCTCGTGATCGACCCGCTCGTCTGGGCCACCTTCCTCGGTGGGTCGGAGGGGCGCGAGAACGTCACGGCCATCGCCGTGGGCGCCGACGGCGTGACCGTCGCCGGCTCGACGACCAGCGCGGACCTCCCGACCACCCTCGGGGCCTACGACGAGTCGTCCAACGGCGCCGAAGACGCGTTCGTGGCGCGGCTCTCCGCCGACGGTGCCACGCTCGTCTGGGCCACCTTCCTCGGCGGAGGGGACCTCGACAAGGCCACCGCCCTCGGCGTCGCCGCCGACGGGGCCGCGACCGTCGCTGGGTGGACCTTCGGCGACGGCTTCCCCACCACGCCCGGCGCCTTCGACACCTCCTTCAACAGCGCCTGCTGCTTCTCGGACGCGTTCGTGACGCGGCTCTCCGCCGACGGCAGCCACCTCGTCTACAGCACCTTCCTCGGCGGGTTCGAGTCCGATTACGCCCTCGGCCTCGCGCTGGGCCCCGACGGGGACGCGACCGTCGGAGGCGCCACCGCCAGCGCGGACTTCCCGACCACGCCGGGCGTGGTCGACCCCTTCTTCGACGGGGGCGCCTTCGGCGACGGCTTCGTCACCCGGCTCTCCGCCGATGGCTCGGCCCTCCTCTACTCCACCTTCCTCGGCGGCGCGGAGACCGACGAGGTCACAGCCGTGGCGAGGGCCGACGACGGCTCGGCCCTCGCCGTGGGGCTGACCGAGAGCGCGGACTTCCCCGCCACGCCGGGCGCCTTCGCCTCGGCCGCTGCCGGTGGCACCGACGCCTTCGCCGCCCGCCTCGCCCCCGGCGGCGACGCCCTCCACTACGCCACGTTCCTCGGCGGCGCGAGCTTCGACGACGCCCGCGGCGTGACCG
>JAWWCA010000034.1:0-20598 GCA_033720695.1 Rubricoccaceae bacterium
CGGCTTCGTTCACGTCTCCCGCGACGGCGGCTACACCTGGACGCGCATTTCTGATGCGCTGCCGCCTGATCTGTGGGTGAGCCGCGTCGAGGCCTCGCACCACGAGATGGGTCGCGTCTACGTGACGCTCAACGGCTACCGCTGGGACGACTTCGCGGCGTACCTCTACCGCAGCGACGACTACGGTGCGACGTGGGAACGCCTGGGATCAGATCTGCCCGCCGAGCCGATCAACGTCATGCTCGAAGATCCGGACAACGCGGACGTGCTCTACGTCGGCACCGACCACGGCCTCTACGTCTCGCTCGACGGCGGCGACACGTTCCAGGCCCTCATGGGGCACACGACGGAGGAGGGCCGCCTGCCCGAGGCACCCGTCCACGACCTCAAGGTCCACCCCCGCGAGGCTGACCTCCTCGTGGGCACGCACGGCCGCTCCATCTGGGTCGCCGACGTGGCGCACCTCCAGGCGCTCACGCCCGAGCTCCGCGCCGAGCCCCTCCACGTGTTCGAGCTCGACGCCGTCACCCACTCCGAGCGCTGGGGCTCGCGCGGGTGGTCGTGGAGCGAGCCCGCCGAGCCGGAGGTCCAGGTCGGCTTCTGGGCCGGCGAGAGCGGCGAGGCGACGGTCCGCGTCCTCGACGAGGCGGGCGATGTCGTCCAGACGCTCACCGACGCGGCGGAGCCCGGCCTCAACTACGTCGCCTACGACCTCACGAGCGCGGAGGCGCTGGACGACGAGCACGAGGCGGGCGAGGACACCGAGCGCTACTACCTCCTGCCGGGCGCCTACACCGTCGAGGTCGCCCTCAACAGGCAGACGGCGGAGGCGACGCTGACCGTCGAGGAGCCGCCTGCGCGCCCGAGCCGGGGGCGGAAGAAGACGCCCTGAAGGCGGCGCGCACCGCGGCGCGAGCTACGCCTCTCGATCCACCGGAATCCACTCTGTGTCGCCCGCGCCCGTGGCATGGTTGACCCAGCGGGCGAGCGTGAACAGGAGGTCCGAGAGCCGGTTGAGGTAGTGGAGCGGCTCGACGGCCACCTCCTCGATGGCGGCCGTCTCGACGACGTGGCGCTCGGCGCGGCGGCAGACGGTCCGCGCGAGGTGGAGCGCCGCGGCGGCCGGGTGCCCCCCCGGCAGGATGAAGTGCTTGAGCGGCGCGAGGTCCGAGGTGAACGCGTCGATGTCACGCTCCAGCCGCTCGACGTGGTGCGGCTCAATGCGGGGCACCGGGTACGTCGTCTCGCCCGGCGCCGAGAGGTCGCCGCCGAGGACGAACAGCTCCTCCTGGACGCGCCCCAGCACGGCGTCGGCCCGCCCCGTGTCGCCAGCGAGGGCGGCGCGCGCCATTCCGATGGCCGCGTTCGTCTCGTCGACGGTGCCGTAGGCGGCGATGCGGGGGTGGCTCTTCGCCACGCGCCCGCCGCCGAAGAGGCCGGTTGTGCCGTCGTCGCCGGTGCGGGTGTAGACTTTCATGGGTCGGGGATCGGTTCTCAGGGGAGGGGGTCGCCCTCGACAGACGACGAACCGCGGACCACGGGTCCGAGGTATCGGATGGCGAGCCCCCCGGGCGTGGCTTCGACCTCCGCGTCCATGCGGAAGACGCGGCGGAGGAGGGCGGGGGTGAGGACGTCGGCGGGCGGGCCGTCGGCGGCGAGGCGGCCGTCGTGGAGGACGAGGAGGCGGTCGGCGTAGCGGGCCGCGAAGGCGAGGTCGTGGAACGCCGCCACGACGGTGCGGCCGTCGAGCGCGGCCACCCGGTCCATGAGGTCGTACTGGTGGTGGACGTCGAGGTGGGCCGTGGGCTCGTCGAGGAGGAGGACGGGGGCGTCCTGGGCGAGGGCCTGGGCGAGGAGGACGCGCTGCCCCTCGCCGCCGGAGAGCGTGACGACGGAGCGGTGGGCGAGCCGGCCGAGGTCGGTCTGGGCGAGGGCCGAGGCGAGGGCCGCCCGGTCGGCGTCGGTGAGCCCGGCGAGCCAGGAGCGGTGCGGGGCCCGCCCCAGCGCGACGACCTCCTCGACCGTGAAGTCGAAGTCGAGCGACGGCTGCTGGCGGACGACGGCGACGGCGCGGGCGCGCTCGCGGTCTCTCCAGGCCCCGAGCGGGCGGCCGAAGAGCGCGAGGCGGCCGGTGTGGGGGAGGAGCCCGGCGAGGGCGTGGACGAGCGTGGTCTTGCCCGCCCCGTTGGGACCGAGGAGGCCGACCCACGCGCCCCGTGGGATCGCGAACGAGAGGTCGCGCAGGATGGGCCGGCCGCCGAGCGACACGCCCAGCCCCTCGGCCTCGAAGGCGGGGACGTCGGGCGGGGAGGGCGGGGGAACCGGCACGGACGCGGGCGGCGTAGGGGGCAGACGTTCGAGCTTGCCGCCGATGATACGCACCGCCTCTGCCGCCGCCTGCCTCCTCCTGGCCCTCGCCCTCGCCGGGTGCGGGTCCTCCGAGGCGCAGGCCGAGTTCGAGCTCGACGCGGCCCAGGCCGCCTCCGGCATCGCCCGCACCGACGCGCAGGGCAACCTCCTCAGCGACGACCCCAACGACTGGCGGACGGCCCCGCTCTACGCCACCAGCTTCTTCCAGGTCACCCGCCGCCCCTTCCCCAACCCCGTCTCGTTCTCGAGCGGCGCGGTCGTCATCATGGAGGTCACCACCGGCGACGCCATCCCCGGCGGCCTCCGCCTCGTCCCCTTCGAGAACGGCCGCCGCAGCCGCTTCACGTCGGAGCAGACCTGCTTCGTCGGCGGGCCCGACATCTGCGTCTTCGACTTCTTCCCGAGCGAGATCGAGGGGGCCCAGCCCGGCGACCTCTGGCGGCTCATCCTGTTCGATGGGCAGGGCAACGTGGTGACCTACGGCGACCTCCAGATCGAGGCGTAGCCGGCCGGGCGCGCCCGTGGCCGCGTTGCCCCGAGGGCCCCGCCGCCGCTATCCTCCCGCGCGGTACTACCCACCCCGGACAGGATGGAACGGCGACGGTTTCTCACGACGGCGGCAGCGGCCGGCACGGCGGCACTCGCCGGCTGCGGCGGCGGCGAGGCCGAGGGCGGCGCCCCGGCCGTCCAGACGGACCGGCGCGTGCGCTGGCGCCTCGCCTCCTCGTTCCCCCGCTCGGCCGAGATCATCTACCGCGGGGCCGAGGCGCTCGCCGAGCGCGTGGCGGCCCTCACGGGCGGGCGCTTCGAGATCCGCCCCTCGCCGGCGGGCGAGATCGTGCCGGCCCTCCAGGTGCTCGACGCCGTCCAGAACCGGAGCGTCCCCATCGGCCACACCGCCGGCTACTACTTCCGCGGCAAGAGCCCCGCGCTCGCCTTCGAGACGGCCGTGCCCTTCGGCATGACGGCCCGCCAGCAGAACGCGTGGATGCTCTACGGCGACGGCCTCGACCAGACCCGCCGCGTTCTCGCCGACTTCGGCGTGCTCAACTTCCTCGGCGGCAACACCGGCACCCAGATGGGCGGGTGGTTCCGCCGGCCCGTCGGCGCCCTCGCCGACCTCCGCGGCCTCAAGATCCGCATCCCCGGCCTCGGCGGCGAGGTGATGGACCGGCTCGGCGCGCTCCCCCAGACGATTGCCGGGGGCGAGGTCTACCAGGCGCTCGAACGCGGCGTCGTGGACGCGGCCGAGTGGATCGGGCCCTACGACGACGAGAGGCTGGGCTTCCAGAACGTCGTCCAGACCTACCACTACCCGGGGTGGTGGGAGCCCGGCGCCGTGCTCTCGTTCTACGTCAACCAGGCCGAGTACGACCGCCTGCCCGAGGCCTACAAGGAGGCCCTCGCCGTGGCGAGCCAGGAGGCCAACGCGCGGATGTTGGCCGAGTACGATGCCCAGAACCCGCCTGCGCTCCGGCGCCTCGTCGAGGGCGGCGTCCGGCTCGTCCCGTTCCCCGACGACGTGATGCGCGCCGCCCGCGACGCCGCCCGCGATCTCCTGGAGGAGGGCGCCGACCCCGGCGGCTACCGCGCCCTCCTCGACGCGTACCGCCGGTTTCAGACCGACAGCGACCGCTGGCTGGCGACGGCCGAGCAGGCCTACAACCAGTTCACCTACGGCCTGGGCGCGACGGCCGGCGCGACCGCCTCGTGAGGATCAGGCGCGGCGGCGCGGCGTAGCCTCCGGTGTAGATCCTGAGGCGGCACGACCCCCCGCTTCTGCTGCCATCGCTCCGCCTCCGGCTCCGCTTAAGGCAACAGAAGCTGTCCCCCTTGATGAAGGGGGACAGTTCAGATCGAGCCTGAGCCCGGAAGGTGATGCGCGATCTGAACAGGGGGTCTCGCGGCGTTGATCTTGTCTATGGTACCCACTATGCGCCCCCTTGCCCTCCTCCCGCTCCTCCTCGCCGCCTGCGCCGCCGACGCACCCGTCGACGACGACGCCGCGCCGCCCGTGCGCCCCGCCGCCGTCGAGAACCCGGCCGTGGCCGTCCCCGACGAGTTCGGCGACTACTGGTACCAGGGCGAGGCCGAGCTGACGAGCTACCGGCTGGAGCAGGCGCGCTACGGCGAGGTCCACCCTGGTGAGGCCGTCCTCATCTTCGTCACCGAGCCGTTCTCGCGGAGCCGCCAGGTCAAGCTCGACCGGGCCGGTGCGGCGGGCGACGACGAGGCGACCGTCCTCAAGCTCAACGCCACGCGCGCGTTCCTCACCGGCGTCTACCCCTACACCATGATGACGTCGGTCTTCACGCCCATCGGCGCCGAGCCGACGCCGCTGAAGGTCACGACCTCGAGCCAGGAGTGGTGCGGGCACACCTACACCCAGCTCAACCGCACGGCCGAGGGCTGGCGCGCCCGCCTCTTCTCCTACTTCGAGAGCGAGGGCGACCAGGACCGGACGCTGCCCGCCGTGATGCCCGAGGATGGCCTCTGGACCCTGCTCCGCCTCGACCCCGAGCGGCTGCCGACGGGCGACGTCCGCCTCCTCCCGAGTGGGATCTACCAGCGCCTCAGCCACCGCCCGCTGGAGCCCTACAGCGCCACGGCCACGCTCTCGGCCCCCGACGACGACGGCGTCCGCGTCTACACTCTCACCTACCCCGACCTCGGCCGCACGCTCCGCATCGTCTTCCAGGCCGACTTTCCCCACCTCATCCAGGGCTGGGAGGAGGAGCGGGCCTCGGGCTTCGGCGCGGGCGCCGAGCGCCTCACGACTCGGGCCGTTTTCAAGGAGCGGCTCATGCTCGACTACTGGACCCGCAACAAGCGCGGCGATGAGGTCTTCCGCACCGAGCTTGGCCTCGGCGGGTAGCCCTACAGCAGCCCTGTCACCAGCTCGGGGAAGAGGAACAGCAGCGACAGCCCGATGAGCTGGATCACGATGAACGGGACCACGCCCCGGTAGAGGTCGGTCGTCTGGACCTCCGGCGGCGCCACGCCCCGGAGGTAGAACAGCGCGAACCCGAACGGCGGCGTGAGGAACGAGGTCTGGAGGTTCATCCCCAGCATCACGCCGAACCACACGAGGTCCACGCCGAGGAGCGCGGCGGCCGGCGCCAGGAGCGGCACGATGATGAACGCGATCTCGAAGAAGTCGATGAAGAACCCCAGCACGAACACGGCGAGGTTCGCCACGACGAGGAGCCCGATCACGCCGCCGGGCAGGGTCGTCAGGAGCTCCTCGATCCAGACGTCGCCGTAGAGGCCGCGGAAGACGAGGGCGAAGGCGGTCGAGCCGATGAGGAGGAAGAGCACCATCGTCGTCAGCTTGGCCGTGGCCTCGGTCGCCTCCCGGAGCATCGTGCGGCCCAGCCGGCGGTTGAGGGCGGCGAGGACGAGGGCGCCGACGGCCCCCAGCGCGCCGGCCTCGGTGGGCGTGGCGACGCCCGCGAAGATGCTGCCGAGGACGACGACGATGAGGACGAGCGGGGGGAGGAGCACCTTGACGACGCGGAGGGCGAGGTCGGCCGGGCGGGCCTCGCGCGCCTCGGGCGGGAGCGCGGGCGCCGCCTCGGGGCTCCGCCACGCCACGACGCCGACGTAGGCGGCGTAGAGCCCGGCGAGCAACAGCCCGGGCAGGAGCGACCCGACGAACAGCGCCCCCACGCTCACGCCGAGCTGGTCGGCCAGGACGATGAGGACCACGCTCGGCGGGATGATCTGGCCGAGCGTGCCCGAGGCCGTGATGACGCCCGCCGAGAGCGTCTTGGAGTAGCCGTAGCGGAGCATCACCGGGAGCGAGATCAGCCCCATCGCGACGACGCTCGCGCCCACGACGCCCGTCGCCGCCGCGAGGAGGGCGCCGACGAAGACGACGGCGAACGCGAGCCCCCCCCGCACCGGCCCGAAGAGGGCGCCGATCGTCGTCAGGAGGTCCTCGGCCAGCCGGCTCTTCTCCAGCAGCGTCCCCATGAAGATGAAGAAGGGGACGGCCAGGAGGACGGTGTTGCCCATGACGCCGAACGTGCGGTCGGCCATGGCGAGGAGGTAGGGCCAGTCGAAGAACCCGGCCTCGACGCCGACGACGGCGAAGACGAGCGCCGTCCCGCCGAGGGCGAACGCCACGGGGTAGCCCGAGAAGATCAGGGCCAGCGCCGCGACGAACATCAGGGGCCCGAGCCAGTCGCCGCTCATCGCATCTCGGAGGTCGAGAAGGAAGCGGATCCCTGGCCATTCAGGGCCGGGCCGGGTGCTTGCCTCCCCTCTTCGAACGTGTCATCCTGAGCGAACGCGAAGCATCTCAGCGCGGAGCGTCGCCGCCGCCCCGACCGGCGGGGCCGATTCGAACCATCGCGTTGAGATCCTTCACTGCGTTCAGGATGACAATCTCGGGAGACTGGGGCGGTGAGCAGAATGGCGTTGCTGCAGAGGGACGGGGGCGCTGCCATCCATCGGGTCGTCGCGTGCTTCATACGCCCTCGCCGTGGTGGGGGCCGCGGCCGGGCTCCGGTTCCAGCCCGCGTAAGGCTGCGACCGCCTTGAGGGCCTGCGAGACGCCCTGGACGAAGAGGAGCACGAACGCCACGGGCACGAGCGCCTTGATGGGCCAGCGCGGCAGCCCCCCGGGGTCGGGCGACACCTCGCGGACGGCCCACGACGCCGCGACGGCCGGCCACGTGGCCCACAGCATCAGCCAGCAGAAGGGGAGGAGGAAGAGGAGCGTCCCGGCGAGGTCGATGAGGGCGCGGCGGCGCGGGCCGAGGCGGCCGTAGAGCACGTCCACGCGGACGTGCGCGTCCTCGGCGAGGGCCCACGCCGCGCCGAGGAGGAAGACGGCGCTGAAGAGGTACCACTGCGCCTCCGAGAAGGCGTTGAGCGCGAGGCTCAGGCCGAGCGGCCGGCCGACGTACCGCAGCACCGCGCCGAGGGCGCCGACGAGCACCATCGCGAGCACCAGCCACCCCGTCGCCCGCCCGACGCGGGCGCTGACGCGGTCGATGCCGTGGGCGAGGCGGAGGAGGGCGTGCATGGGGGGAGGGCGGCGGCGGGGAAAGCTAGAGCCGCCGCCCTACACGCCGCACAAGGGCCGCGCGCAGATTTCGACCTCTCCGGTGGCGTAGGATGCCGCCTGGAACCGAGGATTCCACAGCCTCCGGTTAGATCCGGTGCCGCAGTTGCGGCCTAGCTGAGGAATGCGTTATGCTGCAACCACGCCGCTGAAGCACTGGTTAGGCCGCCCAACCTCTGTGCCCGCTAAAGACGCCTTCCTCGCATTGCTCCGCGATGACTGGATTCCAGAGCTTCGCGGCTTCGGGTTCAAGGGGAGCGGCCGACGCCTCTACCGAAACCTCGGAGAAGTCGTGCACTCCGTCGCCGTGCGGACGGACAAGTACGGCACGCGATGCTGCGTCGAACTCGGCGTCCATCCCACGTTCCTCCCGCTCACCAGCGGCAGCCCTCCGGCCGGCGCGGCTGACGTGGAGCCGGAAGCATCGGAGTTCCGCCGGACGCTCGCCGCGCCGGGTCAACCGGACGACTCATGGGCGCTCGACGAAGGACGCTCGGCTGCTCAGCGACTCGCCGAGACGTTCCGCGCGCAGGGGGAGCCGGAGTTTCAGCGGGTGCGCGCGCTCCGTGACTTGGCCGCGCTCATCACGCTTGAAGACCTCCGGCGTGGGTGGCCGGTCTCGCCGTGGTACCCCTACACACCGACAAGAGCCGCGCTAACGATGGCGCGGATCCACCGACAACTCGGCGACCAGGAGGCATCACGTGCGTTCGCTGAGGCAGGCCTCGGCCTCGATGACCCACGCGGGTTGAAGGAGGAGTTGGGAGCGCTCGCGAGGGCGGCCTAACCCACCGCAGCACGCCGACGCCGGGCTGCACCGCCTTGCCTGTCTCGGCCTCGGCGTCTACTTTGCCATCATCGACGGCCACACTGCCCGGCGCGGGTGAGTGGCTTCATGTTAGACCTGTGAGGTGAACGGCCACAGCGCTGAGTGGGAATCAGCGGCCTATGTACGATCTCCCCTACCACAAGGAGCGCGATCCCGCCGTGATCGCCGCGTTCGTCCGAGAGCACCCGTTCGCGTTCCTGATCGGATGCGGCGCGGACGGCGGCCCCGTTGCCACGCAGGTGCCCGTGTTCATGGAAGAGCGGGACGGCCGGACCCGGCTCCGAGGCCACCTCATGCGAGGCACCGACCACCACAAGGCGTTCGTGCAGAACGAGCGCGTCCTCGTGGTCTTCTCGGGCGCCCACGCCTACGTCAGCGGCACCTGGTACAGGGACCCGCAGACGCCCTCGACGTGGAACTACATGAGCGTCCACGCCCGGGGCACCATCCGCTTCCTCGATGCCGCCGCCCTCGAGGACATGCTCCGGGAGCTCACCCTCTACTTCGAGGACGGCGACGCCGCGTCGCCCACCGTGTACGACAACCTGCCCTCGCGCCTGACGGCGAGGCTCGTCCGGCAGATCGTGGCCTTCGAGGTCGAGGTGACCGATCTGGACACCACGTTCAAGCTGAGTCAGGACCGCGACTTGGAGAGCTACCGCTCGATCATCGAACGGCTCAAGGGGCGCGGAGAGAACGGCGCCACGATTGCGGCCGAGATGGAAAAGAGGCTACGGGACGTGTTCCCTGAGGACGGGTAGCCCCGTCCTCAGGGCACGGCCAGCCATCCCGGGCGCCCCTCTCGGGTCGAGCGGGCGCCCGCCCGGCGTCGAGGCGCCGGATGCAATGTGCCGGTGGCTCGGCCCGTTTCGATGCCGTCCCCTCTCGCGCCCTTCCGACCCGATGTCCCTCGACCCATGCGCGCCCGAAGCCTGAGCGTCGTCCCGCTGATCGCCCTCGTCGCAGGGGCTCTCGCGGGGTCGGCCGGGGCACAGGCGCCGCTCCCGCTGCCGGTCTCGGCCGACTCCGTCGCCGCCTGCCGGGCCCAGTGCGAGTGGATCGCGTGCGGCGAGTCCCCGCCGGAGCCCGTCGTCGGCACCGACTCCCTCGGCGCCCTCCTCGCCCCGGCCGCGTACCCCTCCGACGGGGACGGCACCGAGGGCCGCGTGATCGTCCGGTTCATCGTCCGGGCCGACGGGACCACCGACGCGGTCGAGGTCGCCCGGGGCCTCACCCCCGCGCTCGACTCGGCGGCCGTCCGGTTGGTCCGGCCGCTCGCGTGGCGGCCGGCCCGGCAGCCGTGCTGGGGGCCTGCGGTGGAGGCGCGGTTCGCGCTCCCCGTCACCTTCCGCCGGCCGAGGCCGTAGCCCAGGAGCGTCCCCTCGCCGCACCGCCCCCCGTCTGCGGACATCATGCGCGGGCCTCGACCCGCGCCGACGCCTCCCCTCCGGGCCTCCCGCTCATCGGTTCTCGCCGAGGAGGGTGCCGCGGCAGGCGGGGGCGCCGCAGCGGCAGGGGTACTCCCGCGCCAGTGCCGCCGTGTGCGGCTCCTCGGCCACGAGGTGGTAGTCCATCGTGAGCTCCTCGCCCGGCGCGAGGTCGCGGACGGC
Organism: Rubricoccaceae bacterium; assembly: GCA_033720695.1. Taxonomy (GTDB): domain Bacteria; phylum Bacteroidota; class Rhodothermia; order Rhodothermales; family Rubricoccaceae; genus DATGQT01. The sequence goes on from JAWWCA010000034.1 coordinate 9,881, forward strand.
GTCGACGTAGACGTGGCCGTCTTCCCAGACGGACTCGCAGTTGGGGTCGCACGAGTGGTTGATCCACCGCGAGAGGTTGCCCCCGCGCGCGCCGTCGATCACCGTGTCCTCGTCGAGGACGAAGAGGAAGGTGTGGTGGGGCACGCCCTCCTCGACGGGGTAGCGGCGGTCGCCCTCCGCGTGCGAGATGTGCTCGCCCCGGTACTCGATCAGGCGGGTGCCGGCCGGGATGGGCCCCGTCGCGTAGACGCCTTTGCCATGGATGCCCGAGCGGCGGACCTCCAGGCTGCGGCGGGTGCGGGGATCGGGGCGGGGCATGGCGGAGGGCCGCCGAGCAGGAGGGGCCGCCCGGCGGCGCTAGGAGCCAACGCGGGCCTCGCGCCCTTCGTTCAGCGCGGCCACGGCGAGGCCGTCCACGCGGTTGTTGAGGGCGTCGTCGGCGTGGCCCTTGACCTTGACGAAGCGGACGTCGTGGCGGGCGGTGAGGGCGAGGAGGCGCTCCCAGAGGTCCCGGTTCTTGACCGGCTTCTTGTCGGCCGTCGTCCAGCCCCGGCGCTGCCAGCCGTCGATCCAGCCCTCGTTGAAGGCGTTCGCGATGTAGGCGCTGTCGGTGTGGACGGCGGCGGCGACGGGCTCGGTGAGCGCGGCGAGGGCCTCGACCACGGCCGTCAGCTCCATCCGGTTGTTCGTCGTGTCCTCGGCGTGGCCGGTGAGCACGCGCTCGCGGGCGCCGTAGCGCAGGAGCGCCGCCCAGCCGCCGGGGCCGGGGTTGCCGCTGCACGCGCCGTCGGTGTAGATGGTGACGTGCTTCTTGATGGAACGGTGCGGAAGACGTGGGGAAGGCCGGGTTCGCGAGAAGCTACCTGCGGCGGGGCGCCGCCGGGACGATCTTTCGCGAACGCCGGACGCCGCCCGGCGATTCACGCACCACACCGCCAGCAGCACGCCACACGCCCATGAAGTTTGTCGACTACGTCACAGTCTCGGTCCGCAGCGGGAAGGGGGGCGCCGGCTCGGCCCACTTCCGACGGGCCAAGTACGAGCCGAAGGGCGGGCCCGACGGCGGCGACGGCGGGGCCGGCGGCTCCGTCCTCCTCGAAGGCGACGCCGGGCTCTACACCCTCCTCGACCTCCGCTACAACCGCCACCACTTCGCCCCGAACGGGGAGCCGGGCAAGAGCGCCACCAAGACCGGCAAGAGCGGCGGCGACGTCGTCCTCCGGGTCCCCCTCGGGACGGTCGCCCGCGACGCCGAGACCGGCGAGGTGCTGGGCGAGATCACCGAGGCCGGCGAGCGCGTCGTCCTCGCGCAGGGGGGGCGCGGCGGCCTCGGCAACACCCACTTCAAGAGCGCCACGAACCAGGCGCCGCGCTACGCGCAGCCCGGCGAGCCGGGCGAGGAGCGCGACGTCGTCCTCGAGCTCAAGCTGCTCGCCGACGTCGGCCTCGTCGGCCTCCCGAACGCGGGCAAGAGCACGCTCGTCAGCGCCCTCTCGGCGGCCAAGCCCAAGATCGCCGACTACCCCTTCACGACGCTCGAGCCCAACCTCGGCATGGTCTACCTCGGCGACTGGCGCTCGTTCGTCATGGCCGACATCCCCGGCCTCATCGAGGGCGCCAGCGAGGGGAAGGGGCTGGGCCACCGCTTCCTCAAGCACGTCGAGCGCAACGCCGTCCTCCTCTTCGTCGTCCCCGCCGACGCCGACGCGCCCGGCGCGCAGTACGAGACGCTCCTCGGCGAGCTGGAGGCGTTCAGCCCCGACCTCCTCGACAAGCCCCGCCTCGTGGCCCTCTCCAAGACCGACCTCGTCCCGCCCGACCTCCTCGACGCGTGGGTGGCCGAGGCCCGCGCCCAGTTCCCGGACGGTGTCGAGGTGCTGCCGATCTCGGCCGTGGCGCACCAGGGGCTCGACCGGCTCAAGGAGGCGCTCTGGCGCGAGGTGCAGGGGGCGAGGGAGGAGGCGTAACGCCGCCCGTCCGTATCCTGCGCCGAGCTTCCTCTGTGCGTTCCCATGCCATTGTTTTCGAACGAGGCGCCGTCCGTGGCCCCGGCCGACCCCGAGGAGCAGCGGGCGCTCGTCGCCCTCTCGCTGGTGCCGGGCGTGGGGCCGGGCCGGCTGCGCGCGCTCCTCGCCCGGTTCGGCTCGGCGACGGCGGTGCGCCGGGCCTCGCCCCGCCAGCTCGCCGCGGCCAACGGCGTGGGGCGCCAGACGGCCGAGGCCGTGGCCGCCTTCCGCGACGAGGCCGAGGTGGACCGGCAGTTCCGCCGCGCCGCCGACGTGGGGGCCGCGCTCGTCACGCTCCACGACCCCCGCTACCCGGCCCTCCTCCGGCGCATCTACGACCCGCCGCCGCTCCTCTGGGTGCGCGGGCGGCTCGGACCCGAGGACGAGCGCGCCGTCGCCGTCGTGGGCACGCGCAAGGCGACGGCCTACGGGAAGCGGGCGGCCGAGCACCTCGCGGGTGACCTCGCGGGCCGCGGCCTCACCGTCGTCAGCGGCCTCGCCTACGGCATCGACGGGGCGGCGCACCGGGCGGCCCTCGCGGCGGGCGGGCGCACCGTCGCCGTCCTCGGCTCGGGCGTGGACCGCATCTACCCCTCGCGCCACGGCGGCCTCGTCCGCCAGATCCTCGACGGCGAGGCCGGCGCCGTCGTCTCCGAGTTCCCCCTCGGCGCCGAGCCCGACGCCGGCAACTTCCCCCGCCGGAACCGGATCATCTCGGGCCTCTCCCTCGGCACGCTCGTCGTGGAGGCGCGGGAGACCGGCGGCGCCCTCATCACGGCGATGATGGCGCTGGAGCAGAACCGCGAGGTGTGGGCCGTGCCCGCGCCGCTGTTCTCCGAGATGGAGGGGACGAACCGGCTCGTCCGCCGCGGCTACGCCGCGCTCGTGACGCGGGTGGACGAGGTGCTGGAGGACCTCGAACACGTGCTCGGGCCGGTCGCGCCAGGCGCGGCGGCGGCGACGGCGGTGGAGGCGCCGGACCTCAACCGCGTCGAGGCCCGGCTGTACGAGGCGCTTGGCCCCGAGCCCGTGCCCCTCGACACGCTCTGCGCCGACACCGGCCTCGACGCGCCGACGGCGCTCGTGTACCTCCTGAACCTGGAGTTCCGCGGCCTCGTCCGCCAGCTCGCCGGCAAGCAGTTCTTCCGCGCCTGACGCCCAGCGGCCGTCGCCCCTCGCCGGACCTTCTTTCAGGCCCTGGCGTTGGGTATTGCCCCCTCTCTCGCCACCCCGTCCTCACGCTGTGATCCAGGTCGCCAAGCTGGTCCTGCTCGTCCTCGCAGGCTTCCTGGTCCTGATCACGGTGCTGCCGCTCCTCCGGGCCCCCTTCTGGTGGATCCGCATCTGGGACTTCCCCCGCGCCCAGATCGCCGTGGCCATGCTCGGGGTGCTGGCGCTCTACGGCCTCGTCAACCTCGGGCTGACCGAGGCGCGGCCGGTCGAGTGGGTCGTCTTCGTCCTCCTCGGCCTCGGCGTGGGGATCCAGGGCGTCCGGATGTGGCCCTACACCCCGCTCGCCGCCCAGCAGACCGTCGGCGCGTCGGACGGCGTCCCGGACGACCGGAGGTTCCGGCTCGTGATCTCGAACGTGCTGATGGAGAACCGGGCCTTCGACCGCTGGGAGCGCGTCGTGCGCGCCGCCGAGCCGGACGTGATCGCGGCCGTGGAGACGGACGCGTGGTGGGCCGAGCAGATGCGCGCCCTCCACGACGACTACCCGCACCGGATCGAGCAGCCCCAGGACGACACCTACGGCATGGTGGTCTACTCCCGCTTCCCCCTCGTGGACACCGAGGTGAAGCACCTCACCGAGCCGACGGTGCCGAGCGTGTTCACGCGGGCCCGGCTGCCCAGCGGCGACACCGTCCAGTTCGTCTTCCTCCACCCGCGGCCGCCGCGGCCCGACATTCAGCAGAACTCGACCTGGCGCGACGCCGAGCTCGTCCTCGCGGCGCACGCCATCGAAGACCTCCAGCCGCCTATCGTCGTCGGGGGTGACCTCAACGACGTGGCGTGGAGCCGCACGACGCGGCTGTTCCAGGAGCTCTCCGGGCTGCTCGACCCCCGGATCGGACGCGGCCTCTTCGCCACCTTCCACGCCGACCACTGGTACCTCCGCTACCCGCTCGACCACGTCTTCCACTCCGACGACCTCACCCTCGTCGACCTCCAGCGCCTCGAGAGCATCGGCGGCGACCATTTCCCCATCGCGGTGACGTTTGCCTACGAACCCGACCGGGAGCGGGAGCAGGCGACCCCGGAGGCCGACGCCGAGGACGAGGCGCAGGGCGCCGAGATGGTGGAGGACGCCGCCGAGGAGGCCGCCGAGGAGTCGCCCGAAGAGCGCCGGGAGCGTGAGCAGGAGGACCGGTGACGGGAACCGGGCTGCCCCGGGATCGGGTCCTCCGGTGGGGGGTACCCTGGCCCTCGGGTCTCGACGCCCCCGCCATCCCCGACGTTCGATCCCACGGTCGCCCGATCGCCATGGAGCTCAGCACCCTCCGCGCTCACTTTCCCCACACCGAGCGCCTCGCCTACCTCGACCACGCCGCCACGGGGCCGCTCTCGGGGCCCGTGATCGAGGCCGTGCACCGGTTCCTGGACGAGCGCCACCGCCTCAACCCGAACAACTACGCCGACGCGGCGCCGGTCCTGGAGCGGGGGCGGGCGCGCCTCGGCCGGCTTCTCGGGTGCGCCCCCGAGCGCGTCGCCTACGTGCCGAGCACGTCGCACGGCCTCAACGTGCTCGCCCTCGGCTACCCGTGGCGGCCGGGCGACCGCGTGGCGGTGCCCGCCTGCGAGTTCCCCGCGAACCGCCAGCCGTGGCTGGGCGTGCGGGAGCGCTACGGCGTCGAGGTCGACGTGGTGCCATCAGAGGGCGGGGTGGTCACCGTCGAGGCCGTCGAGGCGGCGCTGCGGCCGGAGACCCGCGTCCTCGCCGTCTCCTGGGTCCAGTTCCTCTCCGGTGCCCGCTGCGACCTCGCCGCGCTCTCGGCCCTCTGCCGCAGCCGGGGCGTCGTCCTCGCCGTGGACGCGATCCAGGGGCTCGGGGCGCTCCGCCTCGACGTGGTGCGGACGGGCGTGGACTTCCTGTCGAGCGGGGGCCAGAAGTGGATGCTGTCGATGCAGGGGAGCGCCTTCGTCTACGTCACCGAGGCCCTCCAGGAGCGACTCCGCCCGGTGCGCGGCTGGCTCAACGGCCCCGTGGACTGGGACGACTTCGGCGCCGTCACCGACGCCTTCCACCCCGACGCCACGCGCTACCACGTCGGCACGCCGGCGACGGCCGCCCTCGTCGCCCTCGACGCCGCGCTGGGCCTCCACTTCGACACCGGTCCGGCGTGGGTGGAGGAGCGCGTGCTCGGAAACGCCGCCCGCCTCGCCGAGGGCCTCGCCCGACTCGGCCTCGCCCGCTTCGGGTCGGACGACCCCGCCCACGCCTCCGGCATCGTCACCGTCGAGCACCCCGAGCCGGAGGCGCTCCACGCCCACCTTCTCGACTGCGACGTCCACGTCTCGCTCCGCGACCGCAAGCTCCGCTTCGCCGCCCACGCGTACAACAGCGACGACGAGCTGGACGCGGCGCTGGACGCGGTGGCGACGTTCGGGACGCTCACCCTCCCATCCGGTCAGACGGTTGCCTGAAGAGACGCAGGAGACCCTCGTCGAGGTCGCGGTGCCGCCGGGGCAGGAGCCGGGGGTGCGCCTCGACCAGTACCTCACGGGCAAGCTGCCGAACGTGACGCGCTCGAAGGTGCAGCGCGGCATCAAGGACGGGCGGGTGACGGTGAACGGAGAGACCCAGCCGAAGCCGTCGTACCCCGTCCAGCCCGGGGACCGGATCGTGTGCCGCGTGCTCCGGCCGCCGCCCCTCGAGGTCGTCCCCGAGCCCATCCCGCTCGCCGTCGTCTACGAGGACGACTGGCTGCTCGTCGTGGACAAGCCGGCGGGGATGGTGGTGCACCCGGCCTACGGCCACCGCGGCGGGACCCTCGTCAACGCGCTGCTCCACCACGTCGGCGCCGGGCCCGTCTCGGCGGACGACCTCGACGAGGACGAGGGCGAGGACGACGACCTGGGCCTCTCGACGGCGTCCGCCGGGCCGCGCTTCGAGGGCGACCCGACGGTCCGGCCCGGCCTCGTCCACCGCCTCGACAAGGACACCTCCGGCCTCCTCGTCGTGGCCAAGGACGACGCGACGCACGCGGCGCTCGCGGCGCAGTTCGCGGACCGGACGATCCGCCGGCGCTACCTCGCCCTCGTGTGGGGCGTGCCCGACCCGCCCGCCGGCCGCGTCGAGACGTGGCTGGGCCGCGACCCGCGCGACCGCAAGCGCGTGGCCGTCCGTCCCGAGGGGCAGGGGAAGTGGGCCGCGACGAACTACGAGACCGTCGAGGCCTTCGCCCACACCGCCCTCGTCCGGTTCCGGCTGGAGACGGGGCGGACGCACCAGATCCGCGTCCACGCCCTCCACCTCGGCCACCCGCTCCTGAACGACGCCACCTACGGCGGCGACCGGATCCGCTCCGGGCCCGACACCCAGCGGCGGCGGCAGTTCGTCCAGAACCTCTGGGGGCAGATGCCGCGGCAGGCCCTCCACGCCCACACGCTCGGCTTCCAACACCCCGCCACGGGCGACGACCTCCGCTTCGAGGCTCCGCTCCCGGAGGACATGGCGTCCGTGCTCGGGCGGCTCCGCGTCGCGGAGGGGGAGCGGTAGCGTCTGGGGGGGCGCCGGGGATGCGCCCCGGGGATGCGGTCTGGGCGCCGTCCACCGGCAATTCTCCCGCCGGCCGGAACTCGCCCCCGTATCTTCCGCGTCCCCTCTGCACCGCCGACCCCACGAGATATGCTCCGCGCCGATGCGCTCTCCGTCGCCAGTCTGCTTGCGCCCGAGCGGGTGCGGGTAGGGCTCCCCGTGACGGACAAGGACGGCGCCATCGAAGCCGTCGTGGCCCTCCTCGACGGGGCCCCGGCCGTGCGCGACCTCGGGCGCGTCCGCGAGGCGGTCCTCGCCCGCGAGGCGGTGATGTCCACGGGGGTCGGCAAAGGGCTGGCCCTCCCGCACGCCCGCACCGACGCCGTCTCCAACACCGTGGCAGCGTTCGCCGTCACGTCCGAGCCGGTGAGCTACGGCGCCCTCGACGGGCAGCCTGTCCGCCTCGTCTTCCTGCTCGTGGGGCCGGAGGACGAGCGGAGCACCCACGTCCGGCTCCTCAGCCGCATCTCGCGCCTGATGAACCGCGACGCCTTCCGCGACCGCCTCCTCCAAGCCGCCGACGCCGACGCCGTTCTCGCCGCGTTTCGCGAGGGCGAGGAGGACATCGGCTAGTGAGAGGTGGAGGACCGCGGCCGGCCCCCTCCACCCTCTCCGATCCACCCTCCTCCATGTTCCAGTCCGTCCGCGGCACCTTCGACGTGCTCCCCGACGCCCAGACGTCCGGGGGGCAGTTCGTCCCCGGCAGCGCCGCGTGGCGCGAGGCCGAGCGCACCGTGCGCGAGGTGATGGCGCGGTTCGGGTTCGAGGAGATCCGGACACCGGTGCTTGAACCCCTCGGGCTCATCGCGCGGGGCGTCGGGCAGACCACCGACATCGTGCAGAAGGAGATGTTCGTCGTCCCCCGCGAGGACGAGGACTACGTGATGCGCCCGGAGGTCACCGCGCCCGTGATGCGGGCCTACCTCGAGCACCACCTCGGCCAGCGCGGCGGCACGCAGCGGCTCTACTACGTCGGCCCGTGCTTCCGCGCCGAGCGGCCGCAGAAGGGGCGGTTCCGGCAGTTCCACCAGTTCGGCGTCGAGGTGCTGGGCAGCGACGCGCCCGCGGCCGACGCCGAGGCGATGGCTTGCCTCCGCGCTGTCTACGACGCCTTCGGCCTCACTGCGACGCGCCTCCGCCTCAACTCCCTCGGCGGGGCCGAGGCCCGGGCCCGCTACCGCGACGCCCTCCGCGACCACTTCGCGCCGCACCGCGACCGCCTCTCCGAGACCAGCCGCCAGCGGCTGGAGACCAACCCGCTCCGCATCCTCGACACCAAGGAGGAGCACGAGCGGGCGCTCGTCGCCGACGCCCCCCGCCTCCCCCAGTTCCTCGCCGACGCCGACCGCGCCCACTTCGACGCCGTGAAGGCGCGGCTCGACGGCCTCGGCATCCCGTTCGTCGAGGACCCGCTGCTCGTGCGCGGGCTCGACTACTACACCGGCCTCGTGTGCGAGCTGGAGAGCGACGCGCTCGGGGCGCAGAGCGCGCTCGCGGCCGGCGGCCGGTACGACGGGCTCGCCGAGATGGTGGGGGGGAAGGCGCCGGTGCCGGCGTTCGGCTGGGCGGCCGGCTTCGAGCGGCTGTTCCTCGCCCTCCAGGCCGACGGCTACGCCTTCGCCGAGGCGGCGCGCCCCGACGCGTTCCTCGTCGCGCTCGGGGAGGAGGCGCACCGGTGGGCCTTCGCCGAGGCGCAGCGCCTCCGCGCCGCCGGGCTGGCCGTGCTCTACGACCTCCAGGGCCGCTCGATGAAGGCGCAGATGAAGGAGGCCAACCGCCAGCGCGCCCGCCACGCCGTCATCGTCGGCTCCGACGAGCTCGCCGCCCGCGCCGCCGCCGTCCGCGACCTCGACACCTCCGAGCAGCAGGAGGTCCCCTTCGACGACATCGCGGACGCGCTGCGTTCCGTCTCTGCGCCTCACCTTCTGGAGCCCTGACGCGTGACGCGTGAGCTCCTTCGGTACCTCCGTACCGGGAGGGGCGTCAGGTGTCACGTCATCCCGCGTCAACCGACCCATGTACCCCCGCCTCACCGACCTCTTCCGGGACCTCTTCGGGATCGAGCTCCCGCTCCCGCTCTACTCGTTCGGGCTCATGGTCGCCATCGCCATCGTCACGGCGACGGCGCTGACGAAGCGGGAGCTCGACCGGATGTACAACGGCGGGCTGCTCCCGGCCGTGGCGGCGAAGGAGAAGGACGCGAAGGGGCGCGAGCGCGTCGTGAAGGCGAGCCCGTCGGTGCTGGTGTGGACGCTCATGCTCATGGCGGCGGGCTTCGGCATCGCGGGCTCCAAGCTGTTCCACATCATCGACTACTGGGACGCGTTCGTCCAGAACCCGCTCGGGATGCTGCTGAGCCCGGCGGGGTTGACGTTCTACGGCGGCCTCCTCTGCGCCGGGATCGCGATCGCGTGGTACGTCCGGAAGAAGGGGCTCGCGGTCCCGCGCGTGGCCGACGCCGCCGCGCCGGGGCTCATGCTCGCCTACGGCATCGGCCGCCTCGGCTGCTACCTCGCCGGCGACGGCGACTGGGGCGTCTGCTCCTCGCTCGCCAACAAGCCGGCGTGGGTCCCCGGTTTCCTCTGGAGCGAGACGTTCCCCCGCAACATCCTCGACGTGAACCCGGTCGCGTTCAACGCCGAGGTCCGCGGCGAGGAGTGCGCCCTGGCCAACCCCACCGGGGTCTTCCCGACGATGCTCTACGAGTTCGCCCTGTGCACGCTGCTCTTCATGGGGCTGTGGCTGGTGCGGAAGCACCCGTTCAAGGCGGGGTGGCTGTTCTCGCTCTACCTCGTCCTCAACGGGCTGGAGCGGTTCACGATCGAGTTCATCCGGGTCAACCCGCTCGTGGCCTTCGGGCTCTCGCAGTCGCAGCTCATCGCCCTCGGCCTCATCGTGGGCGGCCTCGTGGGCCTCGCCCTCACCACGCGCCGCGCGGCACCCCCGCCGGCCGAGGCGACGGTCACGCCCGCCACGACCCCCGTCACCGCGTGATCTGCAACCCGTCCACATCTCGGCGTCCGGAGCGGACCGGTCCCAGCGAAAGCGGGCAAGGATCTGGCCCCGGTACGACGATGGGTCCATCAGGCCACCGGCCTATCCGGCGTCGTTCCTTCGCTGCGCTCAGGGTGACCCGGTGGAGGGGCGGGTCATGAGCAGACGCTACCCCGACCTCCGCCGCCTCCTCGACCGCGCAAACGACGCGCTCGACGGGTGGGAGGCGTCGTTCGGGCCAGTTGAGCGGCACCCGAGCCAGGCCGTGGACGAGGACCGGCTGGCCGCGGCGCTCGACCGCTACCTCGCGCGCCTCACCGCGCCGGCGGGCGACGACGGCGGCAACTACCCCTTCTTCCACCCCCGCTACGCCGGGCAGATGCTGAAGCCGCCGCACCCGGTGGCTGTCGCCGCCTACGCCGCGGCCCTGCGCGTCAACCCGAACAACCACGCCCTCGACGGCGGCCCGCCGACGGGCGCGATGGAGAAGGAGGTCGTGGCCGACCTCGCGGCGATGTTCGGCCTGCCCGAGGAGACGCTGGGCCATCTCACCGGCGGCGGGACCGTCGCGAACCTGGAGGCGCTCTGGGTGGCGCGGCAGCTCCACCCCGCGAAGGCCGTCGCGTTCTCGGCCGACGCCCACTACACGCACGCCCGGATGGCCGAGGTGCTCGGGCTGGACGCCCATGCCATCCCGGCCACGCCCGAAGGCCGCATCGACCTGGGCGCGCTCGAGGCGGCGCTCAGGACCGGCCGCATCGGCACCGTGGTCCTGACCGCTGCGACGACCGGCCTCGGCGCCGTCGACCCCATCGCCGACGCGCTCCCGCTGCTGCGTCGGTATGGCTCCCGGCTTCACGTGGACGCGGCCTACGGCGGTTTTTTTACGTTGCTCTCCGCCCTCCGGGCGGACGAGCGTGAGGCGGCGGGGCTGGCAGGATTCCCCGCCGAACACTTCC
>JAWWCA010000035.1:0-20581 GCA_033720695.1 Rubricoccaceae bacterium
AGGGCCCGGCGCACCCGCTCCCCCAGCGTCGCGAGCCGTCCCACCGGCTCGTTGCTGAAGACGAGGCGCACGAAGCGGTCGCCGTAGGCCTCCCCCCAATCGCGCATGGGCGTCGCGGCAACGCGGCCCGCGGCGAGCAGGCGCCGCGACGCCTCGAACCCGCCGAGGCCGAGCGCCGCCACGTCGAGGAGCTGGCTCCAGCCGCCGGCCGCCTGGATCATCGGGTAGCCGTCGAGCTGCTCTCCGACGACGTCGCGGCGACGCTCCCACTCGGCCACGGCCACGGCCACGCCGCCGTCGGGGTCGGTCAGGGCGGCGAGGGCGCCGGGCTGGGCGATGCCCGTGGGCGAGACGCAGTTGTAGGTGTGGACGCGGGCCACGTCGTCCAGGACCGCCGCCGGCCCCACCACCCAGCCCACGCGCCACCCGATCATCCGGTACACCTTGGAGACGGAGCCGACGGTGAGCGTCCGCTCGGCCATCCCCTCCAACCCGGCCGGGTGGACGAGGGGCCGGCCGTCGAAGAGGATCGGCTCCATCGCCGCGTTGTAGAGCAGCCAGAGGTCGTGCGCCCGGCACAGCTCGGCGACCGCCGCCCACGCCTCCGCACTCAGCACGGCGCCCGACGGCATCGAGGGGTTCATCAGGAAGACGACGCGCGTGCGGGGCGTAACGGCGGCACGGAGCGCGTCGAGGTCGAGCCACCACGCCCCCCCGCGCTCGATGAAGGGGACGAGCCGCGTCGTGCAGCCGGCGAGGCGGGCGCGGTAGATCATGCCCGCGTAGGTCGGGTCCGTGAGGATCACCTCGTCGCCGGGGTCGGTGAGGGCGAGGAGGGCGTCGAGCATCCCCTCGGTGGCGCCACACGTGACGACAGCGTGCCGCGCCGTGTAGGCCGTCCCCGCCGTCCGGTTCACGTGCGCGGCGACGGCCTCGCGGAGCGCCGTCCGCCCGACGAACGGGAGGTAGCTGTTGGCGTCGTCGTCGTCCAACGCCGCGCGCGTGGCGGCGAGGACCGACGGCGGCGGCCGGAGGTCGGTGTCGAGGTTCTCGAGCCGGAGGACGTCCGGGTCGTCGCCCGCGGCGGCGGCGACGCGGTCGATGGAGAAGCCCGGGATGCCGTCGAGGCGCTGGGTCGGCATGGCAGAGGCGGCAGGTGGGAAGGGGGACCGATGATCGGGCCCTCTCTCCGACCCGCGTGCACCGGAAAAAAGACGGGGCCGGATGGTGGTCCATCCGGCCCCGGGTCTCGCCGATGCGAGCGGCGTCAGACGTTCTCGTTCTGCGGGATCGGGAACTGCACCCACACGTCGTCCCCCTCGCGGTCGATGGGGAGCGTGTCGAGCTGGCCGAAGCGGCGGACGTCGACCCAGCGGTGGCCCTCGCCGTAGAGCTCGTAGCGTCGCTGGAAGAGCACCTCGTCGAGGACGGCGGCCTGGGTGGCGTCCCCGTCGTAGTCGTCGAGGCCGGCGGCGTTGCGGATGACGTTGAGGTCGCTGATGGCGCCGTCCACGTCGCCGGTCTGGGCGCGGGCCTCGGCCCGGATGAGCACCAGCTCCGCGTTCGTGATGATCGGGAGCGGGTCGGACCCCGACTTGTAGACGAAGAACCCGTACTGCGACGTCAGGCCGTCGACGGTGGTGGCGCTGCCGCGGTCGAACACCTTCGAGATCCGCTCGTCGCCGTCCTCGATGTCCTCCACGTAGCTGGGGTGCGCGAGGATGAGGTCGCCGTCGGCGTCGGGCGGGAGGAAGAACGGGTTGAGGAAGTCGTTCGAGCCCGACGAGAAGACGTGGTAGGCGCCTGCCGAGAGGTCGCCGTCGGCGTCGAGGAACGAGTCGTCGAGCGCGTCGAAGACGCCGGCGTAGTCCTCGCGGTAGAGGTCCACGCGGGCGGCGAGGGCGCGGTTGAATGCGGCGTAGTCCACGCTCAGCGTCGTCGGGAAGAAGAAGCTGGCGGACCCGCTGAAGTCGCCGGCCGCCTCGTCGAGGAGGGCGGCGATCTGGTTGAGCGCCTCGTCGTAGCCGACGAGGGGGCCCGGCCCGTCGTCGCCCGGCCCGATGAAGCGGATGCCGTTCTGGTAGGTGAGGTTGAGGTTGAGGAGGTACTGGTAGGCCTTCCACGTCTTCGCGAACCCGCGGGCGTCGGCCTTCTGGTCGTCGGAGAGCGTGGTGTTGAGGCCGAGCGCCTCGAGCATCACGTTGGCGTCCCGGATGGTGCGGTAGCGGGCCGTCCAGGGGCGCGTGAGGTAGAACGTGTTGTCGTCGAGGACCGAGGTCCCCTTGCCGAGGAGGTCGCCGGTGAAGCGGGGGTCGGAGGCGCTGAAGCGCCAGTGCTCCCGGCCGATGTTGCCGACGTCGGCGAGGTAGAGGTTGAGGTCGATGCGGGCGGAGGCCTCGACGCCGATGGCGACGGCCGAGATGTTCTCCGCGGTGGGGTTGTCGAGGATGTCGTCGACGCTGGGCCCGTTGGGATCGGGCCGGTCGTCGATCTCGAAGAGGTCGCAGCCGGCGAACGTCAGGGCGACGAGCACCGCCAGCGCGAGACGAAGGGTGTAGGTCTTCATCGGGGGGGGGGGGCTGGGGGTGCTTAGAGGCCGAATCCGAGGTGGAACAGGAACGAGCGCGAGGTGGGGAACGGGGTCACCTCCACGCCGGTCGCGACCGGCGAGTCGCCGAAGTTGTGGACCTCGGGGTCGTAGCTCTTGTAGGGCGTGATGGTGAACACGTTGTTCGCCGAGGCGCCGATGCGGATGTTGCGGACGGCCGAGCCGAGGCCGGGGCCGAGGAGCTCGGCCGGGAGGGTGTAGTAGAGGCCGACCTCGCGGAGCTTGAAGTACGAGGCGTCCTGGACGAACGGGGCGGCCGAGACGCCGAGCGCTGCGAGGCGGGTGCCGGCGTTCTGGTCGAAGTCCACGCTCGTGCCGTTGAGGTCGGCGAGGAGCTCGGTGAGGTTGATCACGTCGCCGCCCTTCTTCCAGTGGCCGAAGACGGTGAGGCGGAGGTTGTCCCAGAGCGTGAAGTCGTTGAAGAACGACATCTGGAAGTCCGGCGCCACGTCGCCCAGCTGGAAGACGCCGTCGGAGACGCCGTCGCCGTCGGTGTCGTCGATGCCGACGATCTGGGTGGGGGCCTCGCCCTCCTCGATGCGGATGGAGCCGAGCGTGTTGCCGAAGCCGCCGCCGATCGTCTGGAAGGCGGGGACGGCGAGCTCGGTGACCTCGGCGCGGTTGGCCCAGAAGCTCGTCCGGGAGACCCACTGGAAGTCCGGCATGTTGATCGGGATCACGCTGAGCCCGACCTCGATGCCGTTGTTGGTGAGCTGGCCGGCGTTGATGGTCTCGGTCGCGAAGCCCGACGACGGCTCGAGCTGGCGCGTGAGCACGAGGTCGTCGATCACCTTGCGGTAGACCGTGAACTCGAGGTTGGCGGTGCCGTCGAGGATCGAGACGTCGACGCCGCCCTCGATCTCGGTGGCCCGCTCCGGCTCGATGGCGGGCTCCCCGCGCTGCGGGTTGATGTGGGAGCCGATGTTGCCGCCGATCGCGATGGGCCCGAACGTGGTGTACTTCGAGCCGAACGGGGCGGTGTTGCCCGTCTGGCCGAAGGCGACGCGGAACTTCAGGAGGTCCACGGCCGAGACGTTCCAGAAGTCGAAGTTGGTGACGTTGAAGGCGACCGAGGCCTTGGGGTAGGCGTAGTACTTCCCGACGTCGCCGTTGAGCGAGGAGCGCTCGGCGCGGACGCCGCCCGTCACGATGATGCGGTTGCCCCAGTTGATCTCCTCCTGCCCGAAGAAGGCGCGGTCCCGCTGGAAGAGGCGGAACTGGTCGGTCTGGAGGGAGGTGGCCTGGTCCACGTTCTCCTGGCCCGGGATGATGCCGGCGGCGGCGGCCGTGGTCCGGTCGAAGTCCTGGTCGAAGGCGGTGACGCCGGCCTGCGTGGTGAAGAAGAGGTCGCTCTCGGGGAGGCCGAGGGAGTGGACGAGCGAGCCGCGGAAGTTCGTGTTGAGGTTGTTCGTCCGGCCCTGGATGGACTGCCCGATGAGGTCCTGGCCCTCGTAGAAGACGAGCTCGACGGGGAAGACCGACGACTGCGCGAGGCCGTAGTAGTCCACGCCGCCCTCGGCCACGGCCTGGAGCGCCTGGTTGTCCTGCTGGAGGAGGTTGAGCGTGAACCGGCCCGAGCCGAGGAACCGCTGGGTCTCCTCGCCGATGTCGGCGAGGTCCCGGGTCTGGAGCGGGTTCGAGGCGTTGAACGGGTGGGCCGGGTAGATCCCGTTCCCATCCGGGAAGAGGTCGACGAAGTTGGGCGTGGCCGTGAGCGAGACGCCGAACGTGGTGCCGGAGTTGTCGTTGCCGGTGAGCCCGCGGCGGGCCTCACTGCGGACGTAGTTCGACGTCACGTCGAGCGAGGCGCGCGAGGAGAACCGGTGCGTCACGTTGACGCGGGCCGACTGCTTCTCGTAGCCGGTCCGCTCGACGATCCCCTCGTCGTCCTTGACGAGGCCCGAGATGAAGAACGTGGTGCGGTCGTTGCCGCCGGCGGCCGAGATCTGCGTCGTCGAGAGGAGGCCCTCGTTGCCGTAGAGCTCCTGCTCGTAGTCGTAGAAGCCGGCGGCCTGGCCCTGGCGGTAGAGCTGGCGGATGGCCTCGACGCCGGCCTCGAACTCGGCGATCTCCTCGGGCGTGGCGTCGTCGTCGAGCGGCGACGGCCCGAACTGCGCGATCGCGCTCTCCTCGGTGAACTGCCGCGAGCCGATGGGGTTGGCCAGCGTCGTGAAGCCGAGCGACTGCTGGAAGCTGAGCTGGACGCCCTGCCCGGCACGGCCCTTCTTCGTCGTGATGATGACGACGCCGTTGGAGGCGCGCGCGCCGTAGATGGCCGCCGCGCTCGGGCCCTTCAGGATCTCGATGGACTCGATGTCCTCGGGCGAGAGGTCGGCGATGCGGTTGGCGGGGTTGTCCTGGCTGGAGGCGTTGCCGCCGGCCGCCGCCGCCGTGACGGCGTTGACGCCGTTGGAGACGGCGTCGTTCGAGATGATCACGCCGTCGACGATGTAGAGCGGCTGGCTCCGGCCGTTGATCGTCGTGATGCCGCGGAGCTTGACGGAGATGCCGCCGCCGGGGGCGCCGGTGTACGACGTGATGACGGCGCCCGTCACCTTCCCGTTGATGGCCCCGTCGAGGGTCTGGTTCGTCGTCACCTCCGCGAGCTCGCGCGCCGAGATCGTCTCAACGGAGTTGGCGAGGTTGGCGCGCTGCACCGACGTGGCGAGGCCGGTCACGACGGCCTCGTCGAGGCCGAGGATGTCCTCGTCGAGCGCGACGCTGATGGTGGTGGCGTCCGGCGGGACCTCGACGGTCTCGTTGCGGTAGCCGACGTAGGAGAACAGGAGCGTGCGCTGCCCGTCGGGCAGGGCGAGCTCGTAGCGGCCGTCGAGCCCCGTCGTGGTGCCGATGTTGGTGGCCTGGACGAGGACGTTGACGCCGGGGAGGGACTCGCCCGTGGCCGCGTCGGTCACGGTGCCGCTGACGGTGCGCGTCTGCGCGGCGGCGGTCCCTGCGAGCAGGAGCAGCGCCAGCACGAGGCCGGCACTGCGAGCGTAGAGGTGGGTCATGAGCCTTGTGGCGGATGAAGGGGGGGACACGCGACGCCGCGTTAAGGCGTCGTTAAGACCGGTCCAAGGTAGGGGATCCCCTGATAGGATACAAGGGCGGCACGGCCCCCTGCCCGCCCGCATGCACCAAGCCGGTCGCCGCGACGACAGCGCAGGGGGGCCAGAGGCAGAGTGAGGCCCCGCCGCGCGGAGAAGCGGCAGGGCCTCGTGGACAACCCTGGCGAAGTTGTCCGGGGGGACTCGGGCGGCCTCGCGGCCCCCCGGTCCATGGGGACGCCGGAAGGCTACGGGGTCGCGGTGTCAAAGGTGCGTCAGCCGGACGGTCGGAATGGGGAGGCGGATCGGCTCCCGCGGAGCCGCCGGCCCTCAGTCCATCATCTTGCGGAGGAAGGCGGGCACGTCGGGGTCGTCCTTGCGGATGCGCTCGCGGCGCTCGCGGACGAACTCGCCGTGGTGGAGGCGGCGGACGTTCGGCGGGCGGCGGTCCGCGCCGTCGTCGCCGTCGTCGCCTTGGGCGCGCGTCTCCTCGACCTCGTGGACGGCCTCCTCCTCGGGCTCGGACGGCGGCACCGGCGTGCGGCGCTCGAAGGCGGGGACGTCGAGCTCGCGGAGGCTGGCCTCGCCCTTGTAGCGGGGGGCATTGGCGTGGCCGCCGTCGAGCGTGACGGTGCGACGCAGGCGCGGGGACGCCGCCGCCTCGCCCGGTGCCGCCGCCTCCCGGTCGAAGCCGGTGGCGATCACGGTGACGCGGAGGTCCTCGCCCATCTCGGGGTCGATGACCGTCCCGAAGATGACCTCGGCCTCGTCGCCGGCCTCCTGCTGGATCACCGCCGTGGCCTGCGTGGCCTCGCGGATCCCGAGGCTCGGGCCCGCCGTGATGTTGACGAGGACGTTCCGCGCGCCGCGGATCGCGACGCCGTCGAGGAGGGGCGAGGAGATCGCCTCGTGCGCGGCCTTCTCGGCCCGGCCGGAGCCGCTCGCGACGGCGCTCCCCATCAGCGCCGCGCCGCCCTCCACCATCGTGGTGCGGACGTCGGCGAAGTCGAGGTTGATGAGGCCGTGGACCGTGATGAGGTCGGAGATCCCGCGCGTGGCGTTGTAGAGCACGTCGTCGGCCATCTCGAAGGCCTCGACGAGCGTGGTGTCGTCGTCGGCCACGTCGAGGAGCCGCTCGTTCGGGATCACGATGAGGGTGTCGACGACCTCGCGGAGCGCGCCGATGCCCTGCTCGGCCGTCTTCCGCCGCTTGAGCCCCTCGCAGTCGAACGGCCGCGTGACGACGGCGACCGTGAGGATGCCCATGTTCTTCGCCACCTGCGCGACGACGGGCGCGGCGCCGGTGCCGGTGCCGCCGCCCATGCCGGCCGTGATGAAGACCATGTCGCAGCCCTCGAGCGCCGCCTCGATGTCGCGCTGGCTCTCGCCGGCGGCCTCCGAGCCGACCGACGGGCGGGCGCCCGCGCCGAGCCCCTTCGTGAGGTCGCGGCCGAGCTGGATCTTGATCGAGGCGGCGTTGGCCTGGAGCGCCTGCGCGTCGGTGTTGACGGCGACGAACTCGACGCCGACGATGCCCTTGGTGAGCATGTTGTTGACGGCGTTGCCGCCGCCGCCGCCGACGCCGACGACGCGGATCGTGGCCTCCTCTTGCGCGCCGTCGTCGAATGAAAACCGGTTCGTAAAGTCCATGGTGGTGTCCCTCCCGAGAGTGTGTTCGCCAGGGTGGTGGGAGTGTGGCGTGGGGGGCGCTGCGGGACCCGTCCTAAGCTCGCAACCCTGCGGTTACGGTGCCGGCCGGGTTATCCACGCGCCTTCCACACGGTTCAAGTGATTGGTGAGGATTTCTTGAGGGTTGGGCCGTTCGGCTAGAGCTCGTCGAACCAGCTCCGCATCCGGCCCGCGATCTTGCCGACGAGGTTCTCGGCCGAGCCGGCGAAGCCGTCGCCCGTGCCCTCGAGGTCGGCCGCGAGTCGCGACGCGCCGCCGGTCCCCTTCCGGAGCCCGTGGAGCACGAGGCCGACGGCCGTCGAAAACTGGGGGTTCGAGACCTCCTCGACGAGGCCGCCGCCGAGCCCGATGGGCCGGCCCACGCGGGCGTCGAGCCCGAGCACCTCGGCGGCGAGCTCGGCCGTGCCGGGGATGAGCGCGCCGCCGCCCGTGAGCACGACGCCCGCCGAGAGGTGGCGGCCGTAGCCGGAGCGCTTGATCTCGATGCCGACGATCTCGAGGATCTCCTCCAGCCGCGGCTGGATGATCTGGCCCAGCGTGCTCTGCCCGATGCTCTTCTCGGGCCGCCCGCCGATGCCGGGGATCGTGATCTCCCGGTCCTCGCCGACGAGGTCCACGAGCGCCACACCGAACTGCCGCTTGAGCCGCTCGGCCTGGTCGTGGAGGATGCCGAGCCCCTTGCGGATGTCGTCGGTGACCTTGTTCCCGGCCACGGCCACGACGGCGGTGTGCCGGATCGTCCGGTCCTCGAAGACGGCGATGTCGGTGGTGCCGCCGCCGATGTCGACGAGGGCGACGCCGACCTCCCGCTCGTCGTCGTGGAGGACGGCGTGGGAGGAGGCGAGCGGCTCGAGGACGATGTCGGCCACCTCGTAGCCGGCCTTCTGGATGCAGCGGTAGACGTTCTTGGCCGCGCTGACCAGGCCGGTGATGATGTGGACGTTGGCCTCGAGGCGGACGCCGCTCATGCCGACGGGGTCGGCCACGCCGTCCTGCCCGTCCACGATGAACTCCTGCGGGAGCACGTGGAGGATCTCGCGGTCGGCGGGCATGGCCACGTGGCGGGTGTCCTCGAGGAGCCGCTGGACGTCGGCCGTCGTGATCTCGCCGTCGCGGCCGCCGACGGTGATGACGCCGCGGCTCTGGAAGCTCTGGATGTGGTCGCCGGCGATGCCGACGACGACGGCGCGCGTCTCGGCGTCGGCCATCCGCTCCGCTTCGTGGACCGCCCGCTTCACGGCGTCGACGGTCTTGTCGATGTTGACGACGACGCCACGGTTGAGGCCCTCGGACTCGGACACGCCGACCCCGAGGATGTTGATGCGGTCGTGCTCGTCGGCGGCGGCGACCACGGCGCAGATCTTCGTGGTCCCGATGTCCACACCGACGACGATGGGGTCGTGTTCGTGCATGGTGTTGGGGGGTGGGGGGAAAGGGTGGGGGAGCTAAGGGTGGCTGGCCGGGGCCTCGCGCGTGAGGATCTGTCCGTCGAAGCGGAGGTCCACGCTCTCGAACCGGGTCTCGGGTCGAGGGAGGACGGCCTGGTGCCAGAAGGCGTGGAGGCGCCGGAGCTGCGCGGCGTAGTCGCCGCTGAGGCGGACGGTGAGGGCACCGTGCGCGTCGTCCGGGGTGGTGCGGAGGCGGGCCTCGCCGCCCGCGCCGAGGGTGACCTCGGAGACGAGCGCAGCCGTCTCGGCGTCGGCCGTGGCGAGGGCGTCGAGGAGCCGCAGGAGCGCGGCGTCGGCGGCGGGCTGCGTGGGGTGGTAGGCGGGGACGCGGCCGCGCAGGAGCGGCACGTCGAACGGGTCGGCGGGCCGGAGCGGGAGCGCGTACCCCTCGCGGTCGAGGTAGTGGCTCGGCCGCCCGTCGGCGGCCACGACGAGCGCCACGGGCGCCCGCTCCTCGACGGCGATGGAGAGCGTGCCGGAGGGGAGCCGTCGGACCCGCGCCTCGCGCACCCAGGGCGCCCGGCGCGCCCGGTCGGCGACGAGGGCCGGGTCGAGGCTGTAGAGGGCGACGGAGTCGGGGAGGGCGGCGAGGCGGACGACCTCGGCGGAGTCGGCCCGGACGTGCCCGCGGACGGACACGCGCTCCAGCGGGAGCGCCTGCTGCCAGCGCCACGCCAGCGCCACGAGGGCGACGAGCGCGACCAGTCCCGCTCCGAGGAGGAGCCGGCGGAGGCGCCGTCTGGGCGGTCGGGTCTTCGCGCCGGCCATCAGCGGGCCTCCCGGTCGGTGAGGGCGGTCAGGAACTGCTCGCCGTAGCGCCACACGTCGCCTGCCCCCATCGTCACGACGAGGTCGCCGGGGCGGGTGAGGCCGACGAGGTAGGCCGGCAGCTCGGCCACCTCCTCGACGTAGTGCACGTCGCGGTGGCCGTAGCGGCGGGCGAGGTCCACGAGGAGCGAGCCGTCGACGCCCTCGAGGGGCTCCTCGCGGGCCCCGTAGATGTCGGTGAGCACGAGGACGTCGGCGTCGTAGAAGGCGCGGGCGAAGTCCTCGGCGAGGTCGCGCGTGCGGCTGTAGAGGTGGGGCTGGAACACGGCCACGACGCGGCACTCGGGCCAGCCTCGGGCGGCGGCCTCGAGCGTCGCGGCCACCTCGGTCGGGTGGTGCGCGTAGTCGTCGACGAGGAGCACCGAGCCGCCGGGGACGGCGGCCTCGCCCTTCATCTGGAAGCGGCGGTCGACGCCGGTGTACTGCGCCATCGCCGCGGCGATGGCCTCGAACGGGACGTCGAGCTCGATGCCGACGGCGACGGCGGCGAGCGCGTTGCGGACGTTGTGGAGGCCGGGGGCGTGGAGCGTCACGCTCCCGAGGCGCTCGGCGCCCCGGTACACGTCGAACGTCGTCCGCCCCCGCTCCTGCTCGACGGCCTCGGCGCGGATGGTCGCCTGCCGGCTCGTGCCGTAGGTCACCACGCGGCGGCCGATCTGCCCGACGATCCCGCGCGCCTGCTCGTCGTCCAGGCACACGATGGCGGCGCCGAAGAACGGGACGGTGTTCGTGAACTCGACGAAGGCCTCCTTGATGTCCTCGATGTCGCGGTAGACGTCGAGGTGGTCGGCCTCGATGTTGGTGACGACGGCGAGGGCGGGCGTGAGCTTGAGGAACGTCCGGTCGTACTCGTCGGCCTCGATGATGATGAGGTCGCCTTCGCCCGAGACCGCGTTCGACCCGAACGAGGCCACCTTCCCACCGACGATGATGGTGGGGTCGAAGCCGGCCTCCTTCGCCACGAGCCCGACCATCGTCGTGGTCGTGGTCTTGCCGTGCGTGCCGGCCACGCCGATCCCGAACTTCATCCGCATCAGCTCGCCGAGCATCTCGGCCCGCTTGATGATGGGGATGAGCCGCCGCTGTGCCTCGACGGTCTCGGGGTTCCGCTCGGGCTGCACCGCCGACGAGTACACGACGACGTCGGCGGCGTCGACGTGCTCGGCAGCGTGGCCCTCGTGGACCGTCGCGCCGAGGGCTTCGAGGTGCTCCGTCACCTCGCTCCGGCGGAGGTCGCTGCCGGTCACGCGGAAGCCGCGCGCGAGGAGGACCTCGGCGATCGACGACATCCCGATGCCGCCGATGCCCACCATGTGGACGTGCTTGACGCGGCCGAGGGGGGCCTGCCGGCGAAGGGGGTTGGGGGGGTGCACGGGCGTCTCCATCACGGGGTCTCCTGCTGCTGGGCGAGCGCGAGCACGCGCGTCGCGATCTCGCGGGCGGCGTGCGGCCGGGCGATCTGGCGGGCTGCCTCCTCCATGTTCAGCCGCCGCTCGTCGTCGGCCAGGAGCGGCGGGACCACGACGGGGAACTGGCCCAGCTCGGGCTCGGGGAGGAGGAGCGCGGCGCCGGCGTCGGCGAGGGCGCGGGCGTTCTTGGTCTGGTGGTCGGCGGTGACGTTGGGGCTGGGGACGAGGACGGCGGGCGTGGCCGTGGCGGCGAGCTCGGAGCAGGTGATGGCGCCGGCGCGGCACACGGCGAGGTCGGCCGCGGCGTAGGCGAGGTCCATCCGGTCGAGGTAGGCGAGGAGCCGGAGGCGCGGGTGCGCCGGGACGCTCGCCCGGAGGGCGTCGACGTAGCGGCTCCCCGTCTGCCAGATCACGTACGCCCGCTCGTCGCCCAGCATGGCGTCGAGGTGGAGCTTGAGGGCGCCGTTGATGGGCCCGGCCCCCAGCGAGCCGCCCATCACGAGGAGCACGCGCGGCGCGACGCCGGAGTCGAGCGTGGCCGGGATGTCGAAGTGCGCGAGCGCCGCCTCGCGGTCGGCGCGGAGGAGCTCCTCGCGGACGGGATTGCCGGCGAGCACGCAGCGCGCGGCCGGGAAGGAATCGCGCGCCGCCTCGAACGCGATGAAGACGACGTCGGCGCGGCGGGCGAGCAGCTTGTTCGTGGCGCCGGCGTAGGCGTTCTGCTCCTGCAGCACGAGGGGCCGGCGGCGGACGCTCCCCGCGAGGCCGACGGGCCCCGAGGCGTAGCCGCCCGTGCCCACGACGACGTCCGGGTCGAAGGCGCCGACGAGCCGCCAGCTCTCCACGAGCCCCTTGGCGAGCTTGAACGGGAACGCCAGGTTGCGCCCCAGCGCCTCGGCCGAGAGCCCGCGCTGGAAGCCGCTCACCGTCACGGCGTGGATGGGGTAGCCCGCCTTCGGCACGGCCTCCCACTCCATCCGGTCGCGCGTGCCGGCGAACGCGATCGCCGCCTCCGGGTGCTCGGCCCGGATCGCGTCGGCGATCGCGATGGCCGGGTACACGTGCCCGCCCGTCCCGCCGCACGCGAAGAGCACGCGCGGGGTGCCGGCCGGGAGGGCCGCCGGGGCGTCGGGCAGAGGATGGGGAGCGGGGGCGGTCAACGGAGGGAGGAGCGGCGGGGGACGGTCGGTCTGCCGTCGCTAGGCGGTCTTGCTGTGTCGCGAGATGTTGAGGAGGATGCCGACCATGGCGCCCGTGGCGACGAGCGAGGTGCCGCCGTAGGAGACGAACGGCATGGGGAGGCCGGTGACGGGGAAGAGCCCGGAGGCCACGGCGGCGTTGACGAAGCCGTAGAGCACGATGGCGCTCGTCAGGCCCGTCGCGAGAAAGAGCCCGAGGGGGTCGGGCGCGCCGCGGGCGATGCGGAGGTAGCCGCGGAGGAGGAGGTAGACGAAGACGAGGAGGAGCGCCGAGGCGCCGAGCAGCCCGTACTCCTCGGCCACGATCGCGAAGATGAAGTCGTTGTAGGGGGCCGGGAGGAAGTCGCGCTGGACGCTCTTGCCGGGGCCGACGCCCGTGAGCCCGCCGAGGGCGAAGGCGATCCGCGCCTGGCGGGCCTGGTAGCCCTCGGCCTGCTCGTCGAAGACCTCCGCCTGGTCGGTGTTGCCGAAGAGGCTCACGCCGAGGTAGGCCTCGAGCCGCGCCGCGCGCTGCGGCGAGGAGGCGAGGAACAGCCCGCCCAGGAGCCCGAACACGATCGCGGTGCCGAGGAGGTGGAGCACCCGCACCCGCCCCACGAACAGCATCACCGCCACGGCCATGAGCAGGACCGCCGCCGTCGAGAGGTCCTCGATCCCGATGAGCAAGAGGGTCCCGCCGATCCAGACGGCGAGGGGCACGAAGGCCCGGTGGAGGTCCTGGATGTAGGGCTGCTTCCGGGCCAGGAGGACGGCCACGTGGAGAAGGAGGGCCACCTTCGCGACGTCCGACGGCTGGAACGTCAGGGCGCCGATCTCCAGCCACCGCGCGGCCCCTCCCGAGGCGATGCCGGCCACCTGGACCGTCGCCAGGAGGGCGAGCGCGGCGAGGAGGAACAGCTTCGAAAAGCGGGCCAGCCGCCGGTAGTCCCAGAACGAGAACGCGACGGCCACCCCGAGCGCGAGGCCGACGCGGATGAGGTGGTGGAAGAGGAACTCCTCGGTGTCGCCGCTCCCCTTCGTCTCGACGAGGAACGCCGTCGCGCTGTAGACGGCCACCACGCCGACGGCCGCCAGCAGGAGCACGGCCGCGACGACGGCCTTGTCCATCGGCGGCAGGGAGAGCGCTTTGGGGTTGGCGGTGCTCATCGGGATCGGGGAGCCGTCGGCGGGGGCGGCGGGGCCGTCGGGCGGCCCGTCGCATGCTGGGCTCAGAGGCTCTGGACGAGGCGGCGGAAGGTGTCGCCGCGGTCCTCGTAGTTCTCGAACATGTCGAAAGAGGCGCAGGCGGGCGAGAGGAGGACGACGTCGCCGTCCTCGGCCATGAGGCGGGCGAACTGGATGGCCTCCTCCATGGTGTGGGCGCGGGCGGTGTGCTCGGCGCACGGCCCGAGCTCGGCGAGCACCTTGTCGCCGCTCTCGCCGAGGCCGACGACCCCCTTCACCTTCTCCTGGACGAGGCGCTTGAGCGGGCCGTAGTCGTTGCCCTTGTCGCGCCCGCCGGCGATGAGGACGACGCCGCCCGAGAAGCTCTCGAGCGCGTACCACACGGCGTTGACGTTCGTCGCCTTCGAGTCGTTGACGAACGTGACGCCGCCGACCGTCCGCACCTTCTCGAGCCGGTGCGGCACGCCCTCGAACGACGTCAGGCTCTGGCGCACGACGTCGCTGCGGATCTCCATCGCGCGCGCGGCGATGGCGGCCGCGAGGGAGTTGTAGAGGTTGTGGCGCCCGCGGAGCGCCGTGTCGGACGAAGGCATGAGCTCCTCGTTGTAGATCATGGAGGCTTGGGGGTCGAGGGCACCGTCGCCGGGGGCGGGGAGGGCGAGGTGGAGGCAGCCGCCGCGCACGAAGGCGCCGCGGTCGAGCTCGTGGTCGAGGGAGAACCCGTAGGGCACGATCCCGCGCTTCGGCGCCCACCACCCGACGTACTCGCGGACGAGGTCGTCGTCGTGGTTGTAGACGAGCCAGTCGCCGGGGCGCTGGTTCTCGAAGAGGCGGAATTTGCTCTGGGCATACCGGTTGAAGTCGTGGTCGTACCGGTCGAGGTGGTCGGGCGTGATGTTGAGGAGGACGGCCACGTGGGGCCGGAAGGTGTCGATGTGGTCGAGCTGGAAGGACGAGACCTCCAGCACGGCCACGGTGGCGTCGTCGACGGTCTCGACGTAGTCCGAGAACGGGTAGCCGATGTTGCCGCCGACGACGAACGGGCGCTGGGCTGTGCGGAAGAGGTGGGCGATGAGGCTGGTCGTGGTGGTCTTCCCGTTCGAGCCGGTGACGGCCACGATGGGCCCGCGGCAGAACCAGCTCGCCGCCTCGATCTCGGAGTAGACGGGGAGCCCCTGCCGGAGCGCCTGCTGCACGAGGGGGACCGTGCTCGGCACGCCGGGCGAGATCACGAGGAAGTCGGCCTCGAGCGCGCGCGGGGTGTGGCCACCGAACTCGTAGGCGACGCCGGCCTCGGCGAGCTGGTCGGCGAGGCGGTCGTCCTGCGCGTCGCGCTCGGTCAGGAAGACGTCGGCGCCGTGGCGCGCCAGCAGCCGCGCCGCGGCCAGCCCGCTCCGCGCCCCGCCGATCACGGTGACCGCCTGGCCGTTGATGTCGCCTGGGCTCATCGGATGCGGAGGAGGAAGAGGGTGAGGATGACGAGGAGCGCCGTCACGATCCAGAACCGGATCACGATCTTCGACTCGTGGACGCCGAGGGCCTCGTAGTGGTGGTGGAGCGGGGCCATCTTGAAGACGCGCCGGCCCTCGCCCGTCTTCCGCTTGGTGTACTTGAAGTAGGCCGTCTGGACGATGACCGAGGCCGTCTCGATGAAGAAGATGGCGCCTAGGATGGGGAGGTAGAGCTCCTTCTTGATGAGGATGGCGACGGTCGCGATCGCGGCCCCAAGCGCGAGGCTGCCGGTGTCCCCCATGAAGACCTGGGCGGGGTACCCGTTGTACCACAGGAACCCGAAGCAGGCGGCCACGAGCGCCGCCACGAAGACGGTCAGCTCCCCGGTGTCGCGGATGTAGAGGTCGTTCACGAAGTCGGCCGCCTGGGTATTCCCGGAGATGTAGACCATCACGACGAGGCCGAGGGCGACGAACGCGCTCGTCCCGGCGGTGAGGCCGTCGAGGCCGTCGGTGAGGTTGACGGCGTTCGAGACGCCGGTGAGGATGAACGTGAGGACGGGGATGTAGATGAGCCAGCCCATCTCGACCCCGACGAGCGGCGTCAGGACGTCGTAGTCGATGGTGCCGTCGGGGACGAGGGGGAGGCTCGTGAGGGTGTGGATGCCGTGGAGCTTGGGCCAGAGGAGGAGCCCGATGCTGAGGACGAGGCCGAGCGAGACCTGCCCCAGCAGCTTGGTCTTCTCGTGGAGCCCCTGCTTGTTCTTCCGGACCACCTTGATGTAGTCGTCGGCGAAGCCGAAGGCGCCCATCCAGAACGTGGCGAGGAGGGCCACCCAGACGTACCCGTTCGTGAGGTCGCCCCAGAGGAGCGTCGCCCCGCCGAGGGCGAGGAGGAGGATGACGCCGCCCATCGTGGGCGTCCCCGCCTTGTGCTGGTGGCTCACGACGCCGGCGTCCTCGCCCTCCCGGATCGTCTCGCCGATCTGCTTGGCGCGGAGCCACGCGATCAGCCGCTTCCCGGCGAACAGCGCGATGAGCAGCGCCGTCCCCGCCGCGAGCGTCGCGCGGACGGTGATGAACTGGAAGACGTCGAACCCCGGGGGGTCGAACAGCCGGTTCAGCCAGGTGAGGAGGTGGTAGAGCATCGGTCGGAGGGGGCGAGGGGCACGGCGGCGCGCCCTCAGTTCGCCCGGCGGTCGAGGGCGGCGCGGAGCGCCACGCGGTCGTCGAAGGGGCGCCGCTCGGCGCCGACAATCTGGTAGGTCTCGTGGCCCTTCCCGGCCACGACGACGACGTCGCCGGAGGCGGCCTCTCGGGCAGCATGGGCGATGGCCTCGGCGCGGTCCGGGATGGTGGACGCGGCGTCGGGGTGGCGGAGGCCGCCCCGGATCGCGCCGAGGATCTGCTGCGGGTCTTCCGTGCGGGGGTTGTCGTTGGTGAGGACGACGCAGTCGGCGAGGGCCTCGGCGATCCGGCCCATCGCGGGCCGCTTCGCGCGGTCGCGGTCGCCGCCGCAGCCGAAGACGGCCCAGAGGCGCCCTCCCTCGCCCATCATCTCCCGCGCGGTGCGGAGGACGTTCTCGAGGGCGTCGGGGGTGTGGGCGTAGTCCACGACGCCGAGGACGCCGTCCGGGGAGCGGACGGCCTCGAACCGTCCGGGAACGCCGGGGGCCTCGGCGAGGGCGTCGAGCACGGCGCCCGGGTCGTACCCGAGGGCGCGCCCAACGGCGTAGGCAGCGGCGAGGTTGTAGGCGTTGAAGCCGCCCGCAAGCCGGGCCGTCCGCTCCTGCCCGTCGAGGCGGAGGCGGAGGCCGCCGAGCGCGTTCTCCAGCACCTCCACGCGGACGTCGGACCGGGGGTCGGTGCCGTAGGTGACGACGGGGGCGGCGGTGTCGGCCACCATCTCGCTCCAGGCCGCGTCGTCGCGGTTGACGACGGCGACGGCGTCCGGGTCCAGCCCGTCGAAGAGCCGCTTCTTCGAGGCGCGGTAGTGCTCGACGGAGGGGTGGAAGTCGAGGTGGTCCTGGGTGAGGTTGGTGAAGACGCCGGCGCGGAAGCGCTGGGCGCGCACGCGGTCGAGGGCGAGCCCGTGGCTTGAGACCTCCATGGCGCAGGCGCCGCAGCCGGCGTCCACCATGGCGCGGAGGAGCGCGTTGAGCTCGATGGCCTCCGGCGTGGTGTAGGCCGTCTCCACCGTCCGCTCCCCGATCCGGTTCTCGACGGTGCCGATGAGGCCGGCCGTCTCGCCCAGCGCCGTGAGGAGGCGATGGAGAAGGAAGACCGTCGTCGTCTTGCCGTTCGTCCCGGTGACCCCGAGGAGGTCGAGGCTCAGGCTCGGGGATCCGTAGAACGCGTTCGCGATCTCCCCGAGCGCCGCCCGCGTGTCTGTGACAGGCACAAGCACACAGGCGGCGTCGGGGAGTCGCTTACCCTTCCCCAAGGGACTCGTGGATGCGCGGCCCGGGGAGGGGCCCGCATCCCGCGCCGTCGCCGACCCGACCGGGGTCGGGTGCTCGCGGTGCCAGTCGGCACTCACGATGGCGGCGACGGCGCCATTCTGCACAGCCGTGTCAAGGAACAGGTGCCCGTCCGTGTGGTCGCCGCTGCGGGCGACGAACAGGGTGCCGGGCGCCACCGCGCGGCTGTCGTCAGCCAGGCGGTGGATGAGGGGGGAGTCCGTGCCCTCCGGGAGCGGCGGCGCCAGCAGGCCGGCCGCCCGGACGGGGGCGAGCAGGGCCGCCAGCGGCGCCGGAGGGACATCGGGCTCGAACGGGAAAGAACGGGGGGCGCTCACGGCGCTATCGGAGCGTGAGCACCGCCTGCGCTGGCAGTGCGGTGCCGGCGGCGGGGGCCTGGGCGCGCACCGCCCCGCTCCCCTCCAGCCGCGCCTCGACGCCCAGCGAGGCGAGCCAGGCGACGGCACGGCGTGCGGAGAGGCCGCGGAGATCGGGCATGGCCACTCCGGCGGGCGCGCCAGGCGGGGCCGCCTCGGAAGAGCGGGCGGGCGCGTCGGCGGGAGCGGCGATGAGTCGGACGGCGTGGCGGACCTCGGCGCGGGTGCCGGGGCCGGGGTCCTGCTCGGCGACGGGCGCCCACGGCGCGTCGCCCTTGGCGCGGACGGGGAACCCGTTGGCGCGGAGGTGGCCCGCCGCCAGCACCGTCGGCATCCCGTCCACGTCGGGCACAGGAGCGGCGGTCCGCTCGGGCAGCGGGGCAGCCGGCGCCACGCGCGCGGCGATCGAGGGGAACGTGCCGATCCACCGCCGCGCGACGGCGCCGAAGATGGGCGCGGCGACCGAGCCGCCGTAGTAGCCGTTCGTGGGCGAGTCGAGCACGACGAGGAGGGCCACCTCGGGGTCCTCGACGGGGAAGAAGCCGACGAAGGACGCGCGGTAGCTGCGGGCGTAGGAGCCGCCCGTGGCCGTCTGCGCTGTCCCCGTCTTGCCCGCGATCCGGAGGCCCTCGACGGCGGCGCGGCGGGCGGTGCCGTCGCGCGAGACGACGCGCTCGAAGTAGGGGAGCAGACGCCGGGCGGTCTCCTCCGAGAAGGCCCGGCGGATGGAGTCGTGCCGGGCCTCCCACACCGTCCGCCCCCGTCCGTCGCGCCGCTCGGCGACGACGTAGGGCTGGACGAGGAGGCCGCCGTTGGCGAGGGCGCAGTAGGCCGTGAGGATCTGGAGCGGGGTCGCCTCCACCTCGTAGCCCGTGCTCATCCACGGGAGCGTGAGGCGGCCGAACTCGTCGGGCCGCTTGAGGCGCCCCGTCACCTCGCCCGGCAGGTCCACCCACGCCGGCGACCCGAACCCGAGCGCGCGCGCGGTGCGGTAGAGGTCGACCGGCTCCATCTCGAGCGCCGTCTTCGCCATCGCGATGTTGGACGAGACGGTGAGGGCGTCGCCGAACGTGATCCGGCCGTAGCCGTGGCTGTCGCGCATCGTCCGCCCGCGGATGACGGCCCAGCCCTCGCCGGTGTCCACGGAATCCTCGGGCCGGACGGTCCCGGTCTCGAGCGCTGCCACGGCCGTGACGAGCTTGAACGTCGAGCCCGGCTCGATGCGGTCGGTGACGGCGTGGTTCCGGCGGGCGGCCTCCGCGAAGCCGCCGGGGCGATTGGGGTCGTAGTCGGGAACGTTGGCGAGGGCGAGGACGGCGCCGGTGCGGGGGTCCATCGCGATCGCGGTGCCCCAGCGGGCGCCCGCCTCGGCCACGCCGCGCGCGAGCTCCTCCTCCAGGATCGCCTGCCGCACGAGGTCGATCGTGAGGACGAGGTGCTCGCCGTGCTCCGGCTTCACGACCGTCCCCCCGACGACGGCCTTGACGAGGCCGCGGCGATCGCGCTGGACGGCCTGCCGCCCCGGCGCGCCGCGGAGGTGGGCGTCGTACTGTTGCTCCAGCCCGGCGATGCCGGCGAGGTCGGCGTCGACGTGCCCAAGGAGGTGGCTGGCGAGGCGGCCGTAGTTGTACCGCCGGGCCACGGTGCCGTCGAGGAGGAGGCCGGGGACGTCGAGGGCGTCGAGCTCCGCCTTGGCGGCCTCGTCGAGGGAGCGGACGAGGAGGGCGTACTGCCGGCTCGACCGGGTCTCGACGCGGCGGCGGTAGTCCGCGGCCGGACGGTCCGTCGCCGCCGCCAGGATCCGGTAGAGCGCGTCGGCCTTGGCCTCGAACCCGGCCACCGTCGGGTCCACGGCCACCTCGTAGCGGGCGGTGCTCACGGCGAGGGCGCGGCCCGAGCGGTCGTAGATGGACCCCCGCACGGCCGGCAGCTCGACGAAGCTCGACGCCTGCCACTCGCCGCGCTCGCGCAGCTCGCCGCCCTCGCCCAGATGGATCATCGCCATCTGGACCACCACCCCGGCCGGCAGCAGCAGCAGCAGCGCCGTAACGACGTAGAGGCGGGAGAGGATGGACTCGCGGGGGGTCACGGATCAGTCGTCGA
Organism: Rubricoccaceae bacterium; assembly: GCA_033720695.1. Taxonomy (GTDB): domain Bacteria; phylum Bacteroidota; class Rhodothermia; order Rhodothermales; family Rubricoccaceae; genus DATGQT01. The sequence continues at coordinate 19,783 of JAWWCA010000035.1, forward strand.
GCGTGATGGTGGGTCCGTAGGCGACGCCCTCCTCCAGGCCGAGCGCAGCGGCGCGGCCGAGGATCTTGTCGGGCCCGGTCATGCGGTCGTAGGCGCCCTGGAGGCGCTCGTGCGTGAGGTGGAGCTGGAGGTTCTCCCGCTCGGCCCGCTGCAGCGCCGCCAGCGTCTGCTGCGTCGCGAAGACGTGGCCCACGTAGAGCGTCGCGGCGATGCAGGCCACGAGCACCCAGACAGCGAAGCTCAGCGAGGGCGCGGCGTCGAGGAACCGGGCCCGGCGGGCCTTCTTCGCGAGCACCTGCTTCGTGACCTTCTTCGTCGCGCTCTTGCGGCGCGCCCGCGAACCGGTGCCGAGGTCGGACCAGCCCGGGAAGCCGGCGACCGTCGGCGCCGCCTGCCGGCGTGCCGAGGCGGCCTTCCGTCGCTGGGAGGTCGCCGCGGTGCTGGAGCGGCCGGCCGTGCGGCCGTCGCGGCGGGTCGAGCGGGTGCGGGTCGCGGTGGACATTGAGGAGGCGCGGGTGAGGCGGTCGGCGCGAGGGCGGGAGACGCGAGGAGGCAGGCGGGGGGACGGCTTTACAGGCACGGCGGCCCCCTCGCGCCTCCCGCCGTCGCGGGGGCTCAGGAGGTTGCGGGTGGCTCGGGGGTCTTTTGAGCGATGCGGAGGCGAGCGCTCCGCGCACGGGGATTGGCAGCGACCTCCGCGTCGGAGGCCATGATGGGCTTCTTGGTGAGGAGCGTCCACGGCGTGAGGAGGCGGCCGTAGAAATCCTTCCGCGCCTCCCCCTCCAGATTCCCGAAGCGG
>JAWWCA010000036.1:0-20498 GCA_033720695.1 Rubricoccaceae bacterium
CGCCGAGCGCCGACGCGAGCGGACGGAGTAGCGCTCCCCGTCGACCTCCGCCGCCGTGCTCAGGGCGCCGCGCCCGGCGCGCCTGAGCGCGGCGCCTCACGCGCCAAGCCCGACGCCCATGACCCCGGAAGAATTCGAGCGCCTCAAGGAGGAGGAGAAGCGCCACCTCCGCGAGATGCGATCGCTCAAGCGGAAGTACCGCGAGGCCCAGCGCAAGCGCGGCATCCTCGACGCCCTCCGCGGCATGACCGACCCGGACGCCGAGGCGACCCACGAGGAGATGGTGGACCGCCTCAACCGCCAGAACGTCACCGCCGAGGCCCGCTTCGAGATCGCAGCGGAGGAGGCCGGCGCCACCGACGACGCGGCGGCCCGCCGCGCCCAGGAGGAGGCCGACCGCGAGGCCGTCCGCAAGGCCGAGGCCGACGCGCTCATCCGCCAGATGAAAGCGGAGGTCGCCGGGAAGGCCGACCCGACCGGCACCCCCGCGCGTGAGGAGCCGACGCGCGCCGAGGGCCGCACGATCGGACGCGTCCCGCCGCCGGAGCCCCCGCCTGGCGAGAGCCCCGACGACACCCGCGGCGCAAAGACCATCGGCCGCCCATCGAGGGGCGAGTGAGCCGCCGGCCCCTCCCGCACCGCTCCGGGGGGATGGCCCGTCCTCCGTCCTGCGGACGCCTGCGGCCGGCCCCGCCCACCGCGCCCGGCCGTGGCGATGGGGAGCGCCGACTGAACCCTCGCTCCGTTTCCATCGTCTACTCCCGGCCTAGCCTGCGCGCCGCCCCGGCGCCCTCCGATGCCTGACGAGCCGATCAACTTCTACAAAGAGGCCTTCATGAGCCCGGTGAACCTCGTGTTCCTCATCGCGGCGCTCGTGGCGGCCCTCCTCACCGGCGGCATCGCCTCCAACCTCATCCTCCTCTTCGCCGCGGCGGCCGAGCTGATGTACCTCGGCACGGTCCCCCGCTCCGACCGCTACAAGCGCGTCGTCCGCTCGCGGAAGGCCTCCGAGCGCAACAAGCCCCCGAGCGACCGCGAGGTGCTCCGCTCGCTCCACCGCGACGACCAGAAGCGCTACGTCCGCTTCCGCAACATCGAGAAGGCCATCCGCGACAACTTCTCGAAGCTCTCCTACGCGAGCCAGGGCATGCTCGACGCCCACCTCAAGAAGATCGACGGCCTCCTCGACTCCTACCTCAACCTCCTCCAGCTCAAGGACCGCTACGAGCGGTTCGCGCAGCGGACGGGCGAGGAGGAGATCGTCCGCGCCATCGACGCGCTCCGCTCCGAAATGGATCACGACCCCCCGCGCGTGCGCCAGGTCAAGGCGCGCCGGCTCCAGATCCTCGAGAAGCGGCTCGACAAGTTCAAGAAGGCCAACGAGAACCTCGACCTCATCGAGGCCCAGCTCGCCACGATCGAGGACGTCACGCGCTACGTCTACGAGCAGTCGCTGACGATGCAGAACCCCGAGGAGGTCTCGTTCCAGCTCGACACCCTCGTCTCGGAGGTCGAGGAGACGCAGGCGAGCGTGGAGGCGCTGGAGGAGGCGTTCAGCGACCCGATGGCCTACCTCTCCGACCTCGACATCTCCGAGTTCGAGGCGACCGTCGGCGAGCGCACCGCCGAGCCCCGCCTCGACGCCGACCTCCTCGACGAGGACCTCCCCGAGGGCGGCGACTCGGCCCCGCGCACCCGCGACCGCGAGCGCAGCTGACGCTCCCGAGCGGCTGGCGTGCACCTCCCCCCACCCCCCCGCGACGCGCCCCTCTCACCCCGCATGGACACCCCCGCGTTCGACACCCTCCGCTACCACCTCGACGCCGACGGCGTCGCCACCCTCACGCTCGACCGGGAGGAGCAGCTCAACGCCTTGAGCCGCCAGACCGTCGCGGAGCTCGGGCAGGCCGTCCGACACGCCAAGGCCGACGCCGCCGTACGCGGCGTGGTCCTCACCGGCGCCGGCGACCGCGCCTTCGCCGCCGGCGCCGACATCGAGGAGTTCTCGGGGATGGACGCCATCGACGGCCACCGCTTCGCGCTCGTGGGGCAGGCCGTCTTCAACCAGATCGAGGCGATGCCGAAGCCGGTCGTGGCGGCCGTCAACGGGTACGCCCTCGGCGGCGGCTGCGAGCTCGCGATGGCGTGCCACCTCCGCGTGGCGAGCGAGAGGGCGCAGTTCGGCCAGCCCGAGGTAGGCCTCGGCCTGATCCCTGGGTACGGCGGCACGCAGCGGCTGCCCCGCCTCGTCGGGCGCGGGATCGCGGCGGAGCTGCTGCTGACCGGCGACCGGATCTCGGCGCAGCGGGCCTACGAGATCGGGCTCGTCAACCGCGTCGCGGCGCCGGAGGCCCTGCTCGAGGTCGCCAAGGCGCTCGTCCGCACGATCGCGGGCAAGGCGCCGATGGCGGTGGCCTTCGCGCTCCAGGCGCTCCGCGCGGCCGACCTCCCCCTCGCCCAGGGACTCCAGCAGGAGGCCGCCCTCTTCGGTCAGTGCTGCGCCACCGAGGACTTCCCCGAGGGCGTCATGGCCTTCCTCAACCGCCGCACGCCGGAGTTCTCCGGCCGCTAGTACGCCCGCGGTCTCTCGACCGAGCGGGCTCGCTTCCCGCCGCGTGAGGGACCGGGGGCCCACCCTGAGTCGAGACGCTCGACCCCCACCCGATGGAGATCGCCCTCATCGCCGCGATGCTCGTCCTGAGCGCGTTCTTCTCCGGCTCGGAGATCGCGTTCGTGACGACGAACCGGCTCCGCGCCGAGGTGCGCGCGCAGCGGGGCGGGTTCCTGGGCCGGACCGTCCGGCGCTTCCTCCAGGACCCCCCCACCCTGCTCACGACCACCCTCGTCGGCAACAACATCGCGCTCGTCCTCTACTCGACGCTGATGAGCGTCTACCTCGCGGGGCCGCTGACCGCGTTCTGGACCAATGCGCTCGGGACCGAGGCCGTGGCAGGGGCCGTTCTCGCGTCGCAGACGGTCATCGCGACGCTGCTCGTCCTCTTCATCGGCGAGATCATCCCGAAGTCGCTGCTGCGCGAGCCGACCGAGCGGGTGGTGTTCGCGCTCGCGCTCCCGCTCCGGATCACGTACTGGCTGTTCCTCCCCGTGATCAAGCTGGCGGGGTGGGCCTCGAACGCGATCGTCCGACTCTTCGGCGGCACGGCCGAGAGCGTCCAGCAGTTCCTCCGCCGCGACTTCGAGCTCGTCATCCGCGAGAGCCGCGAGACCGGCGCGCTCGACCTCGACGAGGAGGAGACCGAGATCCTCGCCAACGTCTTCGAGCTCCGCACGCTCCGCGTCAAGGACTCGATGGTGCCGCGCACTGAGATCCAGGCCATCGAGGAGTCGGCCGACCTCGACGCCGTGCGGCAGCGGTTCATCGAGACCGGCCTCTCGCGGCTCCCCGTCTACCGCGAGCACATCGACCAGGTCGTGGGCGTCGTCCTCGCCCACGACCTCTTCCACGAGCCCGCCTCGCTCGCGGCCATCCTCCGGCCCGTCCAGGCCATCCCCGAGACGAAACCGGCCCGCGACCTCCTGTTCTCGTTCCTCCAGACCGGCACCACGCTCGCCGTCGTCATCGACGAGTACGGCGGGACGGCCGGCATCGTGACCGTCGAGGACCTCCTGGAGGAGCTGTTCGGCGACATCCGCGACGAGCACGACCCCGACAGCGCCCCCATGCGCCGGATCGACGAGCAGACCGTCGTCGCCAGCGGCCGCGTCGAGCTCGACGCCCTCGAAGTGGCCTTCGACATCGTGCTCCCCGAGGGCGACTTCGACACCGTGGCCGGCTTCCTCCTCGACCGCCTCGGCACGATCCCCGCCGAGCGGGAGGCCTTCGACCTCGAGGGCTACCGGTTCACCGTCCTCAAAGCGAGCGCCAACCGCATCGAGGCCGTCCGCATCATGAAGCTGTAGACCGCCCCCTCTCATCGTCCTCTCTCCCGTGCGGCTCCTCCTCCTCAGCAACTCGACCACCGACGCCGGCTACCTCGCCCACGCAGCGGGCTGGCTGCGCGACTTCCTCGGCGAGGGGGTCGGACGCGTCCTCTTCGTCCCCTATGCCGGCGTCACGATCTCGTGGGACGACTACGCCGCGCGCGTCCGCGAGGTCCTCGCGCCGATGGGCTACGCGCTCGACGCGATCCACGAGGCCGACGACCCCGTCCAGGCCGTCGAGGGCGCCGAGGCCGTGGCGGTCGGTGGGGGCAACACGTTCCGGCTCGTCGAGCGCCTCCACCGCCTCGGGCTCATCGAGGCGATCCGCGCGCGCGTCCGCGACGGGGCCCCGTACGTCGGCTGGAGCGCCGGCGCGAACGTGGCCTGCCCGACGCTGCGGACGACGAACGACATGCCCATCCTCGAGCCGCCGAGCTTCGAGACGCTCGACGTGGTGCCGTTCCAGATCAACCCGCACTACACCGACGCCCACCCGCCGGGCCACCGCGGCGAGACGCGCGCCGACCGCATCGCCGAGTTCACCGCCCTCAACCCCGACGTCGCCGTCGCCGGGCTGCCTGAGGGCACGGCGCTCCGCCGCGAGGACGGGCGCCTCGACCGCCTCGGCCCCCACCCCCTCCGCCTCTTCCACGGCCCCGGCGCACCGCGCGAGGTGACCGAGACCGACGTGTCGTTCCTGCTGTGAGCCGTGGGCTGTGAGCGGTGGGCGATGAGCCGTGGGCTGTGAGATCCCGTCTTGGACGCTCAGAGACGAGCCCCCTCCCGAACGGGACGGTCTCGGGTAGAACCGGCGGAAGAGATCACAGGGCCCACCGCTCGGCGCCCATAGCCTTCAGTGCGCGCCGTGGAGGGCGATCTCGGTGATCGCCGTGTCGGCGTAGCGCGTGCCCGGGTAGACGGCCCGCACCTCGAGTGCGACGACGTCACCCGGCCCCACCATCAGCCCCTCGGGGAGCTCGACGCTCTGAGGCAGCCGGACGTCCAGGAGCTGGAGGAGGGCGACGGGCACGTCGTTGACGGTGAGGAGCAGCTCCTGGACGCGGCCGTTCGCTTCCCACGTCGCCTCCGTCTTGGCGTACCCGTTGACGACGTCGATGCCCCAGAACGGCACCGGGTCCCCCGCGCCTTCGCCGTCGGGCGGTAGGATCGTGAACGCCAGCCACTCGCCGACGCCGTCGCCTTCGGCGCCCTCGACCCAGGCCGTGCGCGGGCTGAAGTCCTCCAGCATCGCCGCGCCGTAGGTGTTGGCGCCCTGCGGCGCGAGGTGGGAGGAGGCCGCGGTCTCCCAGCCGTACGCGCACCCGAGGCTGCACCCGGCGAAGAGCGCCTCGCCGTCCAGCATGGCCGCGGCGAAGTCGTCGGCCATCACGTGTGCCTCGACGACGGGGACCTGAGCTGCAGTGATGACCGGACGGAGCCCTCCGAGGATCAGGGCGAGGAGGAAGAGAGCGAGCGGGCGCATCGTCGGAGCGGTTAGACCCCCACAAGATGCACCGCTCGCCCCTCCGACGCAACGCTCAGCCCTCCGACGCAACGCGCTGGGCGAAGGCGAGGACGAGGCGGGCGTGGACGGCGAGGACCTCCCCGAGGCCGAGGTCGGCGAGGCGCTGGTCGGGCGAGGTGGGGAGGCCGGGCGGCGAGACGCGGCCCATCCAGAGCGGCAATTTGTCGGCGAGCGCGCGCGGGCCGGGGAAGCGCCCGGGCGGGAGGTGGACCGCGTAGAAGTCCGCCTTCCGGGCCAGACGCGCGTAGACCGACTGGTCCGGCTCGATGTCGCCTTCGGCGCCGGAGGCCACGAGCTCGGCGCCCAAGAGGTAGTCGTGGTAGAGGAAGGGGAGCTCGACGAGGGCGGGGCCGACGGCCTGGAGCACGTCGGGCACGGTGCGCAGCCCCACCTCGGCCGCCCGCGCCGTGACCGTGGCGACGAGCGCGAGCGTCTCTTCGGCCACGACGTCCGGGGCGGCCTCGCCGCCGAGGGCGGGGAGCACAGCGCGCACGACGTCCTGCGTGGCCGACAGCGCGGCGGCGCTGGCGAAGGCCGCCGTGCGCGCGGCCCGTGCCTGGGGGCTCCCGCGCGGGCCCGCCGCCCCGCGGCTCCCTCCCGTCGTCCCTCCGCCCTCCGCCACGGCTACACCTGCGGCCCCTCGGGCGGGTCCTCCCCGCCGATGGCGTTGCGCATCTTGGTGTCGGCCTCGACGTTGCGGAGGTTGTAGTAGTCCATGATGCCGAGGTTGCCCGAGCGGAAGGCCTCGGCCATCGCCTTCGGGATCTCGGCCTCGGCGGCGACGAGGTTGGCGCGCTGCTCCTGCTCGGCGGCGACGGCCGCGGCGCGGCGCTCCTCCGCCTTGGCGCGCGCCACGCGGAGGTCGGCCTCGGCCTGGTCCGTCTGCAGCTTCGCCCCGATGTTCTCGCCCACGTCCACGTCGGCGATGTCGATGGAGAGGATCTCGAAGGCGGTGCCGGAGTCCAGGCCCTTCGCGAGGACGGTCTTCGAGATGCTGTCGGGGTTCTCGAGCACGGCGGCGTGCGACGACGACGAGCCGATCGTGGACACGATGCCCTCGCCGACGCGCGCGATGATGGTCTCCTCGCCCGCGCCGCCGACGAGCTGCCGGATGTTGGCGCGGACGGTCACGCGCGCGATCGCGCGCACCTGGATGCCGTCCTTCGCGATGGCCGAGATCGGCGGCGTCTCGATGACGCGGGGGTTGACCGAGACCTGCACGGCGTCGAACACGTCGCGCCCGGCGAGGTCGATGGCGGTGGCCTGCTGGAACGGGAGGTCGATGTTGGCCTTGTCGGCCGAGATCAGCGCGTTGACGACCTGCTGGACGTGCCCGCCGGCGAGGTAGTGCGTCTCGAGCTGGTTCGGCGAGACGTCGATGCCGGCCTTCCGGGCCGTGATGAGCGGGCGCACGATCGTGGCCGGCGGCACGTTCCGCAGCCGCATCCCGATGAGGTCCGTGAGCTTGACCCGCACCCCGGAGAAGATGGCCGTGATCCACAGCCGCACCGGGATGAAGTAGAACAGGACGAGGAGGAAGAGGATGATCCCGATGATCAGGATCACACTCGCGCCTCCGAGCAGGGCATCCATGGCGAGTTCCGATGGTTGATTGTCGGCCGGCGATCAGCGCCAGCCTGAGGGCGTCAATTCCCGGTCCGGCGGTAGTCCCCGCTCTGGCCGCCGGTCTTGGCGAGGAGCCGGACGTCGGTGACGCTGATCTCCTTCGTGATCGACTTGCACATGTCGTAGACGGTGAGGGCGGCGATGGAGACCGCCATCAGCGCCTCCATCTCGACCCCCGTCGCGCCCTCGCTCTTCGTGATGGCGCGGATCTCGACGGCGTGGGCCTCGTCGTCGAAGTCGAAGTCGATCTCGACGTTCTGGAGGAGGACGTCGTGGCAGAGCGGGAGGAGCCGGCTGGCCTGCTTGGCGCCGAGGATGCCGGCGATCTGGGCCACGGTCGGGACGTCGCCTTTGCGGACCCGGTTCTCCTTGACGAGGCGGAGGGCCTCCTCGCCGAGGACAACCCGGCCTGCGGCGACGGCCGTGCGGGCCGAGGCGCTCTTGGCGCTCACGTCGCCCATGCGGGCGCGGCCCTGGTCGTCCGTGTGGCCGAAGGCGGTGCCGTAGGGTGGGGCGTCGAGGTCGGTCATGGTCTCAGGGGAGAGGACGAGGGGGACGCGTCGAAGATAGCGCCGGCTCCCGAGCCGCGTCCTTCAACCTACACGCCACCCCCGCCCGGGCACCTAGCGCCCCTGCCTCACCGGCGTCGGCGCCACCACGCCCGCGCCGCCGCGAGCCCCATCCCGACGGCGAGTCCGCCGCCCAGCATCAGGAGGTACCAGGTGAGCGAGCCGACCTCGATGCCGTAGACCTTCATCACTCGGCCTCGTAGATGGGTGTGCCGCCGAGGTAGGTCGCCACGACCTCGGCGTCGAGGATCTGAGAAGCGGGGACGGTCATGACGTCGTCGGAGAGGAGGACGAAGTCGGCCCACTTGCCCGCCTCGAGGCTGCCCACCTCGTCCTCCATGAAGCCGGCGTAGGCGGCGTCGAGGGTGAACCCCCGGAGGGCCTCCGCGCGCGTGAGGCGCTGGCCCGGGTGCCACCCCCCGGGCGGCTGCCCCTCGGCGTCCTGGCGGGTCACGGCGGCGTAGAAGCCGAGGAGGGGGTCCACGCGCTCGACGGGGAAGTCGGAGCCGAGCGCGAGCCGGGCGCCGGCGTCGAGGAGGGCGCGCCAGGCGTAGGCGCCGCGGATGCGCGCGGGCCCGACGCGGTCCTCGGCCCAGGGCATGTCGCTCGTCGCGTGCGTCGGCTGGACGGAGGCGATGATGCCGAGGTCGGCGACGCGGGGGATGTCGTCGAGCGCCACCACCTGGGCGTGCTCGATGCGGTGGCGGCCCGGCCCGCCGCCGGTCGCCTCGATGGCCGCCGCATAGGCATCGAGCACCTCGCGCGCGGCCCGGTCGCCGATGGCGTGGGTGTTGACCTGGAGCCCGCACCGCATCGCGCGCTCGACGGCCGCCCGGTACGTCTCGGGGGAGCGCCGGAGGAGGCCCCGGGTGCCGGGGTCGTCGCTGTAGTCGGCCAGGAGGGCAGCCCCGCGGCTGCCGAGCGCCCCGTCGAGGTAGAACTTGACCGACTGCACGCGGAGCCGGTCGTGGGGAGCCGGCAGCGCGCCCGCGTCGCACGCCCAGGCCAGCATCCCCTCGTTGCCGCTGATCATGGCGTAGTTGCGGATCGGGAAGCGGCCGTCGCGGATGGCCCGCTCGTAGACGGCGAGGGTGTCGCGCCCGACGCCGGCCTCGTGGACGCCGGTGAGGCCACGGCGGGCCGTCTCCGCGAGGGCTCGCCGGAGCCCCTCCTCCATCTCCTCCTCCGTCGGAGGCGGCAGGGCCGCCTCGATCAGCTGGTCCTCGGCGCTGTCGAGGAAGAGGCCGGAGGGCTGGCCGGCGTCGTCGGTCAGGATGGCGCCGCCCTCGGGCGCTGGCGGCGCCGGCGCGTCGGGGTCGATGCCGAGGGCGCGGAGGGCGGCGGTGTTGACCCAGCCCGCGTGGACGGCCACGCGGCGGAGCCAGACGGGCCGGTCCGGGAAGGCGACGTCGAGGTCGTGGCGCGTCGGGAAGGGGTGGGAGCCGTCGGCGGCGGCGGGCCAGTCGTTCTGGTCCCACCCGCGCCCCGTGAGCCAGGCGCCCTCGGGCAGGTCCTCCGCGAACGCCAGCGCTCGCGCGATCACCTCCTCCTTCGAGGCCGTCCCGACGAGGTCGGCGCGGAGGAGCGTGAGCCCGAGCCCCATGAGGTGCGCGTGCGCGTCGATGAGGCCGGGGACGACCGTGCGGCCGCGGGCGTCGAGGCGGGGCCAGTCCGGGTATCGCGCCAGCAGCGCGTCGCTGCGTCCCACCGCCGCGATCCGGCCGTCCTCGACGGCGAGGGCCTCGGCCCGCGGCTGCGACGGGTTGACGGTGTAGATGCGGGCGTTGTGGAGGACGAACGTGGGCTGTGCCACAGCGACGAGGGGGAAGAGGAGCGCGAGGAGGAGCGGGCGGGGCACGGGTCGGAGGCGGGAGGACGGGCGGGGGATGCGATGGAGGAATCTAGGTCCGCCCCTCTCAACCACGCTTCTCGACCCACAACGTCACCGGCCCGTCGTTGACGAGGTGCACCTGCATCATGGCCCCGAAGACGCCGGTGGGCACGGGCTTGCCCAGGATCTCGGAGAGCCGGTCAGCGAATTGGCGATAGGGCCGGTCGGCCTCGTCCGGTGAGGCCGCGCGGGAGTAGGACGGGCGCGTCCCCTTCTTCACGTCGCCGAGGAGCGTGAACTGGCTCACGACGAGGGCGCCGCCGCCGGTGTCGAGGAGGGAGCGGTTCATCCTCCCCTCCGCGTCGGGGAAGACGCGGAGGCGGGCGATCTTGCGGGCGAGCCAGTCGGCCTCCTGCTCGGTGTCGCCCTGCGCCACGCCGAGGAGCACGAGGAGCCCTGTCCCGATGGCCCCGACCGTCTCGCCGTCCACCTCGACGCGCGCCTCCGCCACCCGCTGGACGAGCGCCACCATCAGCCCGCCAGCCGCTCGCGCAAGAACGCCGCGGCCTGCGCGACGGCCCGGCCCCGGTGGGAGATCCGGTTCTTCTCCTCCCCCGTCATCTCGGCAAAGGTTCGGCCGTCCCCCTCTGCCGGTCGGAAGAGCGCGTCGTAGCCGAACCCGCCCGTCCCGGCCTCCTCGGTGGCGATCACGCCCTCGCAGACGCCGTCGAAGAAGAAGACGACGTCGCGGTCGGCGAACGCGAGGACGGTGCGGAAGCGGGCCGTGCGCGTGGGGGCGCCGGCGAGGTTGGCGAGGAGCGTCCGGCGGTTGGCCTCGTCGTCGGCCTCTGGACCCGCGTAGCGAGAGGAGTAGACGCCAGGCGCACCGTCGAGGGCGTCCACCTCCAGGCCGGTGTCGTCGGCGAGCGCCGGGTGGCCGGTGTGGGCGTGGAGCGCGCGCGCCTTCTTCTCGGCGTTGCCGCGGAGGGTGTCGGCGTCCTCCTCCACCTCCGGGGCCCCGACCTCAGCGGCGGTGACGAGGGCGACGGGGAGGCCGTCGAGGGCAGCAGCCAGCTCGGCCACCTTGCCGGGGTTGCGTGTGGCGAGGACGAGGGTCACAGGAGAGGAACGCAGGAGAGAGGCCGCGAAGCTACGGCCACCCAGGCCCCTTCACGGCCTTTTCCCCCGAACGGCTGGAACGGCCGGGGCTTCGCCCCGTTTTCAAACATCCCGCCTGCCGCGACGCTTTGTAGGACGCCGGGCGGTACCGTAGCTTGTGGGGCTCCGCACAAAGCGTCCCCGTTTCTCCTCAACCCACCCAGGAGGTTCCCTTGGCCGTCGGCATCAAAGTTCGTGATAAGGAGTCCATCGACCGCGCGCTGCGCCGCTTCAAGCGCGCCGTGAACCGCAGCCGCGTGCTGCGGATCTACCGCGACAACATGGCCTACACGAAGCCGAGCGAGGAGCGTCGGCTGGCGCGCCAGAAGGCCGCCCGCAACTCCCGCCGGCGCCGCTCCTACTGAGCCGGTCCTCCTGCCCCGAGTGGCCACGGCTGCTCGCGAGCGTTTGCGCCCGCCCCGGATCACCGGGGCGGGCGTTCTTCGTGGCTCAGCCCTCCAGACCGAACGCCGTGCGGAGGATCCGCTCCTGCTCGGCCGTGTGGACGGCGGCGCTGCCCGTGGCCGGGCTGGCCGCGGCGGTGCGGCCGGCGTACCGGACGCGGCGCTCGCAGTCGCCGTGGAGGTCCAGGAGGAGACTGTCGAGGCGGGGGCGGAGGAACGTCCACGCCCCCATGTTGGCCGGCTCCTCCTGGAGCCAGACGACCTCGGCGCCCGAGAACCGCTCCAGCTCGGCGCGCACGGCCTCCTCGGGGAACGGGTAGAGCTGCTCGATGCGGGCGAGGCCGACCGAGGCCGGGGCGTCGAGCGCCTCGCGGGCCTTGAGCGCGTCGTAATAGACTTTGCCGGTGCAGAGCACGAGGCGCGCCGCGTCGGCGCCGTCCACGTCGGACGGGATGAACGGTCGGTAGCGGCCCTCGGCCAGCTCCTCGACCGTCGCCACGGCCTGGGGATGGCGGAGCAGGCTCTTCGGCGTCATCACCACGAGCGGCTTCCGCACCTCCCGCTTGATCTGGCGGCGGAGGGCGTGGAAGTAGTTGGCCGGCGAGGTGTAGTTCGCGACCACGAGGTTGTCCTCGGCGCAGAGCTGGAGGAACCGTTCCAGCCGCGCCGACGAGTGCTCGGGGCCCTGCCCCTCGTACCCGTGCGGGAGCAGCATCACGAGCCGGCACGACTGCGCCCACTTCGCCTCGGCCGCCGCGATGAACTGGTCGATCATGATCTGAGCGCCGTTCCCGAAGTCGCCGAACTGCGCCTCCCACAGCACGAGCGCGTCGGGCTCGGCCACGGAGTAGCCGTACTCGAACCCGAGCGCGGCGTACTCGGAGAGGAGCGAGTCGTAGACCTGGAAGCGCGCCTGGCCGTCGGCGACGTGGTTGAGCGGGATGTAGCGGTGGGCGTCCTCCTGGTCGTAGAGGATGGCGTGGCGCTGGGAGAACGTGCCGCGGCCGGAGTCCTGGCCGGAGAGGCGGACGGGCGTGCCCTCCAGGAGGAGGGTGCCGAAGGCGAGGGCCTCGGCGAAGGCCCAGTCGATCTGGCCGTTCTCGAACTGCTCCTCGCGCTTGCCGATGAGGCGGCCGAGCTTCTTGTGGACCTGGAGGCTCTCGGGGAGGTCCACGAGCGCCCGCGTCACCTGCTGGAGCGCCTCGCGGCTCGCCTTCGTCTCCACCTCCTTGAGGGGCGCCGCGGGGACGGGCCGCGTCTCGGCGCCGGCGTCGCGCTGCTGCTCGGCGAGCTCCTTGGTCTCCTCGAAGGCGCGGTCGAGCTGGGCGCGGAAGTCGTCGAGGAGGGCCTCGGCGTCGTCGGGCGTGAGCTCGCCGCGGCGGAGGAGGTGCTCGAGGTAGAGCTTCCGCACCGAGCGGTGGCTCTCGATGTGGTCGTACATCAAGGGCTGCGTGTAGCTCGGCTCGTCGCCCTCGTTGTGGCCGTACTTCCGATAGCAGATGAGGTCGATGACGACGTCCTTGTTAAAGACCTGCCGGTAGTCGAGCGCGAGGCGGGCCACGCGGAGCGCCGCCTCGGGGTCGTCGCCGTTGACGTGGAAGATCGGCGCCTGGATCATGCGCGCCACGTCGGTGGCGTAGGCCGAGGAGCGGGCGTGCATGGGCAGCGTCGTGAACCCGATCTGGTTGTTGATCACGACGTGGATGGTGCCGCCGGTGCGGTAGCCCTCCAGCTGCGAGAGGTTGAGCGTCTCGGCCACGACGCCCTGCCCCGCGAAGGCGGCGTCGCCGTGCAGGAGGACGGGGAGGATGCGGTCGCGGAGCTCCTGCTCGGCCATGTCCGGGTGCCGCTCGGCGAGCTGCTGCTGCTTCGCGCGCACCATCCCCTCCACGACGGGGTTGACGGCCTCGAGGTGGCTGGGGTTGGCCGCGAGCGTGAGGCGGACCTCAGCGCCGGAGGGCGCCGTGTGCGTGCCGGTCTGGCCGAGGTGGTACTTCACGTCGCCCGAGCCGTGGACGGCCTCGGGGTCGATGACCCCCTCGAACTCGTTGAACACCCGCTGGTAGGGCTTCCCGAGCACGTTCGTGAGCACGTTGAGGCGGCCGCGGTGGGCCATCCCGATCACGACCTCCTCGGCCTCCTGGTCGGCGGCGTCGGAGAGCACGGCGTCGAGGATGGGGATGACGGTCTCGGCGCCTTCGAGCGAGAACCGCTTGTGCCCGATGTACTTCGTGTGGATGAACTGCTCAAGGGCCTCGGCGGCGTTGAGCTTCTCGAACAGCCGCTTCTTCCGGCTCACGGCGATGGGCTCGCGGAACTGCTGCGGCTCGATCCGCTCGACGAGCCACCGCTTCTCCTGCGGGTCCGAGATGTGCATGAACTCGACGCCGATGTGGCCCGTGTAGGTGTCCCACAGGATGTCGAGGATGTCGCGGAGGGGGAGCTGCTCCTTGCCCGCGAGGCGGCCGCCGGCGGGCCCGAGGCCGCCCGTGAGGAAGCGGCGGTCGAGGTCCCAGACGGTCAGCCCGTAGGTGGCGGGGTCGAGCTCGGTGTGGAGGCGCGGCTCGAAGCCGAGCGGGTTGGTGTCGGCGAGGAGGTGGCCGCGGACGCGGTAGGCGCGGATGAGCTGGAGCACGCGGGCCTGCTTCTCGGCCTGGCCGAGGCGGTCGCCGCTGCCGGTCCCCCGCCGCCCGAGGCTCGGCGTCGTGTCCGCGACCATCTTGAGGGGCGGGATGTGGAGGCCGAGGCTCTGGAAGACCTCCTCGTAGAACCCGTGCTCGCCGGTGAGGAGGGCGGCGATGTGGGCGAGGAACTCCCCACTCTCGGCCCCCTGGATCACGCGGTGGTCGTAGGTCGAGGTCACCGTCATCACCTCGCTCAGCCCGAGCCGCGAGAGCTGGTCGCGCGCCATGCCGGCGTACTCCGGCGGGTACCCGATGGCGCCGACGCCGACGATGACGCCCTGCCCCGGCATCAGCCGCGGCACGCTCATCGCCGTCCCGATCATGCCCGGGTTCGTGAGCGTGGCCGTGGTGCCGCGGAAGTCCTCGATCTCGAGGGTGCCCCCGAGCGCCCGCCGGACGATGTCGTTGTAGGCGCCGAGGAACTCGGCGAAGCTCATCCCCTGCGCCTTCTTGACGTTGGGGACGAGGAGCTGCCGCTTCCCGCCCTTCTCGATGTCGATGGCGAGGCCGAGCGTGGTGCCGTCGGGGTCGATCCGCTCCGGCTTGCCGTCCTCGTCGTAGCGGAAGGTGGCGTTCATGCTGGGGTACCGCCCCAGCGCCTTCACGATCGCGTAGGCGACGAGGTGCGTGAACGAGACCTTCACGCCGCCCGTGGCCTGCTGCCGCCGGTTGATGAGGCGGCGGTTCTCGGCGAGGAGCTTGACCGGCACCTCCCGCACCGACGTCGCCGTCGGGATCGAGAGGCTCGCCTCCATGTTCTCGACGACCTTGGCGGGCACCCCGCGCAGCGGCGTCGTCTCGGCGCCCTCGGGGACGTCCACCTGCGGCGCGGCCGGTCGCGGCGGCGCCGCAGGACGGCGGGCCTCAGGCTGGGGAGCCGGCGGGGCCTCGGGCGCAGACGGCGCGCCGTCTCCGGCAGGCGGGGCCGGCCGGGCCGGTGCGGCAGGCGCCGGCGACACCATGCCCGCGTCGGAGGCCGGTGGGGCCTGGAAGGTGGGGCCAGGCTGGAAGTCGGCGAAGAACTCCTGCCAGCTCGCGCTGACGGACTGCGGGTTCTGGAGGTACTGCGCGTAGAGGTCCTCGACGTACCCGGAGTTGAAGCCGAACGGGTCCTTCTGGAAGCGGTCCTTGCTCACGACGGAGGGGCGGGGTTGGAGGGGGTCAGGCGAAGGTAACGCCCTCCCGTGGGCGCAGATTCGTGGCGCCGTGTGGATTCCTCCGGGAGGGCCTCCTCCACGCCCACGAGGGCGTCACAGCCACCCGTGCGTGCGGTACCACGCGACGGTCTCGCGCATCCCCTCCGCCAGCCCGACCTCCGGGGCGTACCCGAACGCCGCGCGCGCCTTCTCCGACGACACCACCCACTCCGCCTTCGCCTCCCGCGCCTTCTCACGGTTGAGCGGGGGGTACCGGCCGACCAGGCGCGCGACGCCTTCCACAACCGCCGCCACCGGAGACACCACCGCGCGCGGCACGTCCAGTCGCACGACGCCGTGGCCGAGCGCTGCGATTACGGCCTCGCGCACCTCCCCCCACGTGTAGGGACGAGGCCCACCGAGGAAGTACGTCTCCCCGGCCGTGCCCTCGGCCTCGGCGGCGTCCGCCATCCCCCTCACCAGGTCGCGCACGTGGACGATGTCGAGCCGGGCGCCGCCGCGGACGAGCGGGAACACCCGCTGCTTGTCCGCGGCGCGGATGACGGTGTAGATATCGGCCTCGCGCGGGCCGTAGACGACGGTCGGGCGGACGACCACCACCCGCGAGTCGGAGAACCGGTCGCGGAGGCGCTGCTCCATCTCGGCTTTGCTTCGGCCGTAGTCCGAGATCGGCCGCATCGGGTCGTCCTCGATGAGCGGTCCGCCGCGGCTGGGCCCGGCAGCGGCGAGCGACGAGGTGACGAGCACCTTCGGTGTGCCCGCCTCGTCGGCGGCGTCGAGGAGCCGGAGCGTGCCCTCCACGTTGGCGCGGCGGAGCGCGTCGGGCTCGGGGGCGCGCGTGAGCCCGGCCACGTGGTAGACGAGGTCCACGCCCTCGACCCCCTCGCGGAGGGCGTCGCCACCCGAGAGGTCGCCGTGGACGAGCGTGACCGGCAGCCCCTCCAGCCACTTCGGCTCGGAGCGGACGAGGCAGCGGACCGCGTACCCCCGCCTCAGCAGCTCCTCGACGAGGTGGCTGCCGACAAACCCCGTCCCGCCGGTGACGAACGCGCGCATGGGAACAAGCTAACGAGGCGACGCCCGGGCCGGCCGGATCCCCACCGGCGCTCGCCCGATACAACGCCACCCCTTCTCTCCCCTCCCGCCGCTCTCTATGGCCGTCGTCTCCCTCTTCGCCTTCCTCTTCGCCGCCGTCGTGGGCGGGTTCATGGCCTACCTCCACTTCACCGGCGGCAAGAGCCCGCTCGCGGCGAGCGTCGTGCACGGGTTCTTCGTCGCGGCCGGGTTCATCTTCCTGATCGTGGGCCTCGTCAAGGGGGACGCCTCGGCGTTCGGGTGGTGGATCGTCGCGGCGTTCGTCGTCGTGGCGCTCGGTGGGGCGTACCTCCTCTCCCGCCACCTCCGCCAGGAGCCGTGGCCGGGCGCGGTGATCCTGGCCCACGGGGGCGCCGCCGTCCTCGCCCTCGCCCTCCTGGCGTACGGCCTCCTCGGCTGAGCCCCAGGCCGCCGCTACGCCGCGCGCAGCGCCACGACGTTCTCGACGTGGTGGGTGTGCGGGAAGAGGTCCACGGGCTGCACGGCGGTGATCCGGTAGCGGTCGCCGAGGAGCGCGAGGTCGCGCGCCTGCGTCTGCGGGTTGCAGGAGACGTAGACGAGCCGCTCGGGCCGGAGCCGTCCGATCTGCGCGACCACCTTCGGGTGCATCCCTGCGCGCGGCGGGTCCACGACGACGACGTCCGGCCGCCCGTGCGCCTCCACGAAGTCGGGGGTGAAGAGCTTCAGCATGTCGCCCGCCACGAACGTGCAGTTGTCGACGCCGTTCGCCACGGCGTTCGCGCGGGCGTTCGCGACGGCCTCCTCGATCAGCTCGACGCCGACGACGCGGCGGACGTGCTTGGAGAGGTAGAGGGCGATCGTGCCAGCGCCGCAGTAGAGGTCGTAGACGAGGTCGCCGGGCTGGAGCTCGGCCACCTCGAGGGCGACGTCGTAGAGGCGCTCGGCCTGGCGCGTGTTGGTCTGGAAAAACGCGTTGGGCGCGATCTCGAAGGTGTAGCGCCCGAGACGGTCGTGGACGACGCCGGGACCGAAGACGGTGGTCATCGTCTCGCCGTAGGCCGTCTGCGCCACGCCCGAGTTGATGGTGTTGACGAGCGTCGTGACCTCGGGAAAGTCGGTGCGGAGCCAATCGGAGAACGCGGCCATCCGCTCGGCATCCTCGTGGCTGGTGACGAGGACCACCATCCGCTCGTCGGTGTGGGCGGGCTGGCGGATGACGAGGTGCCGGAGGAAGCCCCGCTGCCGCTTGGTGTCCCACGGCGTCCAGCCGCGGGCCTTCGCGAAGGCCCGGACGCCGTTGACGAGGCGGACGCTCCACGCGCTCTGGAGGTAGCACGCCTGGAGGTCGAGGACCTTGTCGAACCGGCCCGGCACGTGGAGGCCGAGCGCGAAGTCCTTGTCCATCGTCTCCCCGCTCGCGATCTCCCAGTCCGTCAGCCAGCGGTGGGCGGAGAACGAGAACTCCATCTTGTTGCGGTAGAAGTAGAGCCCGCCCGACCCGTCGTGCGGGTCGGCCCCGAGGGTGGGGCGGACGGGGACGCCGAGGGCGTCGGCGACGGCGTCCCGCTTCATCTCCCGCTGCGCCTCGTACTGGACGTGCTGCCACTTGCACCCCCCGCAGTGCGCGAAGTACTCGCACCGCGGCTCGGTCCGGAGCGGGCTCGGTTCGAGCACCTCCAGGAGGCGGGCCTCGGCGAACGACGTCTTCCGCTTGAACACGCGGGCCCGCACGCGGTCGCCCGGCACGGCGCCGGCCACGAACACGACGTATCCGCTGCGGCCTTCGGCCGCTCCGCCTTCGGCCGCTCCGCCTTCGGCCGCTCCGCCTTCGGCCGCTCCGCCTTCGGCCGCGAGCCGCGCGAGGCTCTTGCCGCGGTCGGCGAACTTGTCCAGGGTCAGCTCGATCTCGGCGCCGCGCTTGAGGGTGGCGGGCCGGGGGGGGGGAGGCAGCGGCGTTTCCATGGGCAGTGGACCGCCGAGGCAGGCCCGCGTTCCGGCGCGCGCGCGCCGGCGTCGCGCGCCGGACATCGACGGCGCTCCGAGGCGGCGTTTGCATGTCACGCCGACGTGGCATTCAGCCCCATCAAACCGCTCCCGCACAGGTCCCCACCCCCGCCCGGCGACTACGCCTCTACCCCTCTCTATGTAAAGAGTACCCGCCCCCGCGCTCTGCCAAGCCCGAGCCCTGATGCCGACTGCGCCGGACACCCGTCTGAACCTCAAGCTCTACCGCGTGCTGCTGCTCCTCGGCGGCATCGTCGTCATGGCCTTCGGGCCGCTCTACCGCGTGGCCGAGCCCGGGATCGAGGACCCCCTCTACCTCCGCCTCGCGGTGGGGCTCACGTGCCTCGCCCTCGTCGGGGTCACGTTCCTGAGCGCGTGGTTCCGGCGCAACGCGCTCACGGCGATCTATGGGCTCTTCTACCTCGTCTCGGCGTGGCAGGTCTGGCTCACGTACCTCAACGACCTCTCCGTCAACACCACGTTCGGGATGATGCTCGTCATCTTCGGGTGTGCGGTGGGGTTCCGGAAGCCGAGCCACCTCGCGGTCTACTCCGCCCTCGTGATCGCGGCGACGGCGACGACGGCCCTCCTCGTGACCGAGCCGGCCATCTCGCGCGTGACCTACCTCGCGACGCTCTCGGCCATCACCATCCTGGGCTACTTCGTCCTCCGCAGCCGGATGGAGATGGTCGACTCGCTGCGCGAGACGATGGAGGCCGCGAACGTGGCCGCGAAGGCGAAGAGCGAGTTCCTCGCCACGATGAGCCACGAGATCCGCACGCCCATGAACGGCGTGATCGGGATGACGTCGCTGCTGGCCGACACCGCCCTCACCGACGAGCAGCGGGACTACGTCGAGACCATCCGGGTCTCGGGGGAGAGCCTCCTCACCATCATCAACGACATCCTCGACTTCTCGAAGATCGAGGCCGACAAGATCGAGCTCGAGGAGCAGCCGTTCGACATCCGGCAGTGCGTCGAGGAGGCGCTCGACCTCCTCACGCAGAAGGCCGCCGAGAAGCGGATCGAGATCGCCGCCCTCATCGCCGAGGACGTGCCCGAGGCGGTCCTCGGCGACGTGACGCGGCTCCGGCAGGTGCTCGTCAACCTCCTCTCCAACGCCGTGAAGTTCACCGAGCGCGGCGAGGTCGTGGTCTCGGTCGAGAGCCGGTCGGCGCACGGCTCGGGCGGGCAGCGGGTCCACGAGCTGCAGTTCGCCGTCCGCGACACCGGCATCGGGATCCCCGAGAGCCGGCTGAACCGGCTGTTCCAGTCGTTCACCCAGGTCGACTCCTCGACGACGCGGAAGTACGGCGGGACGGGCCTCGGCCTGGCCATCAGCCGCCGCCTCGCCGAGCTCATGGGCGGCACGATGTGGGTCGAGAGCACGGTCGGGGAGGGCTCGACGTTCTACTTCACCACGCTCGTGCGCGAGACGACGCTGCCCGACGAGACCGACCGGCCGTCGCTGAAGGGGGTGCAGCCGCTGCTCGAAGGGAAGCGCGTCCTCGTCGTGGACGACAACGCGACCAACCGGAAGATCCTCCTGAAGCAGACGGAGAACTGGGGGATGCAGCCGACCGCCTGCGCCTCCGGCGCCGAAGCCCTCGACTGGCTCGACCGCGGCGGCACCTACGACATCGCGCTCGTCGACATGCAGATGCCGGAGATGGACGGGCTCGCCCTCGCGGCGGCCTTCCGCGCCCGCCCCGCCATCCGCGAGTGCCCCATCGTGATGCTCTCCTCGGTGGGGCAGCGCATCCGGGCGGGCGGCGTCCTCGACGCCGCCCTCACGAAGCCGGTGAAGCAGGCCCAGCTCTACGACGTCCTCACCTCGGTCGCGAGCACACAGGAGCGCCTCCGACAGATGCCAGCCGAGTGGACGGCGCCCGACCCCGAGCCAACGAGCCCCTCAATGGCCGCGGCCTCTCCCGCCGACCCCGTTCGGGAGACCTCCGCTGAGGCCCCCCCCGAGGCTCCAGCCGAGATCCCCGCCGAACCCCACGCCGAGCCTCCCGCCGCTGAACCCAACGCCGAACCCACACCAGAGCCCATCGAGGCCGCCCCCTCCCCCACGCCGCCCCAGCCCTCCCGCAAGCCGCGCAAGCCCCTCCGCATCCTCCTCGCCGAGGACAACGCCGTCAACCAGAAGGTCGCCCTGGGCATCCTCTCTCGCCTCGGGTACAAGGCCGACGTGGCGGCGAACGGCCACGAGGTGCTCAAGGCCCTCGAACTGGCCGACTACGACGTGATCTTGATGGATGTCCAGATGCCGGAGATGGACGGGCTCGCCGCCACGCGACACATCCGCCAGAGCATCCCCCGCGAGAAGCGGCCCCGCATCGTCGCGATGACGGCGAACGCCATGCAGGGGGACCGGGAGCGCTGCATCGAAGCCGGCATGGACGACTACATCCCCAAGCCGGTCCGGCACGAGGACCTCTCCGTCGCGCTGGACCGATGCGTCCGCATCGCGCTCAACCGGCGGCCACGGGAGGCGCCCAAGCCCGCCCCCACCCCAACGCCCCGGCTCCCGCGCGAA
>JAWWCA010000037.1:0-20365 GCA_033720695.1 Rubricoccaceae bacterium
CCCCACCCCCCCCGACCCCCCGACGGGCTCGGGCGGGGGGCGGGAGGCGCCGAGACCCCCCCGCCGCACGGGCGGCGCCCGCGCGGGAGGGTGCCGGCGCGGGCGCGGCGCGTCCGGCCGCGACGGTCGGAGAGGGGCCGTATGTTGCGGCCCCCTCTTCAGCCCTCCCCTCTCGATGAAGCTCACCTTCTGGGGCGCCGCCCGCACCGTCACCGGCTCGCAGCATCTCGTCACCGTCGAGCACGGCGAGGCCGCCGGCCGCCAGCTCCTCCTCGACTGCGGGCTGTACCAGGGCCGCCGCGCCGAGGCCAACGCCCGCAACCGCTCGTTCGCCGCCGACCCTGCGGCGCTGGAGGCGGTCGTCCTCTCCCACGCCCACATCGACCACTCGGGGCTGCTGCCGCGGCTCTGGCGCGAGGGCTTCCGCGGGACCGTCTACTGCACCCACGCCACGCGCGACCTCTGCGCGCTCATGCTCCGCGACAGCGGCTACATCCAGGAGAAGGACGCCGAGTTCTACAACCGCCGCATCCGCAAGAAGGGCGAGCCCGCCGTCGAGCCGCTCTACGACGTGGGCGACGCCGAGGGCGTGATGGAGCACTTCGTCTCCGTCCCCTACGACTATCCCTTCGCGCCGTTGCCGGGCGTCGAGGGGCGCTTCCGCGACGCCGGCCACATCCTCGGGTCGGCGACGGTGACGCTGACGGTGGAGGAGGAGGGGCGCGAGAAGCGGCTCGGGTTCACCGGCGACATCGGCAACCCGGGCCGGCCCATCCTCCGCGACCCGGCCCCCATGCTCGACTGCGACTGGCTGATCTGCGAGTCGACCTACGGTGGGAAGACGCACGAGCCGGCCGGGCAGGCCAAGGACCGCCTCGCCGAGGTCATCGGGCGGACGGCCGCGCGCGGCGGCAAGGTCATCGTCCCGGCGTTCGCCGTCGGGCGGACCCAAGAGCTCGTCTACGCGCTCGACCAGCTCTGGAACGAGGAGCGCATCCCCCGCATCCCCGTCTTCGTGGACAGCCCCCTCGCGGTCAACGTCACGGGCGTCTTCCGGAGCCACCCCGAGTGCTACGACCGCGAGCTCCTCGACTACATGCTCACCGACGACAACCCGTTCGGGTTCGAGCGGCTGGAGTACGTCCGCGAGGCGAGCCGGTCCAAAGAGCTCAACGGGATGGCCGTGCCGATGGTGATCCTCTCGGCGAGCGGGATGGCCGAGGCCGGCCGCATCCTCCACCACCTCCGCAACAACGTTGAGGACCCCAAGAGCACCGTAGTCGTCGTCGGGTTCATGGCCGAGCACACGCTGGGGCGCCGGATCGTGGAGCGCCGCGAGGAGATCAAGATCTTCGGGCAGCCGCACCGCCTCCGCGCCGAGGTCGCCGTCCTCAACTACTTCTCCGCCCACGCCGACGAGCCCGGGATCCTCGACTTCGTCGGGACGCTCGACCGGGAGCGGCTCCAGAGCGTCTTCCTCGTCCACGGCGACGAGGAGCGCCAGGTCGCCCTCCGCGGCGCGATGCAGGCCGGCGGCTACGGCGACGTCCAGATCCCAGCGCAGGGCGAGACGGTGGCGCTGTAGAGCCCGTCCGCCGTCAGGAGACCGCGGGCTCTCCGGCTGGGGCAGCCGGGAGCGCGATCGTAAACGAGGACCCCTCTCCGAGCACGCTCTCGACCGTGAGATCCCCGCCCATAGCGCGGACGAGTTCTCGGCTGATGGCGAGGCCGAGTCCGGCGCCGTCGCGCGGGGCATCGTCGGGCTGGGCCAGCTGCACGAACGGCTCGAAGACCCGCTCGATCTCCTCGGGTGCGATCCCCCGCCCCGTGTCGCGGACGTGGAGGCGGACGAGGTCGTCGGTCTCCTCCGTCTCCACGCGGATGTGCCCGCCCGGGTCGGTGAACTTGACCGCGTTCGTGAGCAGGTTGAGCAGGACCTGCTGGAGACGTTCGGGGTCCGCCAGGACAGCGCCGGTCGCGGCCTGTGGCGTCCGTATGAACGCGACGCCGGCCTCTGCCGCGAGCGGCTCCACGATGTCCGTCGCACGGTCGAGGACGTCGGACAGGGCCGTGGCGCGGACGCGCACGGTCACCCGACCGGCGTCCACGCGGGAGAAGTTCAGGAGGTCGGTGACGAGGCGGAGGACGTAGGCGCTGGACTCACGAATCCGGTCCAAGTCGCGGCGCTGGGCGTCCGTGACAGGGCCGAGCGCCTCCTCCGCCAGCATGTGGGCGGCCAGGTTGATCGCGCTCAGCGGTGCGCGGAGGTCGTGGGAGAGGACGGAGAGGAAGCGGGCGCGGGCCCGGCTGGCCTCTTCGGCGGCGTGCTTCGCCTGGAGCAGTTCGGACTCGAACTGGTTCCGGCGCCGCATGGGGACGACGACGGCGTCATTGACCGCGCCGTCGTTGCCGGTGTGGCGGGTGGCGTTGAGGAGGACCGGGAGATCGTCGCCGCCGGCCGTTCGGAGGGAGAGGTAGACCTCGTTGACCTCTCCTTCCACCCGCAGCAGCGGGAAGACATGCGTCTGATAGAAGATCTTCGCGCCCCGACTCAAGAGGGCGTCCACGTGGTGGCCCACCAGCGTCTCGGCTCCGAGGTAGTTGCGGAGCGTGGCGTTGGCGCGGACGACCGTACCATCGTCGTTCACGGAGAAGAACCCGCAGGGGGCGGTGTCGAGGAGGGGATCCATCCCGTCCAGGGGCGACGTGGGATCAGGCGGGGAGGCCAGCGTCAGCGAGGTAGGCCTTCATGGCCCCGATCGTTTCTTCCGGGTGACTCATGTGGGGGCAGTGGCCGGTCGCAGCGAGGTGGTGGAAGGTGCTCCGGGGGAGGTGGCGGTGAACGTAGTCGCCGACGGCGTCCGGTGCGATGGCGTCCTCCGAGCACTGGAGGACGAGGGCGGGAACCGGCACCTCGGCGAGGTCGGCTCGGTTGTCGGAGAAAAACGTCGCCTCGGCGAAGCGGCGCGCGGCGACGGGATCGGTCGAGCAGAAGCTCTCCTCCAGCTCCCGGGTCAACCCGGGCCGCTCCTCATTCTTCATCACCACCGGGGCGAGGAAGTTGGCCCAGCCGATGTAGTTCTTGTCCATGAGGTCGAGGAGCCCTTCGAGGTCCGCGCGGTCGAAGCCCCCGGCGTAATCGCCGTCGTTGAGGTAGCAGGGGGAGGGGCCGATCATGATCAGGTGGGCGAACCGGTCGGGCGCCTCGCGCGCGGCCAGCGCGCCGATCATGCTGCTCACCGAGTGTCCTACGAAGACGACCTCGTGGAGATCGAGGCGCTCACAGACGTCGAGAACGTCTTGAGCGTACCCCTCGAGGCTCCCGTAGCGTTCGGGGTCGTACGCGCCGAGGTCTGAGCGTCCGGAGCCGACGTAGTCGAAGAGGACGACGCGGTAGTCTTCCTCGAACGCGGGCGCGACGAACCGCCACATCGTCTGGTCGCAGCCGAAGCCGTGGGCGAAGAGCATCGGCTGCGTGCCGCGCCCGGTGACGGTGACGTTGTTGCGAGCGAGGATGTCGGCGGTCATGGGCTCAGGATGGCTCGAGCGCGGCGTGGATGGCCTCAAGGAGGGAGAGGGCGTCGCCCTTCTCGACGTAGCCGACGGCGCCCGCCGCGCGAGCTTCGGCCTCGCGCTCAATGGCGGGCTGTCCCGAAAGCACGAGGCAGGGGAGCGTCGGCCAGCGCTCGCGGAGGGTGGCGAGGAGGTCGAGGCCGGAGTCGCCGTCCAGAGAGAGGTCGAGGAGGACGAGGTCCGCGTCGGCGGCAGGGAGGGCCTCGAGGGCCTCCTCTGCGGTTGCGGCCGTCCCACACATCGAAAGCCCCGGCTGGAGGTCGATCAGCCGCGCCTGCATCTCGCGAACGAATGGGTGGTCCTCGACGAGGAAGATGCGGTGTGCCACGGGCCGCTACAGGACAAGAGGGCAGGAGGCCGCGGGGGCAGACGGCTCGAGCGAGGGGGCGACGCAAAAGCCAGGTGCACGAACCCTGCTATGGCCGCCCTCATCCGTCGCCGCATGGCGACGAGGCCGCGCCGCCGGTGCACGAATGTACCGTCGCCGTACCGCGAATGCACCCTCGGTCACGGCGCTGGGCCAAGGGTCGAGAGGTGGGAGGCAACGACTTGCCACCGGCCGTCGAGGAGCATCCACGTGTCGGTGTAGCGCATCCGGGTGTCGGGCGTGCCCTCGCCGCCAGGGTTGACGTAGACCCCGGTGAGGATGGCCGTGGTGCCGAGGATGCGGATGGAGCGGTCCTCGGTGAAGTGCGACGGGCCGGTCGGGGCGTCGTTCGGCGTCAGCCCGTCGAGCACGTCGTCCCGGGTGTCGACGCGCCCGCCGGGGAAGGTGATGGTGAAGCCGGGGGCGAGGATCTGCCCCATGGCCTCGCGGTCGCCGGTGTCGTAGGCGTCGAGCCAGGCGCGTTCGAGGCGGGCGAGGTCGTCGAGGGCCTGGTCGGGGTTGAGCGTCGAGGTGGGGACGCAGCCGGCGAGGACGAGGGCGAGGAGCAGGGCGGGGAGGCAGCGCATGGGTCGCGGGTCGCGGGTGTGCCCGGAAGGTAGCCGTCGGGGGGGAGACGGTCCGGAGAGAGAAACGTCGGAGAGGGAGGCGTAGCGAATCGGGTGGGATGCCTAGTTTCCGGCTCCCACAGCTCCCCCGTCCCGGTGCCCGACAACCGCACGCCCCTCGACGACGCCGACTCGATGGCCCCCCTCGGCGACGTGGCCGGTTCGCCCGATGAGGTCGCGATCCCGGCGCCGTACGTCTCGGCGGCCGAGTCGCCGGCGGAGGCCACGGTCAAGGCCGTCGTGGCAGGGATCGCCTTCGGCATCCTCTTCGGCGCGGCGAACGCCTACCTCGGCCTCCGTGCGGGCCTGACGATCTCGACCTCGATCCCCGTGGCCGTGATGACCGTCGCGCTGTTCCGGGCGCTGCAGGCGGCCGGGCGGCGGAGCAGCATCCTGGAGGCGAACCTGTCGCAGACGATCGGCTCGGCCTCGTCGTCGGTGGCGAGCGGCGTCATCTTCACGCTGCCGGCGCTGTTCCTGTGGGGGTTCGACACCAACCTCGTCCAGATCACGCTCCTCGCGATGTGCGGCGGGCTCCTGGGCGTCCTGTTCATGATCCCGCTCCGGCCCTACCTCATCGTGCGGGAGCACCCGAACCTGCCGTACCCCGAGGGGACGGCCTGCGCCGAGGTCCTGAAGGCGAGCGAGGCGGGCGGGGCGAAGGCCAAGAACGTGTTCCTCGGGCTCGGCATCGGGGCGCTCTTCAAGGGGCTGACGGGGTGGGCTCGCGTGGTGCCGGACAGCCTGGAGGCGAGCGTCCCGTTCCTCCGGAAGGGCCAGATCGGCAGCGATGTCAGTGCCGCGCTCTTCGGCGTGGGCTACATCCTCGGGCCGCGGATCGCCGCCATCATGGTGGGCGGCGGGCTCCTCTCGTGGCTCGTCATCATCCCCGCCATCGCCACGTGGGGCGCCGGCCGGCCGACGCCGCTCTACCCCGAGGCCTCGCTGACGATCGACGCGATGGAGCCGGGGCTGATCTGGACGCGCTACGTCCGCTACATCGGCGCCGGGGCCGTGGCGACGGGCGGCCTCATCACGCTCGTCCGGAGCATCCCGACGATGATCGAGAGCTTCCGAATCGGGGCGCAGCAGCTCCGCGAGCGGCTCGCGGCGGGGAGCGAGGCGAGCGTGCTGAGGACCGAGCACGACCTCACGCTCCGCGTCGTCGGGATCGGGGCGTTTGTGATCTTCCTCGTCCTCGCCCTCGTGCCGGCCGCGTTCAGCTCCATCGACGTCCCGCTCGGGCGGGCCCTCGCCGCCCTCCTCGTCGTCGTCTTCGCGTTCTTCTTCGTGACCGTCTCGTCGCGCATCGTCGGGCTCGTCGGGGTGACCTCGAACCCGACGAGCGGGATGACGATCGCGACGCTGCTGGGGACGGCCTCCATCTTCCTCCTCCTCGGCTGGACCGACGACGCGGGCAAAATCGCTGCTCTGACGGTCGGCGCCGTCGTCGCGATTGCCGCCTCGATCGCGGGCGACACGTCGCAGGACCTCAAGACGGGCTTCCTCCTCGGCGCGACGCCGCGGCGGCAGCAGGTGGGCGAGCTGGTGGGCGTCCTGACCTCGGCGGCCTTCGTCGCGCTGACGATCCTCTTGCTGGGCAGCGCCTACGGGTTCGGGGGCGAGGAGCTGCCCGCGCCGCAGGCCACGCTCATGCAGCTCGTGATCGACGGCGTCCTCGCGCAGTCGCTGCCGTGGACGTTCGTCGCGATTGGGGCGGGCATCGCGATCGTGGCCGAGCTGTTCCGCATCCCATCGCTGCCGTTCGCCGTCGGCGTCTACCTCCCCGTCTCGACGATGGTGCCCGTGTTCCTGGGCGGCCTGCTCCGGCTGGTCATGACGCGGCGCGTCGAGGGCGAGGAGAAGACGGCGCGGCGCGACCGCGGCATCCTGTTCGGCTCCGGCCTCGTGGGCGGCGAGGGGCTGATCGGCGTCGCGATCGCCGGGGCGGCGGGCTGGGCCGTCTCGCGGGGGGGCGAGCCGTGGACCGTCGGCTCCGAATGGTCCGGGGCGGCGGCGGAATGGCTGGCCCTCGCGCTGTTCGTCGGCCTCATCGCCTACTTCGCCCACCTCGTCCGGAAGCCGCCGGCGGCGTAGCAGACCGGAGACTGGAGGCGCTCACGGTCCGGAGGCGTCGGACGTGGCCTCCTTGACGCGCGTGGCGCGCGCGGCAAGCGTCCCGGCCCCCGACGCCATCTGCTGTGTAGCCGTCTCCACGACATCGGCGGCGTTGCCGTAGCCGCTCGCGCGGAGCGTCTGCGCCACCTCGCCCAGCGCCTTCTCCAGCTGCGGCGTCAACACGAGGTCGCCCAGCGCCGTGACGAGGCGGCCCATCGAGATGGCCGTCCGGTCCTGGAGGTGCTCCGGAAGCTGCCCGAAGACGTGCGAATACGCGTGCAACACCTCCTCGAACGTCTTCGGCTGGAGAGATTCGGTCGCGACCACGGCCAGCGACTCCATCGCCGTGAGCGCCCGTTGCACCAGTCCGTCCGGGTAGACGAGCGGGAGCGAGCCGCCGCTGCCCTCGACCTCGTCGTAGTTCTCGGTCCATCGGGCCACGATATCGCGGAGGTTGCGGATGGCCTCCTGCGCGATGCTCGGGTTGTGGTAGGCCGTCGAGCCGGAGGACCAGCCGATCATGCGGATCTGCTCGATCCCGAAGGAGGGGTCGCGTCGGACGGCGCGCTGGTAATCCAACTCCACGGCCTTCCGGGCGACCTCAGCAAGCCGGTGGGCCTCCTCTGGGACCGCTGCCCGCACACGTGCGAGTTCCTCCCCGTAGGCCACGTAGTCGCCAATCTCGAGGGGGATTTCTACCTCCACCTCCCCTCGCCGCGTCGCCAACGCCTCTCGGAGCGGGTCCACCTTGACCTCGCGCACGTAGCCGTGCTGCTCCGTGCGGATCCGCACCTCGGTCCCGCCGAGGTAGCGAGGCGACCGGTAGGAGACCAGCAGAAGCTCGCGCTGCCGCCGGCGGGCCTCCAGCGTGAGCGTGCGCACTTCCCCGATCACCGTCTGCGGCCGCATCTGGTTGACAGCCGTGAAGACGAGGACGGCGAGGGCGTAGAGGGCTGCGGCCGTCAGGAGCAGCGAGAGCGCCGCGCCGAGCAGCGGGTTGAATCCCTCATGCGCGCTGGCGTGGACCACGAGAGCGAACAGCGTCGAGCCGAGGAAGAAGCTGAGGAGGAGCTGGTTCCGCCGCCGGAGGAGGAACGAGTACACCACCTGGGCTCCGATGAGAGAGGCCGACTGCTGCAACGCCAGGAGGAGCATCGAGAAGGTGATCGAGGTCATCGTGATGAGCCCCGTCGTCACCATCCCGAGGAAGGCGTTCGTGGCGCCGGCTCGCCGGAACAGGTGGGCCTCGACTACACTTCTCACCGGTGCGATCCACCCCGGCGCACTCCGGTCCAGCCAGACCACCCCTACTGCGAGTGCTGCGAAGCCCAGCACCACGACGGTGGGCACCCAGAGGAACTCGACGAAGCCCCGGCGGACCCGGCTCCACGCGCTGGGATAGTCGATAGGAACGGTAGAGGAGCCCATCATGGAACAGGCTGTCGTCTCCGCTGCGGCATCGAATGCGGGTCGGGCGACGCCGTGCAGGAGCCGGAAGCAGATGGTCGAGGCGGCGTGACGCGCAGCACACGTCGACGACACGGCATGCCCGCGCGAGAGATAGAAGAGATCGTTGTTGGTGAAGTTCCATCCCCCTAGCTCTCCCCATGAGGGAGCCGTGTATCTTGCCCCCTAGTTCCTTCCCATGCGCCTCGGGTGTCCCGTCTCGGCGGGACCAATAGGGAATCCGGTGAGAGTCCGGAGCTGTGCCCGCAACTGTAGGCGGCCCGCCCCACGGCGGCGACGCGACGGCCACTGTCCCGCATCGTCTGGATGCGTTGGGATGGGAAGGCCGGCGCCGAGCCGGGGGAGCCACGGGCCGCGAGCCAGGAGACCTGCCCGACCGCGCGTTCGCCACGACCTCCGGGACCAGAGGGTCGGGTGTCCGCCTCCGGCGCCTTTCGCGGGCCGTGTGCGCGTGCCGCCCGATTCTCCGTTGAGGATCGGGCTTTCTCATGCACCGCCGCTTTCTCGCTTTCGCCTTCCTGAGCGGAGCCGCCGGGCTCTCCGCCACGCCGGGCCTCGCCCAGCCGGCGCCGCCGGACACCACGCTGCCCGCCGTCACCGTCACGGCCGCGCGCGTGCCGGTGCCGACGCGCGACGCCCCCGCCCGCGTCACCGTCCTCGACCGGGCGGCTGTGGAGGCGACGGGGGCCGTGAGCGTCGCGGATGTGCTGGAGCGCCGGGCGTCGGGGTTCGTCCGACGCTACGGCGGGGGGCTGGCGACGATGAGCCTCCGCGGGGCCGCCTCGGCGCAGACGCTCCTGCTCCTCGATGGCCGCCGTCTGACGGACCCCCAACTCGGGCCGCTCGACCTCAGCCTCCTGCCGACGGTCCTCCTGGAGTCGGTCGAGGTGCTGCACGGCGGGGGCGCGTCGCTCTACGGCTCCGACGCCCTCGGCGGCGTCGTTCACCTCCAGGCGCTTCGGCCGACCGGGGAGGACCGGGTCCGGCTCGTGAGCGAGGCCGGAGCGTGGGGGCAGCGCCGCCTCGCCGGGGCGGCGACGGCGGACACGGGTGCCTGGCGGGCCGTGGCCGCCGTCGAAGCCGAGGGGGCTGAGAGCGACTACCGCTACCGCGAGACGGCTCGCGTCGGCGCACCGCTCGTGGCGAACGACGGGTGGGACCGCCGCCGCCTCTCGGGCTACACCGCGCTCGCCTGGTCCGACGGCCCCTGGCGTGTCCGCACCGCCCTCCTCGCCGCGGACGCCGAGCGCGGCCTCGGCGGCACGGACTCGGTGGGCGCGCGGCAGTGGGACCGCCACGCTCGCGGCTGGCTCGACGCCACGTACACGGCTCGCTGGGGGCGGCTCGAGGCGGGGGGGTACGCCCAGCACACGCGCCTCCGCTACGCCAGCCCGTTCCCGGCCGGCGACCGTCCCGACGCGCTCGACGAGACGGGCCGGACGCTCTCGGCCGGGATGGACGCCCGAGCGCACGTCCAGGCGGTTCCGGGCTGGACGCTCACGGGGCTCGCCAGCGTCGGCCTCGGACGAGCCGAGCACCCGAGCTTGGACGCTGACGCCCTCGACCGGCACGCCGCCCTCGCCGTCTCGGCGGCGCCAACGTCCGGGCGCCTCCGGCTCTACCCCGCCCTCCGCCTCGACGCCTACGCCCCGGCCGAAGCCGACCGCCGCCTCGTCCCCAGCCCGTCCCTCGGCCTGAACCTGCAGCCGGCCGCCGACGAGCGGCTCCGCCTGAAAGCCAGCCTCGCGCGGTCGTTCCGCATGCCGACGCTCAACGACCGCTACTGGCGCCCCGGCGGCAACGCCGCCCTCCGCCCCGAGCGGGGCTGGAGCGCCGACGCCGGGCTCGTCTGGGGCGGGCGCGTCCGCGCCGAGCTCACGGCCTTCGCGGCGACGGCGCAGGACCAGATCGTGTGGCGGCCGACGGGCGCGGGGTACTGGGCACCCGAGAACGTCGCGCGGACGCGGAGCCTGGGGGTCGAGGCGAGCGCCGAAGGCGCGTGGGCGCTCGGCGGAGCGGTCGTCGAGGCCGGCGTGCGCGGCGCGTTCACCGACGCCCGCGACCGCTCCGATCCCACGGCCCGGTCGTTCGATCAGCCCCTCCGCTACGTCCCCCGCCTCACGTCGACGGCGTGGACGGCGCTCGGCCGCGGCCCCCTCCGCCTCGACCTCGGCGCGCGGTACGTCGGCCGCCGCGCCACGACGACGGACGCGAGCCAGTCGCTCGACCCCTACCTCGTCCTCGACGGGCAGCTCCGCTACACGCGGCGGGTCGCGGGCGTGGACGCAACGCTCGGGCTCGCCGTCGAGAACCTGACCGACCGCCGCTACGAGCCCGTCCAGTCCTACGTCATGCCGCCGCGGCACCTCCGCGTGCGCC
Organism: Rubricoccaceae bacterium; assembly: GCA_033720695.1. Taxonomy (GTDB): domain Bacteria; phylum Bacteroidota; class Rhodothermia; order Rhodothermales; family Rubricoccaceae; genus DATGQT01. Next base: position 10,531 of record JAWWCA010000037.1, read on the forward strand.
TCCTCCTCCAGACCCGATGACGATGAAACGACTCCTCTTCGCCCTCCTGCTCCTCGCCGCGGCCGGCTGCGACACGGCCGACCCCGAGGTCAGGCTCACGACGGCCCAGATCGTCGTCGGCAACCAGGGCAACTTCACCGACAACAACGGCACGGTGACGTTCTACGACCCCGAGACGGGCGAGCGGACGCTCGACGCCGTGCCCGGGCTCGGCGGGCTCGTCCAGAAGCTGCACCTCGTCGGCGGCCGGCTCTACGTCCTGCTCAACTTCAGCGACTCGTTTGCGACCGGGCGCGGGCGCATCGCCGTGGTGAGCCCCTACACGGGCGAGGTGCAGGACGAGATCGCGGTCTCGACGCCGCGGGGCCTCGCCCTCGTGTCGGCGCAGCGCGGCTACGTCACCAACCTCTACGCCGGCACCGTCACGCCCGTGGACTTCGCCGCCGGCATGGCCGGCGAGCCCGTCGAGGTCGGCCTCAACCCCGAGGGCATCGTGGCCGTCGGCGACCGGGTCTACGTCGGCAACGGCGGGTTCGGGTTCTCGTCGACGGTCTCGGTCCTCGACGCGGGCACCGGCGTCGTCGTCGAGACGATCGACGTCGGGTGCGACGGCCCGCGCTCGCTCCTGGCCGACGGCGAGGGCGAGGTGTGGGTGTTCTGCACCGGCAAGACCGTCTTCGACCCCGAGACGTTCGAGGTCATCGAGCGGACGGACGGGGCCGTCGTCGTGCTCGACGGGCCGACAGGCGCAGAGGTGGCGCGCTTCGACGTGGACGACCAGCTCGGAACGGCCAGCTTCGGCGACGACGCGGCGTACAGCGTCCAGCAGCAGGAGGCCTACGTGGTCGAGGCGAGCACGCGCGTGCTCCGCTTCGACACGGCCACCAACACGCGCAGCGAGGCGCTGCCCCGGGTCGTCGCCGAGGGCGCCTCCATCGGGGGCATCGCCTACGACGACGGCGCCGACGGCCTGCTCGTGGCGACGGTCCCGGACGACTTCGTCTCGTCGGGCTCGGTGCTCCGGCTCGACCGCGCGGGCACCGTGATCGAGGAGGTCCAGGTCGGCCTCATCCCGTCGACGCTGGCCGCCTTCACGGTCGCCGGGGAGAAGTGAGCGGCGTGCGGATCGACCGGTGTTCCTGCTTCGGGCGGACCTTCGCCGCGCTGAAGCGCGTGGCCGAGGCGACGGGCGCCCGGACGGTGCCCGCGCTCCAGGAGCACGTCGCGTTCGGGCAGCAGTGCGCGCTGTGCCACCCGTACGTCCGGCGGATGCTGCGCACGGGCGAGACGGTCTTCCGCGAGATCGTGACGGAAGCGGACGAACCCGCGTGAGCGGCGAGGGGTACACGCGGGTGCCCCTCGCCGGCCACCCCCTCCGTCGTGTCGCGCTCCATCCTCTACGTGTTCCCCCACCCGGACGACGAGTCGTTCGGGCCCGGCCCGGCCATCGCCCGGCAGGTGCGAGAGGGGCACGCCGTTCACCTCCTCACGCTCACGAGGGGCGGCGCAACGAAACAGCGCCACCGCCTCGGCCTCTCCGTCGACGAGATGGGTGCCGTCCGCGCGCGGGAGATGCAATGCGTCGAGGGCACCTACGGGCTCGCCTCCTTCACGCTGCGCAACTACCCCGACCGCGGACTCGCCGCCCTCGACCCGCGCGTGCTGGAGCGCGAGGTGGCGGCCCGCGTCCGTGCCGTCCGGCCCGACGTGCTCGTGACGTACGCCGTGGAGGGCGTGAGCGGGCATCCGGACCACCTCGTTGCGCACGCCGTCGTCAAGCGGGTCTTCTGCGCCCTGCGGGAGGAGGGCCGCCTGCACCGCCTCGCGCTGTTCACCGTCGTCGAGCGCGAGGGGGATCCCGATGCGGATCGGCCCGTGGCGCTCTGCCGCACCCCGCCGGGCGAGATCGACGCCCGCGTCACATTCAACGACGCCGACCGGGCAACGGCCGAGGCGGCGCTCGCCTGCTACGAGAGCTACCGTGCGGTGATCGAGGCCCACGATCCGCTCGCGGAGGTGGCCGGCGGGGTGCCGTTCGTCCTCTTCGACGAGGTGCACCAGGCGCTGCTCGACAGCCTCACCGCTGATCTGCCCCCGGTCAGCGCTCGCCCCTGAGTCCGATGAAGCCGAGGAGGCGGCCGGGCGTCCCCCCCTCGGCGCGGTACGAGTAGAACCGGTCGAGCTCCGAGGCCGTGCACGCGGCGTCGATCTCGGTCTGCCCCTCGGGGACGCCGGCCGCGCGGAGCTGGGCGGCGACGGCCCCCCTGAGGTCCACGTGCGGACGCGGCCAGTCGGGCCGCCGCACGACGTGCTCAGCGGCGAACTGCGCCGCCACCTCCTCGCCCACCTCGAACGCCTCTGCTGAGATGCAGGGCCCGACGTAGGCGCGGATCCGCGCCGGCGCGGCGCCGCGCCCTTCCAACGTCTCTACCGCTCGCCTCACCACCACCGCCACCGTCCCCCCCCACCCCCAGTGGCACGCCCCGACGACGCCCGCCGCCGCATCGGCGAGGAGGACGAGGGCACAGTCGGCGGAGAGGACGGTGAGGAGCACGCCGGGCCTACTGGTGACGAGGCCGTCGTGCGCGGGCGTGTGCCCGCCGGCTTCCACGACGGCCACGTCGCTGGCGTGGACCTGCCCGGCGCTCGCGACCTCGGCGAAGTCAAACTGCGCACCGAGCCGTGGCCGGGCGTCGTCGAGGACGCCCTCGGCAGGGGGTGCGAAGGCTCGCGTGGTGAACCCGGCGACGACGGCGGGCAGGTCGGCGAAGACGGCGGGGCGGATCATAACGACGAGAGGGCGGCGTGAACGGCGTCGAGTGGCATCTCGCGGCCGGTCCAGAGGCGGAACGCGGCGGCGGCCTGTCCGATGAGCATGGCGAGGCCGCCGAGTGGCGTGGCGCCCTCCGCAGCGGCCTCGCGGAGCAGGCGAGTCTCCGTCGGAGCATAGACGAGGTCGTAGACGATCTGGCCCGGGTGGAAGTCGGCGGCGTCCGGCCAGGGCGTCTCGTGGTCGTGCGGCGCCATGCCCACGGGCGTGGCATTGACGACGAGCGCGCTCTCGCGGAGGGCCGGCGCTGCCTCCGCGAGGGCGATGGGGCGGAGGGCGTCGTAGGCGTCGTACGGAGCGAGCGCGGCGGCGAGGCGCTGGGTCTGGTCCGGCCGCCGGGCGGCGATGGTGAGGCGCGTCGGCTCCAGCGTGGTCAGGAGGGCGTAGGCCGCGGCACGGGCAGCCCCCCCCGCGCCGAGCACGAGGGCCGACGCGCCGTGGAGCCGGTCGGCGAGGGGGTGGAGCGGTTCTAGGAACCCTTCAACGTCGGTGTTCTCGCCACGCACGGTGCCGTCGTCCTCGACCACCAGCGTGTTGACGGCCCCGACAGCGGCGGCGGTCGGGGCGAGCCGGTCGAGGAGGGGGAGGACGGCCTCCTTGTGGGGCACCGTGACGTTCGCGCCGAGGGCACCGAGCGCCCGCAACCCGGCGACGGCGTCAGGCAGGGCGGCGGGAGGGACGCGGCAAGCGAGGTAGACGGCGTCGAGCCCGAGCGCCTGGAAGGCCGCGTTGTGGAGGGCCGGCGAGCGCGAGTGCGCGACGGGGTCACCCAAGAGGACGGCGAAGCGGCGAGGGGGAGTGGGTCCCTCCGCCCCGTCTAGCCCAGCCATCCCCGGCCCCGCTACCGTCGCGGCTCGTCGCCCGCGCCGCCGGAGGGGGCGCCCCCCCATAGCTCGCGGTAGGCGTGGCGGAACTCCTCGGTGTGGGCCGGGTCGAGCTCGCAGGCCCGGTCGAGCGCACGCAGCGCCGACTCCCGCTGACCGACGGCCGCGAGCACCTGCGCCTGCCGGAGGTGGGCCTCCGTGGACGACGGGTCGATGCGGACGACTTCGGCGTAGGCGCTGAGCGCGTCGGCGGCGAGGCCGGCTTCGAGGCGGGTCTCGGCGAGGTCGAGCCAGGCCTCCGCGTTCTCGGGGTCGAGCTCGACCACCTTGGTGTAGGAGTGGAGCGCGTCGGCGAGGCGGCCGGCGTTGTACTCGCTGTCGGCGCGGGCGTGCCAGTACTCGGCGACGGCGGGGTCGAGGGCGAGCGCGCGAGCGAAGACGCCGAGGGCGTCGCCGTAGCGCTCGAGGGCGTCGTAGCAGCAGCCGAGGCCGTACCACGCGTCGGCGTACTCGGGGTCGTCCTGGACGGCGCGGAGGAGGTAGGAGACCGCCGTGGCGTAGTCCTCCTTCTCCTCGTAGGCGATGCCGAGGTTGTAGTAGGTGGCCGCGTCGCCGTCCTCGTATTCGAGCACCTTGAGGTAGCTCTCGATGGCCTCGTCGGTGCGGCCGAGGTTGGCGAGCGCGTTGCCGCGGTTGTACCACGCGCTTGCGAAGTCGTCGCAGATGGCCGTGGCGAAATCGTAGGAGTCGACGGCCTCCTCGTAGCGGCTGAGCCGGTTGAGCACGATGCCGCGGTTGTACCACGCGTTCTGCGCGTAGGGGTCGAGGTCGATCTGGCGGTCGTAGCAGGCGACGGAGTCGTCGAGGCGCTCGAGCTGGTCGTAGCAGTAGCCGAGCTCGTACCACACCTCCGGGTGCTCGTCGTCGAGCTCGGCGCAGCGGAGGAGGACCGCGATGGCCTCGTCGTAGCGGTTCACCTTCTCGAGTGCGATGCCCTGGTTGAAGAGGGCGTCGGCGTTGAGGGGGTCGAGGGCGAGGGCGCGGCTGTAGGCGGCGAGGGCCTCCTCGGTCCGCCCGAGGGCGTCGAGGGTCACCCCGCGGTTGACGACGGTCTCGGCGTCGGCGGGGTTGAGGGCGAGGGCGCGGTCGTAGGCGGCGAGCGCCTCGTCGTGGCGGTCGAGGTGGTTGAGGAGGATGCCGCGGCGCAGCCAAGTGTCGGACTGATAGGGCTGCTGCTCGAGGGCGTGGTCCACGACGCCGAGGGCGTCCTCGAGGCGCCCTTGCTCGAAGTAGTACGTCGCGAAGTGCTCGAGGGACTCGGAGTCGAAGAAGGCAGCTTCGCCGCGGGCGCGGCTCGACTCGTAAGCCTCGAGGAGGTCGCGCAGCTCGTCACTGCCCGCCGGGTCTTCGAATTCGTCGAACTCGAAATCGAACATACGCTGGCGTTCCGGGTGGGGTGGGGGGGAGCCCCGTGGAAGGCGTTAGGGGAGCCGGCAGGCCGCCGGGCGAGGCGTATAATACGGGGGCGGCCGTCACGGTTGCAAACCGCGCCGGGCGCCCACACAGGCGCTCCGTCGGGACCCGTCGACGTGGTACGAACGGGTGGTCGGTTGTTTCCCCGGCCGCCTTCGGTGGCCGCAATTTCCCCGCCGTTTTCGTCGCCTCTCTGTTTCACTCCCTCCCTCCCCACTCCGCTCGGCTTGTTCGTCTCGTTTGAAGGCATCGATGGCAGCGGGAAGAGCACGCAGGCGCAGCTGCTGGAGCGGCACCTCCGGGAGGCCGAGCGTGCCGTGCTCCTCGTCCGCGAGCCCGGCGGGACGCCGCTGGCCGAGCGCGTCCGCGCGCTCCTCCTGAGCGAGAAGGTCGCCATCGCCCCGTTCGCAGAGCTCCTCCTGTTCTCGGCCGCACGCGCCCAGCTCGTCGAGGAGGCCATCCGGCCCGCGCTCGCGGCCGGCACCGTCGTCCTCGCCGACCGCTTCTTCGACTCGACGACGGCCTACCAGGGGGGCGGCCGCGGCCTCGCCGACCCCGCCTGGCTCTCCGACCTCCACCGGCACGTCACCGGCGGCCTCGTCCCCGACCGGACGTTCCTCTTCGACGTGCCGCCGGCGGTGGCCGCCCGGCGCCGCTCCGGCCGTGACGGCGGCCCCGACCGGATGGAGGCGGGCGGGGCCGCGTTCTTCGAGCGCGTCCGCGAGGCCTACCTCGCCCTCGCCGCGCGCGAGCCCGAGCGCATCCGCGTGCTCGATGGGTCGCTCCCGCCGGATTGGCTCCACGAGCAGGTCGTCCGCGACGTCGAGCGGGGCCTGGCCGAGCGAGGGAAGGTCCGCAGAGGGAGGGCGTAGCGAGCCCGGCAACTCCGCCTCTCGTTCCTCCGTTCTCCCACCTCCTCTCCGTCCGCACGATGTCCCTCCCCCAGACCCAGCTCGACGAGGTCCGGCGGCTCTTCTCGGAGTTCCTGAAGGCGCGCGGGCAGCGCCAGACGACCGAGCGCTTCGCCATCCTCGACACCCTCTACGCCACCGGCGACCACGTCGACGCCGACACCCTCTTCGCGCGGCTGAAGGCCGACGGCGTGAGCGTGAGCCGCGCGACGGTCTACAACACGCTCGAGCTGCTGCTCGAGTGCGACCTCGTCGTCAAGCACCAGTTCGGGAAGAGCCAGGCGAAGTACGAGCGGGCCTACGCCTACTGGCAGCACGACCACCTCCTCTGCATCGACTGCGGGGCGATCTTCGAGTTCTGCGACCCGCGCCTCCAGAGCATCCAGGAGACCGTCGCCGAGATCTACGGGTTCGAGATCGCGCAGCACGCGCTGAACATGTACGGCCACTGCCGCCGCCCCGACTGCCCCAACCGCGCCGAGGTCGCCTCCTGATGGCGCTCCCCCTCTTCCAGGTCGACGCCTTCGCCGACGCGCCGTTCACCGGCAACCCCGCCGCCGTCTGCCTCCTCGACGAGCCGGCCGACGCCGGGTGGATGCAGCGCGTGGCGGCCGAGATGAACCTGTCGGAGACCGCCTTCCTGCACCCGGGGGAGGAGGGCTACGCGCTCCGATGGTTCACCCCGGCGACCGAGGTCGCGCTGTGCGGCCACGCCACGCTCGCGAGCGCGCACGTGCTCTACGAGACGGGGCGGCTGGAGCGGGGGGCGACGGCTCGCTTCCACACGGCCAGCGGGCTCCTCACCGTGACCTCGGGCGAGGAGGGACACCTGACGATGGATTTCCCCGCCACGCCGCCTGAGCCGGCCGCGGACCCGCCCGAGGGGCTCGCCCGCGCGATCGGCGTCGAGCCGGTGTGGACGGGGCGCTCGCGGTTCGACCTCTTCGTCGAGGTGGGGGATGAGGCCGCCGTCCGGGAGCTGGATCCGGAGCCCGCCGCCGTCGCCTCGCTCGGCGCGCGCGGCATCGTCGTCACCGCGCGCTCAGAAGGGGCCTCCGGCGTCCCCCGCGAACCGTATGATTTCGTGTCGCGGTTCTTCGCGCCGGGCTCCGGGGTGACGGAGGATCCCGTGACGGGCTCGGCCCACTGCGCGCTTGCGCCGTACTGGGCCGGCCGCCTCGGCCGCGACCGCCTCACGGGCTACCAGGCTTCGGCGCGAGGCGGCCTCGTGTACGTGCACCTGCGCGGAGATCGGGTGGCGCTGACGGGCCGAGCCATCACCGTGCTCCGCGGCGAGCTGGTGGTATAAACCGGGCACCGCGCGTCGTAGCTTCGGCGTCGCCCCTCCGCCTCGCCTGCCATGCCCCGGAGCCTCCTGATGTCGCCTGCGCGCGTGCGCCGCACGCTCACCCGCCTCGCCTACGAGGTGATTGAGCAGAACCGGGGGGGGGCGAACCTGATGGTGTTCGGGATCCGGACGCGCGGCGTCGCGCTGGCGGAGCGGTTGGCGGCCGTGCTCCGCGAGGTCGAAGGCGACCGGTTCCCCGTGCATCCCCTCGACGTCACCCCCTTCCGCGACGACCGGCCCAACCTCGACCCGCCCCCACCCGGCGAGGCGTCCCCCGGCGTCGACGACCGAGACGTCCTCCTCGTGGACGACGTGCTGTTCACCGGCCGCACCGCGCGCGCCGCCATCGACGCCGTGCTCCTGCACGGGCGCCCGCGCACCATCCAGCTCGCCGTCCTCATCGACCGCGGCCACCGCGAGTTCCCCATCCAGCCCGACTACGTCGGCCGCACGTTCCCGACCAAGTACAAGGAGCGCGTGGCCGTCGAGGTCGACGGCGCCCCGGCGGTCTACCTCGACGAATAGCGATCAGCCGTCGTCGTCGGAGTCCGCATCGTCATCGTCGCTCTCGCCGTCGTCGTCTCGTTCGGGCGGATCCGGCGTGGGCTCGCGCGGCGGCGGCGGGAGCGACTCCGGCTCGTCCGGAGGCTCCTCGGCGTCTTGATCGTCGGCCCCAGCCTCGTCAGGGTCGTCGTCGGGGGTGGGCTCGCGCGGCGGGGGTGGCGGACGGTTCCAGCCCTCTGGGGGCTCCGTGGTGTGGATCCGGACCTCCGAGCCCTCGCGGATGCGGTTGCCCGCCCGCGGATCCTGCCAGCGGACGGTGTCGCCGCTCGCTTCGGGGGAGCTCACCCACAGCTCCGCGTCGAGGAGGATCACCCGAGCCTGATCGGGCGGGAGGCCCGTCACGTCGGGGACGCGCACCCGCTCTCGGCCGAGGCCGGGACTGAGCCAGAGCGTCACGCGGGTGCCCTGCGGCACGGCGCTCCCACCGGGCGGCGTCTGGCGTGTCACGGTCCCTTCAAACGGGGTGCGGACGGTGTCCATGCGGACGTCCTCCACCAGGAGCCCGGCGTCCTCCAGCTCGGCCTTCGCCACGTTCTCTGCCATCCCGCCCACGTCCGGCACGGCCACCATCTCGCGCGGGCTCGCGTTGACGTAGTAATAGATGCGCCGGCCGGGCTTGACGCTGCTGTTGGGGAGCGGCGTCTGATCTACGACGATGTCGGCGGGGAGGTTGGGATTGAAGGGTTGCTCCCGCCGCTCGGGACGGAGCCCCGCCCGCTCGAGAACCTCAACGGCTTCCTCGGCCTGAAGCTCGCGGACCTCCGGCACCTCGATGTCGGCGCCGTGCCGCGTCCACAGCGGCATCACGGCGAAATTGAGGAGGAAGATGAAGAGCCCGACGCCGGCCACGATCCCGAGCAGCGTCTTCCAAAACAGACCACTCGTCAGCACGGGGCGGATCCAGGCGAGGCGTTCTTGAACCGGGGAGGCCATCGGGGTCAGGGCGGGCTTGAGGCGGACGCCACGAAGATACCGCGCGAGGGAGTGGGGACCTTTCGATAGACCTCCACCCACGGGGGAGAACCGGCTCCCGACCACGGCGTGCGAGGGGACGGTAAGAGCATGGCGCGAGGGGCTCGGTCCTCCGACAATGAGGGGCGGTAGGAGGGGGGGTGAACGGTTCATGAACCGCGCCGGATGCCTTGACTCCCTCTCGCTCGTCGCCGTATCATTGCGCTCCTCGCTGACGGGGTTGCGCTTCGGCGCCGAACGGCAGCGAGCAGGGCTTCGACGCTTCGGATCGGCCGGGGCGCTCTTCCTCAGAAGAGACGGTGAAGCCCTTGACCCGGCGCCTTCGGGTGCCGTATGTTAACAGGCCGGTTCGGAACCACTCTTTGCGCCCCAGGCGCGACCGGATCCGAGCCCCGGTTCTTTGAGAGACTGGAAGTATAGCGAGCCTTCGTCGGCCGGTTCGACAGGCGCTTCGGCGCCCGTCGTGAAACGGTCCGATTGAGGTCACCCAAGCTCATCAGCGTACAGGGAGGCTTCGGCCTCCCTTAAGTCGTGCTCTACCCAAGAGCACGCAACTCTTCTACTACGGAGAGTTTGATCCTGGCTCAGGACGAACGCTGGCGGCGGGCTTAACACATGCAAGTCGAACGAGAAGCCCGGGGCTTGCCCCGGGTGGAAAGTGGCGCACGGGTGAGTAACGCGTAGGCAATCTACCCTTAGCAGCGGAATAACCAGGGGAAACCCTGGCTAATACCGCATAACGTCCAGCGGTCGCATGGCGGCTGGACCAAAGCTCAGGCGGCTAAGGATGAGCCTGCGTCGGATTAGCTAGTTGGTGGGGTAATGGCCCACCAAGGCAACGATCCGTAGCGGGTCTGAGAGGATGATCCGCCACACTGGCACTGAGACACGGGCCAGACTCCTACGGGAGGCA
>JAWWCA010000038.1:0-20305 GCA_033720695.1 Rubricoccaceae bacterium
CCCGACTCGGCGAGGGGCCCGAGGTTCTCGGCCAGGAACGACGCGCCCTCGCGCGGGCTCTCGTGCGCCCAGTCCCAGTGGCGGCGCTGGACGTGGTAGGCCGCGTTCGGAAACGTCGTGACGAGGCGGCCGTCGCCGTCGCGGCGGGGCGACCCGCCGCAGTGGTCGAAGGTGAGGTGCGTCAACACCACCTCGGTCACGTCACCCGGGCCGACCCCGAGGGCGGCAAGCGACGGGAGCAGGTCGTGCTCCGAGCGGTCCACGGCGAAGATGCGTCCGAACTTCTCGTCGTACGTGTCGCCGAGGCCGTCGTCGATGAGCACGGTGCGGCCGTGGCCCCGGAGGAGCAGGCACCGCATGGCGAGGGGGATGCGGTTCTGGTCGTCGGGCGGGATGCGCCGGGCCCAGAGCGCCTTCGGAACGATGCCGAACATGGCCCCGCCGTCGAGGCCGAGGAGGCCGGCGTGGACGACGTCGAGGCGGTAGCCGCCGAGGTGCATGGTGGACGGGGGTGGAGGATGAGGGGCCGGCGTCGCGACCGCCCGGCCGCGGCCGGGCCGCTAGAGCTCGGGCCAGCCCGTGGCATGGCCGTCGCCCTGCGAGAGCGCGCGGAGGCGCTTCGCCCGCGCCACGCGCTGGAGGAGGTCGCTGAAGTGCTGGATGAGGTAGGCGACGCGATCGTTCTCGCTCTGCATCTCGAGGAGTTGCTGCTTCTGCTCGATCTCGAGGCCGGCGTTCTGCGCCACCACGAACGAGACCCACCGCGCCTGCTCGTAGACGGCCGGCCGGATCGTCTCGCCGGCCATCTCCAGCAGCTTCATGTGCTGCGTGATCACGCGCTCGCGCGCAGACGCGTCCACTCGCTCCAGCCGCTCGGGCCCGAACGGCTCCACCTCGGCCGAGAGGTAGACCCGGTCGCGGAAGATCTCGACGATGCGGAAGCGCTGCTCCCCGAGCGCCACGATGTCGAGCCGCCCGTCGTCGTAGTGGTTGAGCACGCGACGGATGCGCGCGGTGCAGCCGACCTCGGCGAGGGCCTCCTCCGAGACGTGGACGATCCCAAACGGGAGGTCGTCCTCTTGGCACACCCGCACCATCTCCCGATAGCGCGGCTCGAAGATGTGCAGGGGCACCGGCTCCCCGGGGTAGAGGACGATGCCGAGGGGGAAGATCGGAAGACGTTCCGGGAGGCCCATATCACTTCCATACCCTCCGGTCACGGGGAGGTTCTGTCTGTTTGGAGAGGCGCCCGCCACGGCTCGACTCTGCGTCTCGCTCCTATCTTCGAACGCCGGCTCCCCCAGCCTCGCCCGCCCGCACCGCACCGCACCCCCCAACCATGTCCCCTCCCTATCCCCCGCCCCAGGCCTTCCGCGCCGCTGCCCACCTCGGCTCCGAGGCCGACTACGACGCCCTCTACCGCCGGTCCATCGAGGACAACGAGGGGTTCTGGCGAGAGCAGGCCGAGCGGATCGACTGGTTCGAGCCCTTCGGTCGCGTGCGCGACGTCTCGTACGAGCCCAACGACGTCCACATCCGGTGGTACCTCGGCGGGAAGACGAACGCGTGCCACAACGCCGTCGACCGCCACGTCGCCAACGGGCTGGGGGGCCGGACGGCCCTCATCGTCGAGCCCGACGAGCCCGGCGAGGACGCCCAGCACCTCAGCTACGCCGACGTCCACACGGCCGTGCAGCGCCTCGCGAGCACGCTCAAGGACCACGGCGTCCGGAAGGGGGACCGCGTGACGATTTACCTCCCGATGATCCCGGAGGCCGTCTTCACCATGCTCGCCTGCGCGCGCATCGGGGCCGTCTTCTCCGTCGTCTTCGCCGGCTTCAGCCCCGACGCCCTCGCCGACCGCATCCTCGACGGCGAGTCCGACCTCGTCGTCACGGCCGACGAGGGGCGGCGCGGCGGCAAGCGCGTGGCGCTGAAGGCGAACGTGGACGCCGCTGTGGCCCGCACCGAGGCGCAGGGCCAGACCGTCCGTCACGTCCTCGTCGTGCAGAACACCGGTGCCGAGGTGGATTGGATCGATGGCCGCGACGTGTGGCTGCACGACGCGCTCGGCCGGGCCGGCGCCGAGTGCCCGTGCGAGCCGATGGAGAGCGAGGACCCCCTCTTCATCCTCTACACCTCTGGCTCGACGGGCAAACCCAAGGGGGTCGTCCACACAACGGGGGGGTACTGCGTGTGGACCAGCCTCACGCACCACTACGTCTTCGACCTCCACCCCGAGACCGATGTCTATTGGTGTGCTGCGGACATCGGGTGGATTACCGGGCACTCCTACATCGTCTTCGGGCCGATGATCAACGGCGCCACGCAGGTGCTCTACGAGGGCGTCCCCACCTACCCCGACGCCAGCCGCATCTGGCAGGTCGCGGACCGCCACGGCGTCACGATCCTCTACACCGCGCCGACGGCCATCCGCGCGCTCATGGCCCTGGGCGACGGCTTCGTGACCCGGACGGACCGCTCGACCCTCCGCCTCCTCGGGACCGTCGGCGAGCCGATCAACCCGGAGGCGTGGCGGTGGTACCACGAGGTCGTCGGCGGCGGGCGCTGCCCCATCGTCGACACGTGGTGGCAGACCGAGACGGGCGGCATCATGATCGTCGGCCTCCCCGGTGCGGTCGCACAGAAGCCGGGGGCGGCCGGGAAGCCGTTCTTCGGCATCCAGCCCGAGGTGCTCGACGCGGCCGGCGCGGTCCAGCACGGCGCGGCCGAGGGCGTCCTGGCGATCGCCGACGCGTGGCCCGGCCAAGCGCGGACGGTCTACCAGAACCACTGGCGGTTCGTCAACGCCTACTTCAAGCAGTTCGAGGGCTACTACTTCACCGGCGACGGCTGCCGCCGCGACGCCGACGGCTACTACTGGATCACGGGCCGCGTGGACGACGTGATCAACGTGAGCGGTCACCGGCTGGGAACGGCCGAGGTCGAGAGCGCGCTCGTGCTCCACGACGCCGTGGCCGAGGCCGCGGTCGTCGGCTACCCCCACCCCCTCAAGGGCCAGGGGATCTACGCCTACGTCACGCTCGGGGCGGGCCACGAGCCGAGCGACCCGCTGCGGGACGAGTTGGTGCAGCAGGTCCGCGTGCACATCGGGCCCATCGCCAAGCCGGACTTCATCCAGTTCGCCCCCGGCCTGCCGAAGACCCGCTCCGGCAAGATCATGCGCCGCATCCTGCGCAAGATCGCCGAGGACGATCCCAGCAACCTCGGCGACACCTCGACGCTGGCCGACCCTTCGGTCGTGGATGCCCTGATCGAGGAGCGGCAGAACCGGCCCGCCTGAGCCCGGCTCGCGGCGCGTACCTTCCCCCCCCGTCTGCGACGTCTGGGGCCGTCCCCTCCACCCCTCCACCGTCATGCACTTCCTCGACTGGGTCGTCCTCGGCCTGTACGTCGCCGCCATCGTCGGCATCGGGTTCTGGGCCAACCGGCGGCAGACGGACACCGAGGCGTACTTCGTGGGCAACCGCGGGATGCCGTGGTGGGCGGCGGGGCTCTCGATCATCGCCACCTCGTTCTCGGCCGCGAGCATCCTGGGCGTCCCGGGCTACGCCTACTCCGACGACCTGTGGTACCTCCAGTACTCGCTGGGGGACGTCCTCGCGGCCGTGGTCGTGGCCGCCCTCTTCATCCCGTTCTTCCACCGCGTCAAGGGGCTCACGACGGCCTACGAGTACCTCGAAGCCCGGTTCGATCTCAAGAGCCGGCTGCTCGGCTCCTCGCTCTTCAGCCTGACCGTGCTGCTACGCGCGGGGACCCTCCTCTACGGCGCCGCCCTGCTCTTCTCCGCCGTCGTCCCCACGGACCTCGTCCCCGGCCTCGACGGCGTCGAGGAGGCCGTGGTCCTTTTCGGCGTCATCGCCATCGTCTACACCGTGCTGGGGGGGATCTCGGCGGTGATCTGGACCGACGTCATCCAGTTCTCGATCATGAGCGTGGGCATCGTCGCCTCGATGGCCGTCGTGGTGGTGGGGACGCCGGGCGGATGGGAGGCCGCCTTCGCCGAGGCCTCCGGGTTGGGCAAGCTCGACGTCGTCCACACCGCCGAGCCGATGGCCGGGAAGGGGCTGCTCACGGCGGTCTTTGGGTACGGCCTGCTCGCGCTCTCGCTCTTCGGGACGAACCAGCAGCCGGTGCAGCGATACATGACCGTGCGGGACCCGCGCGAGGCGCAGCGCGCCCTCATCCTGGGCGTGAGCGCGGGCGTGGTCGGCGTCGCGCTCTCCCTCCTCCTCGGCGTCTTCCTCTTCCTCTTCTACGCCGAGTACCCCGCCCTCCTCCCCGAGGGGCTCACGGCCGACCAGGTGATGCCGCACTTCGTGAACACCCAGGTGCCGCCCCTCCTCACCGGCGCCCTCGTCGCCGCCGTGTTCGCCGCGGCGATGTCGAGCCTCGACTCGGCGCTCAACTCGCTGGCCGCGGCGCTGACGGTGGACTTCCTCGCGCGGTTCAAGCCGGACGTCCCCGAGCCGTCGCGGCTCCGCTTCGCGAAGGTCGTCGTGGTCACGGCTGGCCTCGTCGGCATCGGGGTCGGCATCTACGCCTCGCGGACGGGCGCGCCGCTGATCGATCTCATCCTCGCGTTCATGGGCTACTTCGCGGGCGGGCTGCTCGGGCTGTTCCTCCTCGGCATGCTGACGCGGCGGGCCAACGGACACGGCGCCTTCACCGGCGCCATCGTCGGCACGCTCGTCGTGCTCATGGTGACCGAGAACGACTTCGGCCTGCCGCCGCTCCACGACTGGCTCGGCTTCGCCCCCGTCCCCTTCATCTGGTCCACGGCCATCGGACTCGCGGTCACGCTCGTGGTCGGGTACCTCATCTCACTCGCCGGCCCCCGGGTGCCCCCGGAGCGGTTGGAGACCACCACCGCACGGTGGACGGTGGCGTAGCCGCCCTCTCGCCCTCACGCTCGTTCTCTGGCGCGCCATGCCTCAGCCCTTGCGCCGCTCCCTCCTCGCCTTCCTCCTCGCCCTCTGCGGCTCGGCAGCCTCAGCCCCGGCGGCTGCGCAGTCGGGGTGGCCGTTCGGCTCGTCGGACGACCCGCTGGAAGGGCCGGTCGCGTCGTTCGTCCGGAGCGGCGGGTACGCCGCCGCCTACGCTGCCCCCACCTTCGTCGGCGCGAGTTGGCGCGCGGGAGTCGCCTTCGAGGGCGCGGTCCACCGGGGCCGCTTCGCCGCAGGCCTCGGCGGCACGCTCCACTCAGGCGACGGCGGGCTCTACGACGCCGAGGCCGACGAGCCCTACGACCTCGCCCGGCTTCTCCGCTACGCCCGCTACGACACCCCCGCGCTCTATGCGCGGGTCGGGCCGCCCACGACCGTCACCCTCGGCCAGGGCCTCCTCGTCCGCGACTTCCGCACCACGGCGGCGTGGGACGAGCGGACGATCGGGGCGGAGGTGCGGGTGCGGAGCCCGGCCGTCGAGGTCGCCGCGTTCACCGGCGACGTGCGCGGCGGCGGCGTGGTGGGGGCGCATGTCGAAGCCGCCCCGGCCGCGGCGGCCGCGTCGCCGGCCCTCCGGTCGTTCCGGCTCGGCCTCGGCGCGGTCCACGACCTCGGCGGAGGCGACCTCGCGCCGACGGGGGTCGAGGCGTCGGCGCGGCTGGAGGTCCTGCGCAGGATCGGCCTCGGGCTCTCCCCGTGGGTCTCGTACGCCGAGTACCTCGACTTCGGTCGAGGGGTCGGCGTCGGCGCCGACCTGGGATCGGCGGAGGTGCTTGGAACGGCCCGGGCACGCCTCCGCCTCGGCCTCTTCTTCAGCGACGCCGGCTTCTCTCCAGGCTACGTCGGCCCGTTCTACCAGGTCTCGAACTCCAGGGACCGCATCGTCACCGCCGAATCGTTCTTCGAAGGCGACGGCCCGCTCGCCTTCGCAGGGGTCCCGCTCGGCGACGTCGAGGGGGGGGTCGACGTGCTGACGGAGTTCGACGTGGCGGTGTCCCGAGCGGTCTCGCTGTTCTATCACTTCCGCCGTCACTACGGCGATCAGCGCCTGAGCGACTTCTCCTTCCGGCTCGCCCTCCGCCCCGGCTTCGCCGAGGGCTTCGGCGTTGCCGTCGCCGTCGAGCGGCAGGGGCTCGGCAGCTTCTTCAGCCTCCTCGACGACCTCCAGAACCAGAACACCCTCGTCCTCGACATCGACTACCCGCTCGCCGGGGCGGCCCACCTCTCGATCCGCTCTCGCTACGGCTACACCCGCCTCGAGGGCGCTGCCGACGGGTCCGGGCGGTTCCTGGTCCAGCGCCGGTTCGAGCCATTCGTGGGGCTCCGCTACCGCTTCTGAAGCGAGGATGCAACCGGGCCGTTCACCCGCGTGAGGAGGGCTTCGAGGAGGTGGAGCAGCTGACCCGGATCGATCGGCAGGGCCAGCACGTGATCAGGCGGGACGTCGCAGGCGGCGTCGCCGAGGAGGATCACGGGGGTGTGAGCGTATCCGGGGAGCGCCCGGATCTCTCCGACGACCGCGCATCCGTCCTCCGATCTGTGATCCTGGTGCTCGACGAGGACGGCGTCGAAGGGGACGGCCCGGGCCTCTCGGACGGCGGCCGCCGCATCCTCGGCGAGGACGAGGCCGCCGCCGTCTCCGAGGATCGCCTCCAAGCCCTGCCGGACCGCCTCCGACTCGGCCAACGCGAGGACGCGCGCGCCGTCCAGCACCGTGGGGCTGCTCGCCCGTCGGACGTGAGCGGCGCCGTCGCCCCCCGATGGCAGGCGTGGCAGCACCACCTCGAAGGTGGTCCCCTCCCCAAGCCGACTCTCGACGTTGATTCGCCCACCGAGCAGCTCCACGACCCGCCGCACGATCGTCAGGCCGAGGCCAGTGCCCTCGTGGGAGCGACCATACCCCGTCGAGGCCTGCTTGAAGGCATCGAAGAGGTGCGGGAGGAACTCCTCCTCCATCCCGATCCCGGTGTCGCGGATGACGAGGCGGACCGCCTCCTCGTCGCCATCGAGGAGCACGGTGACGCCGCCCTGATCGGTGAACTTGAGCGCGTTCGAGACGAGGTTGATGAGGATGCGCTCGAGGGCGTACCGGTCGGTGACGAAGGGGACGGCGAGCCCCTCGGGCATCAGGCGGAGGTAGAGGCCTCGCTCCTCGGCCAGCGGTCGGAGCATGTCGAGCACGTCGCCGGCCACCTCGGCGGCGTCGAGTGCGGCAGGCCGGAGTTCGAGGAGGTTGGCCTGGAGCTTCGCCATGTCGAGCAGCCCGTTGACGGTGTCGAGGAGCCGCTGCCCGTTGCGGTGGATGGCGCTCGCGAGCTCGCGCTGCTCATCGGTCCCCTCCTCCTCGAGCACGGCCGAGAAGCCGAGGATGGCCGTGAGGGGCGTGCGCAGCTCGTGGCTGGTGTTGGCGAGGAGGTCGTCCTTGAGCTTGTCTGCGCGTCGGAGCCGCTCGTTGGTGTCGGCGAGGCGCACGTTCATCCGGTCGAGCCGCTGGTTGACCATCCGCTGCTCTTCGAGGTCGCGCCGGTGCGCCTGGAGGCGCCACGCGCTGAACCCCCAGAGCACCCCTCCGAAGGCGAGCACGTAGAACGCGTAGGCCCACCACGTCCGGTACCACGGCGGGCGCACCTCGAAGGCGAAGACGGCCTCCTCGCTGAGGACGCCCTGCGCGTTGCGGGCCCGGACCCGGAACTGATAGCGGCGATGCTCGGGGAGGTTCGTGAACTCGGTGTGGTCCTCGTGCGACCACGCCGACCACGACTCGTCGAACCCCTCGAGGCGATACTGGAAGGTGGTGCCCGCCGGGTAGTTGTATGCGGGCGCGGCATACTCGAAGCGGAGACCGTTCCGCTCATACGGGAGAACGAGAAAGTCGCCGTCGGTCTGCTGAGCCACGAGATGGCCGTCGCCAAAGGCCCCGCCGAACAGGAGGTCGGACGGGCGGCCGCGGACGGCACGGATCTGGGCCGAGTAGGGGACCTCGTACCCCTTTTCGATGCGCGGGTCATAGCGCAACAGTCCCCCCTCTCCGCCCATCCACACGGTGCCATCGGGCTCCTCGTAGATGGCGTGGATCCCCGTGGTGCGAAGGCGGAGCACCGCCGGTGTGGCGTCCGTGTACCCCCCCGTGCCATCGGGCATGAGGAGCGTGAGCGTGTCGTCGCCGTAGACCCAGACGCCGCCTCCCGACCCTTCGGTGTAAGCGTTCAGCTCACGGTCTCCCAGGGCCTCGTCGAACGACGCGATCTTCCGGAACGAGGGGCGTCCCCCCTCCCGAATCCGATACACGCCTTCGAGCGAGCTCACAGCGATCCGCCCGTGGAGGATGCGGAGGCCGAGGATCCCGCCTGGGAGTCCGTCTCGCTCCCCGAAGGCCTCGACCTCGGGCTCGGAGGGTGCCTCGGGGTTCCACGTCAGTCGCTCCAGCCCGCCCAGGAGAGGGGCAACCCAGAGCTTCCCGTCGGGCGTCTCCTCCATCGACCGAATCTCCCCGAGGCCCTCGACCGTGAAGCGCTCGACCCACCGACCCCCCTCGCGCTCCATCACTGCCAGCCCGTCCTTGAGCCCGACGTAGAGGCGGCTGGGATCCGACGGGGAGCGGTACAGCGCGAACGCCTTCTCCGAGCGGAGCACCCGCTCGCCGTCAGGGGTCAGGAGGTAGACGCCGTCGTTCGTCGCGACGAGCAGGCCGAGCGGGTCAGAGAGCACGGCCCACACCTGCTCCGAGACCCCAGTGATTTGCTCGAAGCGGGCGTACCGGGGCTGCCCGGCATCCCCGACGCCCGCGGCCCCGGGCAGCAGGCGGTAGAGGCCCGTGGATGTCCCAGCATACAGCACCCCGTCGTGTCGCACGAGGTCGTAGACGTTCCCTTCCAGGCCGTGGACGAGGTCGAAGCGCGTCAGCGGCGTGAGGATGTCGACGCGGCGGACCCCGTCGTTGAGGGCAAGCCAGAGCCCCTCCTGACGATCGAGCGTGGCGTTCAGGACGAGGTCGTCGGCCGCAATCCCAGCGTCGTCCCTGTAGATGCGAACGAGCTCCCCGTCGGGGCTGAGCAGCAACACCCCTCCGCCGAAGCTGGTGACGAGATAGAGCCCCTCGGCCCGGCCCTCGGCCTCTCCTAGGACCGTGGCGTTGTACGGTCTGTAGGTACGGAGGTACGGGTCAGCCTGCGTCGCGAACGACCGAGCCCCGCGCTCACTGAGGACGAAGAACCCCTGGGTCCGTGTACCTACCAAGAGGCCCTCGGAGTGGGGCAGCACGGCGTAAACCGACTCCCACGCGAACGACTCTCCTCCAGGCACGAGCTTCAGCTCATCCCCCTCCACCCGCATCAGCCCTACACCCTCCTCCCGAACGTAGAGAACGCCCGCGACCTGGAACGCCTTGTGGAACCGCGTGTCGGAGCGCCAAACGCGCATCCGCTCGCCGTCCCACCGAATGAGACGGCTGAACGACTGGAAGAAGACGCCTTCGTCGCTAGCATGCGTGGTCCAGACGTCTGCGAAGTCGTGGTCGTCCTCCAGCAGCCAGGGGAGCAGGCTGACGTAGTGAAGCTGCCCGACCTCGTCGGGCGCG
This sequence comes from Rubricoccaceae bacterium, assembly GCA_033720695.1. GTDB lineage: Bacteria > Bacteroidota > Rhodothermia > Rhodothermales > Rubricoccaceae > DATGQT01. Next base: position 9,544 of record JAWWCA010000038.1, read on the forward strand.
AGGTACCCGATCTCGCCCCCCCCCCCGGCAAAGATGATCCCACCAGACGTGAGTGCGAGGGACCGAACCGCTTGGTCGGCCTCATCCGGTAGCAGGATCCGCCGCCACCCCTGCCCATCGTATTCCAGAATTCCGTGCGTATTCGCGATGTAAATCAACCCCCGCTCATCCTCCACGACTTCCCAGTTCTGGCTGTGCGAGCCGTAGTCCTGGGACTCGAAATGCTCCAGGTGATAGGGGCTGCCTTCCTCGAACGGAATGAGTTGTTGCGCCGCCGAGGAGAGCGGAAGGAGGACACCGAGCAGAATGAAAACGCGCTTCAAAGCAGGGGGAGATGACACTCTGGGCGGTATCGGCGCCCATCAGACACCGCTATAGTTCAGGCTAGCAAGCGGGACGAGGTCTCTCTCGTGGGGCTGGAGGGGCTCTTTGGCCACGGGCAGCGGGAGGAAGATTTGATCCCCTTAGCTGACACGCTCTCTCATCATTCTGAGAAAGGCGGGAACTTGACAGTTCCCTTACGGTGTTGTATTTAGTGATTCGGCTCCCTGCCCTGTTTCCCTTCCTCATCCGGGCATTCTCATGAAGCGCGCCCTGCTCCTCTCCTTCTCGCTCGCTGGCCTCCTCGGTGCAGCGGTCCTCGGCGGCAACGGCTCCGGGACCACCGACCACGAGCCCGAGCGCGACGTCCTCGACGTCGCCCTGGCCGGCGGCAACGGCTCCGGGACCACCGACCACGAGCCCGAGCGCGACGTCCTCGACCTGGTCTGATCTGACGCCTCCGTTCCGGCACGGCAACCCTCCGCGGCGGCCACCTGAAGGTGGCCGCCGCAATTTATAGCGGCCGGTCTCCAGTTTCTCCTGAGGTGGACTCGGTCTCGGAACGCCACACTCTCGACCGGGTGAGACCTGGGCCTCTCTCTCCTGCCCTTCTCCCTTGGCTTCCGTCCTCTACGCGCTCTGTGGTCATGGGCGCGGCCACCTCTCGCGGGCCCTCGCCGTTGCCGCAGCCCTGCGGGAGTCCGGCCACGCCGTCCGATTCCAAACCGGTGGCGAGGCCTACGAGACCCTCGTCGAACTTGGCGAGCCGGTCGCCCACGTCCCCGCCCTCCGACAGGTGATGCGTCGCAACCGCGTGCGGCTCCTCGCGACGGCCCGCGCCAACACCCGCGCGGCCGTCCGTGGCCCCGTGACGATCGACGCCCTGACCGAGACCCTCAGCGGATCGCGCCCCGACCTCGTCGTGAGCGACTTCGAGCCGTTCGTCCCGCGCGCGGCGAGGCGGCTCGGCGTTCCCGTCGTGTCGCTGAGTCGGCAGCAGGTGCTCACCGAAGCCCGCTGCGCCGTCTCACCGCGCTACCGATTCAGCGCCACGGCCACGGCCCTCGGCACCCGCTTCCTCGCCGCCCCCCGCCCCGTGCGCGTTGTGGTCCCGACGTTCTATTCGCCGCCGGTGCGGGATCCGTCCCGGACGGTGTTGGTGCCGCCAGTTCTCCGCCCGTCGGTGATGCGCCTCAGGCTGTCCCGGGCGATCCGATTCGGTGAACGGGTGCTGGTGTACCTCAACGAGGGCGATGGGTGCGAGCCGCTGCTCCGCACGCTCGCGGCGGTTGGGGCGCCGTTCACCGTCTACGGCGCCGCCCCGGAGCGACCGCTCGGATCCTACCCCAACCTCACGTTTCGCACCCCCTCTCTGGACGGGTTCCTCCGGGACCTCGCCCGGTGCCGCGCCGTCATCTCGACGGCCGGCTTCACGCTGCTCTCAGAGGCGATCCACCTCGGAAAACCGGTGCTTGCTCTGCCAAACCACGGGTTTTTCGAGCAGGTGCTCAACGCACAGCACCTCCAGCGCAGTGGCCGCGGCGATGCCGTCTTCGGTCGCCTGCCCCGGCCCGCCGAGATCGAGGCGTTCCTCGCCCGCTTCCCGCAACCGTTTCCTCCGAAGACGGAGGCGGAGACGGGGAACGCTGCAGTCGTCCGGGTCCTCGAGGAGGTGGTAATGACGGCCCAGCCGCTCCGCGTCGCCGCGTGACGCGCCGGATCGAAGGCACCGCCCGTGCGTACAGGACAGCCCCCTCTCCGCATCCCTTCTCATGGCGCACATCGATATCAGCCGGCCGCATGCGCGCGGTCGCGCCCAGGCCCACCGGGAAGCCGAGGCCGTCGCCGACTCCCTCCGGCGCCGGTTCGGTGTCCAAACGGCGTGGGACGGCGACGTCCTCCGGGTGGACGGGGCCGGTGTGCGAGGCGCCATCACGGCCACCGACGATCTCGTGCAGGTCACGGCCCATCTCGGGCTCGCCCTCCGGCCGTTGCGCCGGACGCTCGCCCGCGAGATCGAGCGGCACCTCGACGCCTTCGCCCGGGAGGCCAACGGCCTCTCCAGCGCGGACGCCTGAGGCCCCGCGTGCACCCCTCCACTGCGGGCGCCGTAGGCCCGGGGCCCACTCAACCCCCTCCCCCCGATGAAAACGTACTTCCTCAACCAGTTGTATCCGAAGGCCGTCGATGGCCTGCCGCTCCTCGGCAGGCCGGAGGAGACCGCCGCCCCGTGGCGTGAGCGTCCAGGAACTGCCCGCCACAGGGCGTCCCAGATGGTCCGTCCGCACATCGCCCTCGCCGGGACCACGGGCTTCGTGACCGGCCTGGGCGGCTGGCTCACCCTCCCCATCACCCTTCCCGCCGACCTCACGGGCGTGGCCCTCCTCCAACTCCACCTTGCGGCTTCGTGCGCCGCCCTCGCAGGCCGTGACCTCGACGCGAGAGCCACCCGCGACGAGGTCGTCGAGTGCCTCCTCAAGACCGATGAGGGGGAGAATACGGAGGAGGAGGAGGCCGCCAACCGCGTCGGGGTGAAGCTGGCCGAGCGCGGTCTACGGTTCTTCGTCAGCCAGGCGATGTCGTGGACGGCGAAGCAGGCGGGGCAGCGGCTCGTCGCGCGCCGGTTCGCCCGGGGCGTCCCCCTCGTCGGCGGCGCCATCGGCGCGGTCTCAGACGCCTACATGACGCGGCTCGTCGCCGGTCACACGCTGGACACGTTCTTCCCCCTCCCAGGCGGCGGCGGCCTCACGCCGTCGGGTGACGGCCTGCCCGACACCGTCGCGGACCTGTCCGCGGAGTAGCTCCCCAGGCTCGGCCCCTCGTTCGCGCCTGCTCCCTCCACTCCCCCACCGCCTGACCGATGGATCCCATCCCTTCCGAGACCCACGCCGCCGAAGTCGCCGCGACCGTCGACGACCTCGAACGCGGCCTCGCTCAGTACCCGCTCTCGAAAGCCGTCAACCGCATCGACGACTGGCGCCGCGAGATCCTCAACACCGAGCGCGACGACCTCCGCCCCATCGCCGACGACCTGGAGCATCTCCACGGCCTCCTCGTCGGGGAGCACCTCGACGGCGCGGCCATCGGCGACCTCCTCGCCCAACTCGGCGAACGCACCGAGGCCGCGGCCGACGGGGCCGACGAGGTGCTCCAGAAGGGGCTGCACCGACTCGGCTCTCTCCTCCGGCATGCCGGAAACGCGCTCGCCGGGAACACCCGGCAGGCCGCCTCCAGCGACCCGGATTCCTGAGCACCCCTTTCCCCTCTCTCCCCATGTCTGACGACCCCCGCCCAGACTCCCTCGAAGGCCTCTCCACCGAAACGGGTGGCACCCCTGGCGACCCCGAGCGCCGCTCGAACACCCTGGCCCCCGACCTCTCCGACGACCGCACCGAGCCCGACGACGCGGGCGTCCAGGAATCGGACGCCCACGTCCGCGACGACATCCACGTGACCGGGAGCGACCTCACGAAGGGGGAGGAGCCGCTGAACCCGCACTGAGGCGTCTATCCGACGACCTCGGCCCGGGCGACCGGCGGCGAGACCTGCGTGAAGGAGGAGTCGACCGGCACCGGCTCCTCGGCGAGCGCGTGCAGGCGTGAGAGGTCGACGGCGGCCAGCGCCTCCTGCGGAGCGGTCTCCACCATCGACTTCGCCTCGACGGCGCGCCCGTCCGCGTGCAGGAGGAGGCGGCCGTACGCGACGTCATAGACCCCCCAGCCTTGCGCCCGGGCGTCGGCCAGCGCCGGCTCCGCCGCCACGACCGAGTCCGGGGTCGCGCGGGCGCCCCCCGCCTCCAGGATCGCGAGGTAGCGCTCTGGGTGGTCCATGCTCGACACGTTCAGCGTCATCATCGCGATCCCGTGCAGGAACGTACGGGCGACGGTGACGAGGGCGAGACTGCCCGTGCTGTCGGCGAAGTAGCCTCGGTAGACCTCGTCGCCCGCGGCCTCGAAGTCGCCGACGGACTCGGGCAGGAGGCCCTGGAGCCCGGACACCGGGACGAGGTTCGCGGTGGGGGGCGTTTCCTCGGCGCAGCCCAGGAGGAGCCCGACGAGGAGGAGCGGCAGGAGGCGGTGCACGGGACGAGACGTGGTTGGCGGGCTCAGGGTATCGGCGGCAGGTGCGCCAGCTTCAGCGAACCGTCTCGGCATGGCGGATCCCCAGGGCCGTATTCTCCGCCCGTCCCCTCCCCCGGCTCCTGTGCTCAAGCTCCCCCTCCGTCGCCGCCGCGCCGACGAGGCGACCGTCCTCTCGGCGCGGCCCGACGGGCTCAGCACCTTCGGCGGTGTCTTCACGCCCTCGATTCTGACGATCCTGGGCGTCATCATGTACCTCCGGTTCGGGTGGGTCGTGGGGAACGTGGGGCTGTGGGGCACGCTCGCCATCGTCACGTTGTCGACGGCGATCACGTTCCTGACGGCGCTCTCGATCGCGGCGATCGCGACGGACCAGCGGGTGCGGACAGGCGGGGCCTATTACATGATCAGCCGCTCGCTCGGGATCGAGACGGGCGGGGCCGTCGGCATCCCGCTCTATCTCGCGCAGGCGCTCTCGATCGCGCTCTACACGATCGGGTTCGCCGAGAGCGTCGTCCGCGCCTTCCCCGGCCTCGACGAGAAGGCCGTTGGGCTCGTGACGACCGTCGCCGTGGCCGTCCTCGCCCTCGTCTCGGCGAAGGTGGCGATCCGGGCGCAGTACTTCATCATGGCCGCGATCGCGCTCTCGCTGCTGTCCCTCTACCTCGGGAGCCCGCTGGAGGCGGCCGAGGTGGCGGCCGCGGCGCCGGCCGAGCGGGAGGGGTTCTGGGTCGTCTTCGCCGTCTTCTTCCCGGCCGTCACCGGGATCATGGCCGGCGTCAACCTGTCGGGCGACCTGCGGGAGCCGAGCCGATCGATCCCGCGCGGGACGTTCGCGGCCGTGGGCGCCGGCTACCTCATCTACATGACGCTCCCCGTCGTGCTGTTCTTCCGCGCGCCGACGGAGGCCCTCCTCACCGACCCCCTCGTGATGCGGCGGATCGCCGTGTGGGGCGACGCCATCCTGCTCGGCGTGTGGGGCGCCACGCTGTCGAGCGCGCTGGGCTCCATCCTCGGCGCGCCGCGCGTGCTCCAGGCCCTCGCCCGCGACGGCGTCCTGCCCGAGCGGCTGGGCTGGCTCGGACGGGGCAGCGGCGACGACGACACGCCCCGCCTCGGGACTGGCGTCACGCTCGCCCTCGCCCTCCTCGCCGTCTGGTTCGGCGACCTCAACCTCATCGCGCCGGTCCTGACGATGTTCTTCCTCACGACCTACGGCGTGCTCAACGTCTCGGCGGCCATCGAACGGCTCTTGATGAGCCCGTCGTTCCGGCCCACGTTCCGCGTGCACTGGGCGCTCTCGGCGCTGGGCTTCCTCGGGTGCCTCGCCGTGATGCTCCTGATCAACTGGGCGGCGACGGTCGTGGCCGTCCTCTTCGTCCTCGCGACGTACGTGTGGCTGGAGCGGCGGAGCCTGGAGACGACCTGGGGCGACGTCCGCCGCGGCCTCTGGATGGCCGTCACGCGCGCCGGCCTCCTCCGCCTCCGCGAGGAGCCCGACTCGAAGAACTGGCGGCCCCACCTCCTCGTGCTCTCGGGCGCGCCCACGAAGCGGTGGCACCTCATCGACCTCGCGAGCGCGATCACGCACAACCGCGCGCTCCTCACGGTCTCGACCGTCCTCACGGCACCCCACGTCCCGGCCGAGCGGCAGCAGGCGCTGGAGGCGAGCATCCGGGAATACCTCGCGCGCCGGGCCGTCCAGGGGCTCGTCCGCGTCATCCCCGCGCCGAACGCGTTCGCCGGCGCCGAGCGGCTCGTCGACGCCTACGGGATGGGCGCGCTCACGCCCAACACCGTCCTCCTCGGCGACACCCAGAGCCCCGAGCACCGCGCCCGCTACTGCGCCATGATCGAGCACTTCTACCGGACCCGCCGCAACGTCGTCATCGTGCGCGACGACGAGGACCGGGGCTACGGCCAGCGGCGGCGGATCGACGTGTGGTGGGGCGGGCTGAAGGGGAACGGCGGGCTCATGCTCATCCTCGCCTACCTCGTCCGCTCCAGCCTCGAGTGGCGCGGCAGCCGGATCCACCTCAAGATGGTGGTGCCGACGCCGGAGGCCGCCGCCGACGCCCGCGAGAACCTCCGCGCCGTGGTCGCGGCCACGCGCACCGGCGCCGTGCTCGACGTGATCGTCGGCGACGGGCAGCCGTTCGAGTCCCTCCTCCGCGAGAACTCCGCGGGCGCCGACCTCGTCTTCCTCGGCCTCGCCCCGCCCGACGCCGACCCCGAGACCGACGACTTCGAACGGTACTACGCCGACCTCCGCGCGCGGACGGTGGGGCTGCCCTCGACGGTCTACGTCCTCGCCGCCGAGGAGATCGCCTTCAGCCAGGTCCTCGCCTGAGCGTGGCGTACTCAGACGAAGAAGGGGCGGAGCGACTGTGTCGCCCCGCCCCGGTGTGGGAGTCAGACTGGAGAGCCGGGATCAGCCGCCGACCTCGCCGACTTCCTCGGCGGCGTCGTCGAGCGCCTCGGCGTCCTCCTCCATCTGCTCTTCCATCAGGTCCATCTGCTCTTCCTGGACGTCGTCCATCTCTTCCTGGACGTCCTCGCGGGCGTCCATGACGTCCTCCTGGGCGTCCTCGACGTCGCTTTCGCAGCCGAGGAGGCCAACGGGCAGGGCGAAGGCAAGGGCGAGGGTGAAAAGGGTCTTACGCATGGGGGTGATGTGGGTGGGTGATTGGGGCGAGGTCAACGCGATCCCCCCCACTTTGTTCGCTCCCCCCATCAGTCGGCCGCGATCCGCTTCAGATCGGCCAGCGCCACCAGCGCCTCGATGGGCGTCATCGTGTTGGGGTCGAGCCCCTCCAGGCGGTCGAGCAGCGCCATCACTGCGGGGTCGGGTGCGGCGGGGGCGGGGACGTGGAGGGCGGGCTCGGGCACCTCAGTGGCGGCGCGGCGGGCAGCGGGGAGACCGTCGCCCCTTGCCGCTACCGGGTCCCCCTGCACCCCGACCTCGGCGGCCACGTCATGCCGTTCGAGGTGCTCGAGAACGGCCTTCGCACGGGCGACAACCTCGGGCGGCAGGCCGGCCATCTTCGCCACCTCGATGCCGTAGGAGTGGTCGGCGGCGCCGGGCGCGAGCGTGCGCAGGAAGACGACGCGGCCGCCGTGCTCCTGCACCTGCACGCGGAAGCTCCGCACGCGCGCGAGGCGGTCGGCGAGCGCGTTGAGCTCGTGGTAGTGCGTGGCGAAAAGCGTGCGCGCGGCCACCTCGGACCGCTCGTGGAGGTGCTCCACAATCGCCCAAGCTAGGCTGAGGCCGTCGAACGTGGACGTCCCACGTCCGACCTCGTCGAGAAGGATGAGCGATCGCGCGGTGGCGTTGTTGAGGATGTTGGCCGTCTCGTTCATCTCGACCAGGAACGTGCTCTCGCCCGCCGCGAGGTTGTCGCTCGCCCCGACGCGCGTGAAGATGGCGTCCACCACGCCGACGCGGGCGCGCGTGGCGGGGACGAAGGCGCCCACCTGCGCCAGGAGCACGATCAGGCCCGTCTGCCGGAGCACGACGCTCTTCCCGGCCATGTTGGGGCCAGTGATGAGGTGGACCTGCCCCAGGTCCTCGGCGTCGCCTCCCGCGGCGCCGTCGGCCGGCGCCGCGATCCGCACCGAGTTCGGGATGAAGGGCTCGCCCGCCGGCAGCGCCTTCTCGACGACGGGATGCCGCCCCGCTTCGATCTCCAGGACCAGGCTCGCGTCCACCTCAGGCCGGACGTACCCGTTCTGCTCGGCCCCCTCGGCGAAGCCCGCGAGCACGTCGAGCATGGCGAGGAGGCGGGCGTTCTGCTGGACGGGCTCGACGCCCTCGGCCACCTCCATCCGGAGCGTCTCGAAGAGCTGCCGCTCCAGCTCCACCATCTTCTCCTCGGCCGTCAGGATCTTCTCCTCGAGGGCCTTGAGCTCGGGCGTGATGTAGCGCTCGGCGTTCGTGAGCGTCTGCTTCCGGATGTAGTCGGCGGGGACCTTGTCCTTGTGGGTGTTGGTGATCTCGAGGTAGTACCCGAAGACCTTGTTGTAGCCGATCTTGAGGCTCGGGATGCCCGTCCGGGCGCTCTCCTGCGCCTGGAGCCGGGCGAGGTACGCCTTCCCGTTGCGGGCGATCTCGCGCAGCTCGTCGAGCTCCTCGGAGAAGCCGTCGCGGACGTACCCGCCTGCGTCCATCTTGGCCGGCGGCTCGTCCACGAGCGCCGCGTCGACGCGCTCGACGAGCGGCTGGCACAGCACGAGCCCGTCGCGGATGCGGGCGAGCGTCTCGCAGCGTTCCTCGGCCAGGAGCCCTTTCAGCGCCGGCACCTGCTTCAGCGTCAGCTTCAGCGTGACGAGGTCGCGCGGCGTGGCGCGGCCGGTGCACACCTTGCCCGCGAGGCGTTCGAGGTCGCCCACGTGGCGGAGCTCGTCGCGGAGGCCGCGGCGGAGGCGCGGGCTCGTGAAGAGGGCGTCGACGGCGTCGAGGCACTGCTGGATCTTCTCGACGTCGCGCAGCGGACGCACCAGCCAGGCGCGCAGCATCCGCCCGCCCATCGGCGTGAGCGTCTTGTCGAGGATGCCGATGAGGGAGCCGTCGCGGCGGCCCTCCTGCATCGTGGCGACGAGCTCGAGGTTGCGCTTGGTGGCGGGGTCGAGCGCGAGGTAGTCGTCGGCGGCGTAGCGCTGGATGCGGCGGAGGTGGGGCACGCGGCCCCGCTGCGTCTCGCCGAGGTAGTAGAGCGCCGCGCCGGCGGCCGTCAGCCCGAGCGGCATCTCCTCGACGCCGAACCCCTTGAGCGAGTGGGTCTGGAAGTGGCGCAGCAGCGTCTCGTAGGCGAAGTCGTAGCCGAACACCCAGTCCTCCTGCTCGGTCACGGCGTAGGGCCCGAGCGGGAGGCTCGCCTTCTGCCCCTTCTCGACGAGCACCTCGGCCGGCCCGACGGTCTGGAGGAGGTACCCGAACCGCTCGGCCGGGACCTCCGTCACCTGGAACTCGCCCGTCGAGGCGTCGAGGAAGGCGAAGCCGACGCGCCCGCGCGTGGCGCGGTCGGTCCCAAAGGCAGCCGCGGCGAGGTAGTGCGCGTGCTTCGGCGTGAGGAGCTGGTCGCGGAAGGCGACGCCCGGCGTGACGACCTCGACGACGCCGCGCTTGACGACCTTCCGGGCGTGCTTGGGGTCTTCGAGCTGCTCGCAGACGGCGACGCGGTAGCCGGCCTGGACCAGCTTGGGGAGGTACTGGTCGAGGGCGTGGTGCGGGAAGCCCGCGAGCGGGATGTCCTCGGCGGCGCCGTTGCCGCGGCGCGTGAGCGTGATGCCGAGGACGTCGGCCACGATCACGGCGTCGCCCTCGAACGTCTCGTAGAAGTCGCCCATGCGGAAGAGGAGGAGCGCGCCGGGGTTGCGGTCCTTGATCTTCCGGTACTGCCGCATCAGCGGCGTCTCCTTGGCGCGGCTCGCCTTCTTCCCGAAGAGGTCCTTCTGCTCCGTGTTCTTCTCAGCGTCCGGCATGGGTCAATCGGTGGCCCGGAGAGAGTCGCGGCGTCGGCGGTCGGCGGCGAGGGAGTCGACGAGGGCCTGGAGGGAGTCCCGCGCCGCCAGGCGCTCGTCGGCCCACGAGACGGCGGCGGGCTCGGCGATGTCGAGGCGCTCGACGTCTACGGTGCATCGGAGCCCCGCTTCGCCGATGGCGTCGCGCGCGGTGAGCCGCCCTGTGACGCGGACGCGGTCGTAGGGGTCCACCTCGGCGCTGTCGGCGGCGAAGACCTTGAGCGGGCTCCCGAACCCGTAGCCCGTCGCCCGCGCCTCGTTCGGCCGGGCCCCTTCGTCGACGAAGAGCGTGAGATAGCCCGCCCGCTGGGCGGCCGTCTCCGTCGGAGCGTCGCGCGTGGGCAGCAGCTCCACCTGGCACGAGCGACCGCTCGGGGCGTCGTCGTCGGGGTAGCAGGAGAGCAGGCGGGGGAACAGGTGGAGGTAGCCGTCGAGCGTGACGAGGCGGCCGCTGTAGGCCGAGTCGCACGCCGCCTCGTAGGCGAGGGCGACTGGCGGCCCGACCGGGCGCGGGGGCGCGTCCTCGGGGTCGGTACAGGCGGCCAACAGCACGATCAGGAGAGCGGGGGCGGTACGCATCGGCACGCGGTTCGCAGCATGCCGTCTAAACTACGCGCGCCCGCTGCCGACGGGGTGGCAGCGGGCACGCGGTTCGGTCCCTTCGTGGGGGTCGGTCGCGTCCCCGGCGTCGGCCTTCTACCCCGCCGCTCCCACGAGCTCGACGGGCCCGCAGGCCACGGGGCGGTCGGCATCGCTCATCACCATGAGCACCTGGTCGTCGGCCGCCGCGGGGTCGGCGACGGCGTCGAGGAGGCGCTGCCCTGTCGCCACGCCGGACGTCG
>JAWWCA010000039.1:0-20071 GCA_033720695.1 Rubricoccaceae bacterium
CCTCCTCAACGGCCTCATCGAGGCCGGGCTGACGCGCGAGGACGCCTACGACCGCGTCCAGCCGCGCGCCATGCAGGCGTGGGCCGAGCGCCGGCCGTTCCGCGACCTCGTCGAGACCGACCCCGCCATCACCGAGCACCTGAGCCCCGAGCAGATCGCCGACGCCTTCGACCCGGCGTTCCACATGGCGCGCGTGGACGAGGTCTTCGAGCGGGTCGGCCTGGCCGAATGACGCCGCTTGCGCTTCCACGTCTTATGTTGGAGGACGGATCCCGTGCTCCAGAGATGGCGATGCGCCTATTGCTTCCGCTCCTCGCCCTGCCCTTCCTCGCCGCCCCCGCCCTTGCGCAGGGCAACTGCTCCGACGGCACCACCGGCGTCATCGTCTCCCTCGAGGTCATCGCCGTCGAGGCGGACACGGTCACGGTGTGTCTCGGCCTGGAAGGCGACCCGACGGAAACCATACGCTCGGTCGGTTTTGCCTACTTCTATTCTGGGAGCCGAACGAACGAGCACGACCCGGAGACCATCCCCCCGCGCTCGCCCTACGACCACCCCCCTTACGTGACAGGGCTCGTCCGCTGTCTGGAGACCCCTTACTGCGACAACTTCTTCTGGGTCGGCCTTTACAGCCTGACGGGCCCCTATCTGCATTTCTCCGCTGAACCCGTCCGCTTCTTCTGCCCCCGGATGGTGTTGACCGGGCCGCCGGATCTCCTGGCCGTGGACATCCGGGAAGTCCAGGCCGAACAAGGCGACGGCACGCCCGCCTCCGTCTGTCCGCCGGAGGACCAGGGGGGCTTCGGCGTCGTGGTGGCGGCGGAGCCCGCAACGCCCGAAGCGGCCTCGACCTTGCACGCACCCCGGCCAAACCCGACGCGGGGCCCGACCCTCCTCTCCTACGAGGTGGAGGCCCCCGGCCACGCCCGGCTCACCGTCCACGACGCCCTCGGCCGAGAGGTGGCCCGACCTGTGGACGGTCCCGTGGGGGCGGGGGCGCACGAGATCCCGTTCGACCCCGGCGCGCTGCCGGACGGGGTCTACCTCATCCGTCTGGAGGCTGCAAACATCATGGCCGTCCAACTGCTGACGCTGGTGCGCTGAGCGGAATGAGAGCGGGGGACGACCGACTGGCCGCCCCCCGCATCATGAGGTGACGTCAACGTCTAGAAGCTGACGCTGATCACGTCGGAGCACGCCGTCGTGCTGCCCTGCTCGCAGAGCTGGTACGTGAGCGAGCCGCTGCCGCGGAAGTCGGTGACGTCGGTGTAGGCGCCGTCGTTGGCGGTGCTCGTGAGGAACGCCCCCTCACGGTAGAGGTCCACCTGGCTGGTGGTGGCCCCCGACCAGGAGAGGTCGGCCCGCCAGCGGCCGCGCACCTTGTAGCCGTTGCCGCTGAGCGTGATGCTCGGGGGCGGGGGCGGCGCCCCCTGGACGGTCACGCTCTGCGACGTCGTCGCCGTGGCGCCCTCGTTGTCGGTGACGGTGAGGGCGACGGTGTAGGTGCCGTCGGCGCCGTAGCTATGCGACGGGTTCTGCGCCGACGAGGTGCCGCCGTCGCCGAAGCTCCAGCTCCAGGCCACGATCGAGCCGTCGGGGTCGCCGGAGGTGTCGGTAAAGTCGCAATCGAGCTCGGCGCAGGAGACCGTGAACGAGGCGTCCGGGGGCGTGTTGCCGCCACCCCCACCACCCGTGAAGTCGAGCGTGTAGAGGAGGTGGTTGTTGGCCGAGTTCGAGCCCGAGACGACGTTCTTCGTCGTCGCGTCGTAGATCGCGTCGCGGACCTGCTGCGCCGTCGCGGTGGGGGCGCCTTCGAGGTAGAGCGCGGCGGCGCCGGCCACGTGCGGGGCGGCCATCGAGGTGCCGCTGAGCACGGCCGTGGCCCCGTCGCTCGTGTACCAGGCCGAGGTGATGGAGGAGCCGGGCGCGAAGAAGTCCACGCACGAGCCGTAGTTCGAGAACGACGAGCGCGCATCGGAGGAGGTCGTCGAGCCGACGGTCATGGCTTCGGCCGTCCTTGCCGGTGAGTAGTTGCAGGCGTTGGCGTTCGAGTTCCCGGCCGAGAGGCTGTACTGGACGCCCGAGGCGATGGAGTTGCGGACGGCGTCGTCGAGCGGCGAGTAGGCGCCGCCGCCGAGGCTCATGTTGGCCACGGCCGGGTGCTGCGCGTTCGCCGTCACCCAGTCGACGCCCGCGATGACGCCGCTGTAGGAGCCGCTGCCCGAGCAGTTCAGCACGCGGACGGCCACGAGCGAGACCCCCTTCGCCACGCCGTAGGTGGCGCCGCCGATCGTGCCGGCCACGTGGGTGCCGTGGCCGTCGCAGTCGCTCGCGTCGGCGTCGTTGTCGACGAAGTCGTACCCGGAGGAGGCGCGGCCGCCGAACTCGTCGTGCGAGAACCGGATGCCGGTGTCGAGCACGTAGGCCGTCACGCCCGCGCCCGTGGCGTTGTAGGTGTAGCTGTTCGACAACGGGAGGCTCCGCTGGTCGACGCGGTCGATCCCCCACGTGGCCGGGCTCTGCGTGGTGTGGGCGTGGACCGTCTGATCGGGCACGACCGCCTTCACGCGCGGGTCGGCCCGGAAGGCGGCGGCGGCCTCGTCGGTGAGGCGCGCCGAGAAGCCCACGAGCGCGCTCGTGTAGGTGTGCTCCGCCTCGACGCCCGCCCGCCGCGTGAGCTCGTCGAGGGTCGCCTGCGTGGAGGCGGCGAGGCGACCGGCCCCGAGGGTGGGCGCCGCCTCGAGCACGACGACGTACTGGCCGGGGAGGACGTCCCCGACCGCGTCGGGGGCCGCGGCGTCCGTGTCGAGCCGGGCGCCCGCGTCCGGGGCGTCAGGGTCGGCGGCGTCGCAGCCGGCGAGGACGAGGAGGGCGCCGAGGACGGCGCCGGAGACCGAGAGGCCGATGCGGTGGTGCTTCATGAGGCCGAGGAGATGGTGAGGGCAAAACACGGCACGGATCAAATGTGAACGATCCATGAACGGCGCCATAGATACGGACGTGTGCAGCGGATGGCAACCCGACCGCGCTTTGGCGCAGGCGAGAGGAACCGTCCCGGGTCGTCCTCGCGCACGGATGCGCCTGCCCGGCCGGCCGGGCGCTCGCCCCGCGCTCTTTCCCCGCTCTCAATTGAAGCGGCCGGGCGCAGGGCGTAGTTTTGCACGCTTCCCCTCTCCGCGTCGCCCGCGCGCATCCCGCGATGCTCACCGACTTCGTCCCCCTCTTCATCATGGTGGTGCTGGCCCTCGGGCTGGCCCTCACCCTCATCAAAGCGGCCGAGTGGCTCGGCCCGTACCGCCCCCGCAAGGTCAAGGCGAGCCCGTACGAGAGCGGGATGGACCCCATCGGCTCGGCGCGCGACCGGTACTCGGTGAAGTTCTACCTCGTCGCCATGATCTTCATCGTGTTCGACGTTGAGATCGTGTTCATGTACCCCTGGGCCGTCTCCTTCAAGACGTTCCTCGCCAACGGCGGCGGGCTCGGCTCCCTCGCCGTCATCGGGCTGTTCATCCTCATCCTCCTCGTCGGTCTCGTCTACGACATCAAGAAGGGGGGGCTGGACTGGGAGTGAGCCGGCGCGCCTCGGCCGCCGGGTTTTCACCGCTGGCTGAAAACCGCGACCCCTCCCCCGCGTAGGAGCCACCGACCCGACCCCTCCTCCCTCTCTCCGCTACCATGTTCAGCAACGAAGGCGGCTTCCTCACGACCTCCGTCGACGCCGTCGTCAACTGGGCGCGCTCGAACAGCCTCATGCCCATGCCGATGGGGCTGGCCTGCTGCGCCATCGAGATGATGGGGTTCGCCGGGCCGAAGTACGACGTGGCCCGGTTCGGCTCCGAGGCCATGCGCTTCAGCCCTCGCCAGGCCGACCTCATGATCGTGGCCGGGTGGTGCTCCTACAAGATGGCCCACGCCGTCCGCCGCATCTGGGACCAGATGGCCGACCCGAAGTGGTGCATCGCCATGGGCGCCTGCGCCTCGACCGGCGGCATGCACCGCTGCTACGGCGTCGTCCAGGGCATCGACAACTTCCTCCCCGTCGACGTCTACATCCCCGGCTGCCCGCCGCGCCCGGAGGCCGTGCTCCACGCCCTCATGGACATCCAGGAGAAGATCCGCCGCGAGCAGTCCATCGCCGACGACCTCCGCGACCGCGGGGAGCCCGCGCCCGAGGCCCGCGGGGAAGCGCACCGGATCGTCCGCCTCGAGGAGGGCGTCGTCGCGCCCCGCCCCGGAGACCGCCGCCTCGTCGAGACCGCCTGAGCCATGCGCAAGGACCCCCTCATCGGCGCGGCCGACACGACCCGGCGCACCGACCCCGCCCAGCAGAAGGAGACGCTGAAGTTCCTCTTCACGCCACGTCAGGCCCTCGCGGGCGAGTTCGAGCGGCTCCTCTCGGAGAACCCCCACGCCAAAGCGAGCACCTACCAGCCCGACCTCGTCGAGGCGCTGCAGGAGCGCTTCGGCGACGCCGTCGTGGACGTGGCCGTGTACGCGGCCGAGCACACCGTCGTCCTCGGCCGCGACGCCATCGTGGACGCGTGCCGGTTCCTCAAGGAGGAGCACGGCTTCGACTACCTCTCTGACCTCGGCTCGATCGACCGGTTCACCGAGGACGACCGGTTCGAGGTCTACTACAGCCTCGTCAACATCCAGCGGAAGGCGCGCCTCCGGCTGAAGGTGCGCGTGGACGAGGAGGACCCCGTCGTGCCGACGATCACCGGCGTCTACCGCGCCGCCGGCTGGCTCGAGCGCGAGGTCTGGGACATGATGGGCGTCCGCTTCGACGGGCACCCGGACCTCCGGCGGATGTTCATGCCGGAGGACTTCGAGCATCACCCCGCCCGAAAGGAGTTCCCCGTCCTCGGCATCCCCGGCAGCCTCCCCCTCCCGCCCAACGTCAACGACGGCGAGCTCACGCGCGACCCCTTCGCCCGCGCCCACGGCGAGCTCCCCGAAGACTAGCGCGCCTCCCCCATGGCCGTCACGACCGCCAACGCCCCCTCCGCCAACGCCGCCGCGCCCGGCTCGGACGAGAACGTCTTCACGTTCTGGCCCCGCCACAACGCCGCCATCTACCAGGCGCTCGAGGACAAGCACGTCCACGTCGAGATCGACGAGGCCGACCCGCTCGAGAGCCGGATGATCCTGAACCTCGGGCCGCAGCACCCCGCCACGCACGGCGTCCTCCGCTGCGTGATCCGCCTCGACGGCGAGAACATCGAGAGCTGCCTCCTCGACATCGGCTACCTCCACCGCGGCATCGAGAAGCTGGCCGAGGTGAAGACGTACCAGGAGTTCATGCCGTACACCGACCGTACGGACTACCTCCAGCCCTACGCCAACAACGTCGCGTGGTGCCTCGCCGTCGAGAAGCTGGCCGGCATCGAGGTGCCCGAGCGCGCGCAGTGGATCCGCACGATGCTCTGCGAGCTCGCCCGCATCCAGGCCCACCTCCTCTGGATCGGGACCATGGTCATGGACGCCGGCGCCCTCTCGGTCTTCCTCTGGACGTTCAAGTACCGCGAGGAGATCTACAACATCATGGACCTCGTGGCCGGCGCCCGCTTCACCGTCAGCCACTCCCGCATCGGCGGCCTCGCCAGCGACATCGGCCCCGACGCCCTCGGCGCCATCAAGGCGTTCGTCGACGAGTTCGACGAGCAGCTCCGGGACTGGAAGAAGCTGCTCAACCGCAACCGCATCTGGCTCGACCGCAACATCGACGTCGGCGTGCTCACGGCCGAGGAGGTCGTCGAGCTCGGGTTCACCGGCCCCAACCTCCGCGGCTCCGGCGTCCCCTACGACATCCGCATCGTCGAGCCCTACCTCAAGTACGACGAGGTCGAGTTCGACGTCCCCATGCGAACCGAAGGCGACTCCCTCGCCCGCTACTTCGTGCGCGTCGAGGAGATGGAGCAGTCGAGCCGCATCATCCGGCAGTGCCTCGAGCGCCTGCCCGACGGTCCCATCCGCATCGACAACGCGAAGGCCGGCTACGCCTCCAAGGACGAGGTCTATTACTCCATGGAGGGGATGATCCACGACTTCATGATGACCGACACCGGCGTGGCCCCGCCGAAGGGGGCCGAGAGCTACCACGCCATCGAGGCGGCCAAGGGCGAGCTCGGCTTCCACCTCGTCTCCGACGGCACCGGCGCCCCCTGGCGCGTCAAGATCAACTCCCCCAGCCTCAAGAACCTCCAGGGCCTCGAGTACCTCATGGAGGGCGCGATGGTGGCCGACACCGTCGTCCTCATCGGCTCCATCGACCCCGTGATGGGCGACGCCGACAAATAGCCTCGGGCGACGAGCCGCGGGCGTCGAGCTCCGCTCCGACGACCCGCAGCCCCCGGCCCACAGCCCCCAGCCTCACATGACCCCCGAAACCCCCGGCGAGCACCTCCGCGACGTCTCGCCCAAGCCGAAATACGTGCCCGGCCAGGCCATCGAGCGCCACGTCCCCGACGAGGCGCTGGTGTGGACCGACGACGAGAAGCGGCAGATCGAGGCCTTCCGCAAGCAGTACCCCACGAACGACGGCGCCGTGATGAAGGGGCTGTGGCTGGCCCAGCGGAAGTTCGGCTGGCTCCCACCCGAGGTGGTCCAGTTCGTCGCCGACACCCTGGAGCTCCCCTACGCCAAGGTGTGGGGCGTCGCGACGTTCTACACCCAGTACTTCAAGGAGGAGCGCGGGCGCTACGTCCTCGACGTGTGCACGTGCTTCTCGTGCCAGGTCTGCGGCGGCTACGACGTGCTCCACTACCTCGAAGAGCAGCTCGGCGTCGAGGTCGGCCAGACGACCGAGGACGGGCTGTTCACGATCCAGGAGGCCGAGTGCCTCGGCGCCTGCGGGAGCGCCCCCATGCTCCAGGTCACGAACGGCCCCTACGTCCACAACCTCACGCGCGAGAAGGTGGACGGCCTCCTCGCCGACCTCCGCGACGGCAAGATGCCACCGTTCGAGTCCGTCACGCTGCCCCAGGACGAGGCCGAGCTCGGCGGCAACCGCCGCTCCGACGCCGAGGCCGTGACCGCCTACCGGACGCCCCCCGTCTCCGAGACGCTCCACTGATATGGCCGACGCCCCCTCCTTCATCACCGGCGAAACCAAAGCGGGCGACTGGCGCTCCTACGAGCGCGTGCTCCTCCCGCCCGTCAAGGACCTCCACAAGCGCGAGGTCTACGAGCAGCACGGCGGCTACCAGGCGCTCCGGTCCGTCCTCAAGGACGGGGCGTTCGACCCCAAGGGGCTGACCGACGCCGTCAAGGCGAGCGGGCTGCGCGGCCGCGGCGGCGCCGGCTTCTCGACGGGCCTGAAGTGGAGCTTCATGCCGCCCGTCGACCCCGAGAAGCCGCGCTACCTCTGCTGCAACGGCGACGAGTCCGAGCCCGGCACGTTCAAGGACCGCCAGCTCTTCGAGTACAACCCCCACCTCATGATCGAGGGGATCGTGCTCGCGTGCTACGCGATGACGATCAAGACGTGCTACCTCTACATCCGCGGGGAGTACATCGACTACGTCCGCCACGTCGAGCGCGCCGTGGACGAGGCCTATGCCGCCGGCTACCTCGGGACGAACATCCTCGGCACCGACTTCTCGACCGACCTCGTCGTGCACGAGGGGGCCGGCGCCTACATCTGCGGCGAGGAGACGAGCCTCATGGAGAGCCTGGAGGGCAAGCGGGCCTACCCCCGCATCAAGCCGCCCTTCCCGGCGCAGGCCGGCCTCTGGGCCATGCCCACCACCATCAACAACGTCGAGACGCTGGCGTGCGTCCCGCTCATCGTCAACCGCGGCGCCGAGTGGTTCGCCAAGACGGGCGCCGAGAAGCACCCCGGCCCGGTCCTCTACGGCATCTCCGGGCACGTCGAGAAGCCGGGCGTCTACGAATACCCCACGGGGATGCTGGTCTCGGACCTCCTGGAGGTGGCCGGCGGCGCCCGCGGCGGCAAGCGGATCAAGGCCATCGTCCCCGGCGGGAGCTCCACGCCGCCCCTCCGGTGGGAGGACTGCGAGGGCGTCACGATGGACGCCGAAACCCTCCGCGAGGCCGGCTCCTCGATCGGCACCGCCGGCCTCTGCTTCCTCGACGAGGACACCGACATGGTGTCGTGGACGCGCCGCATCGCCCACTTCTACCACCACGAGAGCTGCGGGCAGTGCACGCCCTGCCGCGACGGCACCGGCTGGGTCGAGAAGCTGCTGACGCGGATCGACGAGGGCGAGGGCTACACCCGCGACCTCGACCTCCTCCTCGAGATCTGCGACCAGATGGAGGGCCGGACGGTCTGCGCCCTCGCCGACGCCGCCGCCTGGCCCGTCCGCTGGGGCATCCGCCGCTTCCGCGACGAGTTCGAGGCGAAGTGCAAGGCGGCGAGCTTCGCCGTCGCCGGCGGCGACGGGGCGCCCGCGCTCCCCGCCGGCCCCGCCGAGGTCTCGTCCACCACCACCATCACCCCTGCTGGCACCCCCTGACGGTTCTGACGACCCCATGAAACGCCGCCTCCTGCTCCTCCCCGTCCTGCTCCTCGCCGCCTGCGCCTCGGAGGAGGCGCCCGTGGCCGACACCGAGGCCGACGCCCTCGCGACGGACGACGCCTTCGTCGCCGACCTCGGCACCGTCGTGGGCGACGACCCCGGCGACGGCCCTGTCCTCTTCGTGGACGAGGTGCTGATGCACCCCGAGCAGTACACCGACACGCCCGTGCGCGTGGCCGGCACCATCTCCGAGGTGTGCCAGCAGGCCGGGTGCTGGTTCACGTTCCAGAACGACGCCGGCACGACCTTCCGCGTCAGCGTCCCCCGCGACGGCGACGGCTACGTGTTCACGTTCCCCACCGACGTCTCCGGCCGCAGCGCCGTCGTCGCGGGCATGCTCACCGTCGAGGAGACCGACGTCGAGACGCTCCGCCACCTCGCCGAGGATGGGGGCGCGAGCGAGGAGGAGGTCGCCGCCATCACCGAGCCGGAGCGGGCCCTCGTCCTCACCGCCTCCGGCGCCCGCCTCGAAGGCGATCCCCAGAACACCTAGCGAACCCCGAGCGCCCACCGACGGGCACCGGCCGCCGAAGGCCGCCCGTCTCCGGCCCTCCCCCTCTCCCCCCTCTTCATGCCGCAGGTCACGATCGACGGCCAGCCCTACGAGTTCGAGCCGGGCGAGAAGCTCCTCCAGCTCTGCCTCGACCAGGGCATCGAGCTCCCCCACTTCTGCTACCACCCCTCGCTCTCGATCCCGGCCAACTGCCGGCAGTGCCTCGTCAAGGCCGGCACGCCGCAGCGCGACCGCGAGACCGGCGAGGTCGTCACGGGCGACGACGGGCAGCCCGTCATCAACTACTTCCCGAAGCTGATGCCGAGCTGCGCGCTCGACGCCGCCGACGGGATGGTGGTCCACACGCAGTACGACAGCGTCGAGGTCGCCTCCGCTCAGGAGGACAACCTCGAGATCATGCTGGTCAATCACCCGCTCGACTGCCCCATCTGCGACCAGGCCGGGCAGTGCCCGCTCCAGATCCAGGCCTACAAGTACGGCCCCGAGGGCTCCCGCTTCGAGTTCCAGAAGGTCCACAAACCCAAGCGCGTCCAGCTCGGCCCCCACGTCATCCTCGACGCCGAGCGCTGCATCAACTGCACGCGCTGCACGCGGTTCACCGAGGAGGTGACGGAGACCCACCAGCTCACGATCGTCAACCGAGGTGACAAGAACCACCCGATGACGGCGCCGGGCCAGGTCTTCGACGACCCCTACTCGATGAACGTCTGCGACCTCTGCCCCGTCGGCGCGCTCACCGAGGACTACTTCCGGTTCAAGGCGCGCGTCTGGGAGATGTCCAAGACGCCCACAATCTCGGACGTCGGCGGCAAGGGCATCAACGTGGACGTGTGGGTGCGCCACGACGAGGTTCTCCGCATCACCCCGCGTGAGAACCTCGACGTCAACGAGTACTGGATGCCCGACGTGGCGCGGCTCGTCTACCGCCGCTACCAGGAGGACCGCCCCGCCGGGCCCACCCTCGGCGGGCAGCCGGCCGACTGGGGCCACGCCTACGACGAGGCTGCGCGCCTCTTGAAGGAGGCCGGGGGCCGCGTCCTCTTCCTCGGGTCCGCGTTCGCGACGGTCGAGGACAACTACCTGCTCCAGCGGCTGGCCGAGGCCGCGGGCGGCGAGGTCGCCGGCTACATCGCCCACCGCCAGGAGGAGAGTGGCGACGGCTGGCTGATCTCGGACGACCCCGCGCCGAACACGGCCGGCTGCGAGCGCCTCGGCCTCTCCCCCGTCGACGGCGCCCTGCTCCGGGCCCGCCTCGCCGAGGCCGACGTGCTCTACGTCCTCGACGAGGACCCCGTCGCCGCCGGCCTCCTCTCGGCCGACGACCTGGAGGGCGTGGCCGTCATCCTCCACCACTACCACACCACCAACGAGACGCTCCCCGCCGCCGACGTCGCCTTCCCCGCCGCGATGAGCGTCGAGACCCTCGGCACCTACGTCAACGAGGACGGCCGGGCGCAGCTGCTCCGCCCGGCCAAGGCCGTCCAGGGCGCCTACCGCCCGCTCATGGCCGCGCTCGGCATGGGCCTGAGCCGGCTCGACCGCCAGGGCACCCCGTTCGACCGCTGGCACGGCGAGAACTACCGGGTGGACTGCCAGCCCGGCTGGGTGGTCCTCCCTGAGCTCGCCGAGCGCCTCGGCCGCCCGCTCCGCTACAAGAGCCCGGCTCGGATCATGGACGAGGTGGCCGACGGCGTCCCCGCCTTCGCCGGGGCCACCCACGACGCCATGGGCTACCACGGCGTCCCCCTCGAAGACGTCGCCGCTGCTGTCTGAGGGAGGAGGCGCGCCGCGCCGGGGGCCGTGACCCCTCGCGCCGCCTGCCGTATCCTTCCTCCCCCCCTCTCCCCCGCGCACCCCCATGGCCACGATCCAGGCGATCTGGGAGGTCATCGACCTCCCGCTCGTCATCTTCCTCGTCCTCAACGGGCTGCTCATCACGGCCTCGATGCTCGTCTACGCCGAGCGCCGCGTGAGCGCGTTCCTGCAGGAGCGCACCGGCCCGAACCGCGTCGGCCCGAAGGGGCTGCTGCAGTCGTTCGCCGACGTCTTCAAGCTCATCTTCAAGGAGGACATCGTCCCGACGCAGGCGAACCGGTTCATCCACTCGCTGGCGCCGACGCTGATGGTGGTGATCGCGATGAGCACGCCGGCGGTGATCCCGTGGGCGCGGACGGCCAGCGGCACCGGCCCCCTCGCCATCGCCGACCTGAGCGTGGGCATCCTCGTCGTCCTCGCGCTCACGTCGGTCTCTGTCTACGGCGTGACGCTGGCCGGATGGAGCTCGAACTCGAAGTACTCGCTCCTCGGCGGGCTCCGGTCGTCGGCGCAGATGATCTCGTACGAGCTCGCAATGGGGGCGGCCGTGATCTCGGTCGTGCTCATGGCGCAGAGCCTGAGCCTGTACGTGATCGTCGAGAACCAGAACCACGCCGTCCTCGGGCCCCTCGCGTGGAACTGGTTCCGCAACCCCGTCGGCTTCGTGATCTTCGCCGTGACGGCCCTGGCCGAGACGAACCGGGCGCCGTTCGACCTCCCCGAGGCCGAGCAGGAGCTCGTCGGCGGCTACCACACGGAGTACTCGGGGATGAAGTTCGGGATGTTCTTCCTCGCCGAGTACGTCAACATGTGGGTGGCGAGCCTGGTGATCGTGACGCTGTTCCTGGGCGGGTACCTCCTGCCGTGGGAGGCGGCCTACGCGGGGTGGTTCTACGAGGCCGACCTCGGGTGGCTGCTGACGGTGGCGCAGGTGCTGTTCTTCATCCTGAAGGTGGTCGCCATCGCGATCTGCTTCATCTGGATCCGCTGGACGCTCCCCCGCTTCAAGTACAACCAGCTGATGCGGCTGGGGTGGCAGTACCTCCTCCCCATCGCCATCGCCAACATCCTCGTCATCGCCCTCCTCGTGGCGCTCTACGAGACGCTCGTTTGAGCACCCGGGCCCTCGTCCCCGCGGGGGCGGCTCGTCCGAGCCGCCCCCGCGTCGTTTCTGGTTTTCCGCCAAGGCCGCCCGGCGCGTTGAACCCCTCGGAGCCCCGCCCGTAGCTTGCCGGCCCGCTCCCTCCGTTCCCGCCCCGCCATGGCCGACGCCGACCTCCTCGCCTCGGTAGACCTCCGCGCCCAACAGGCACTCGCCGCCCGCACCGTCCGCGGCCTCTCGATGGACGGCGTCCAGGCTGCCGAGTCCGGCCACCCCGGCATGCCCATGGGCATGGCCGACGCCGCCACGGTCCTCTTCACCGAGGTCCTCCGCTACAACCCCGCCGCGCCCGACTGGCCCGACCGCGACCGCTTCGTGCTCTCGGCCGGGCACGGCTCCATGCTCCTCTACAGCCTCCTCCACCTCACCGGGTACCAGGACTTCCCGATGGAGCAGCTCCAGCGGTTCCGGCAGTGGGGCAGCCGGACGGCCGGCCACCCGGAGAGCTTCCTCGCCCAGGGCATCGAGACGACGACCGGGCCGCTCGGCCAGGGGATCGCGAACGCCGTCGGCATGGCGATCGCCGAGAAGCACCTCGGCGCCGTCTTCAACACCGACGCGCACCGGGTCGTGGACCACCACACCTACGTCATCGCCTCCGACGGCGACCTCATGGAGGGGGTCTCGAACGAGGCCTCGTCGCTCGCCGGCCACCTCGGCCTGGGCAAGCTCGTCGTGCTCTGGGACGACAACCACATCTCGATCGACGGGCCGACGGAGCTCGCCTTCACCGAGGACGTGCTCGGCCGCTACGCCGCGCTCGGCTGGCACACCCAGGGGCCCCTCGACGGCCACGACCTCGACGCTGTGGCGGCGGCCGTGGAGACGGCCCGCGCCGTCGCGGACCGCCCCTCCATCATCGCCTGCCGCACGACGATCGGCTACGGCGCGCCCAACAAGGCCGGCACGGCGGCCGCCCACGGCGAGCCGCTCGGCGAGGACGAGCTGGCGAAGACGAAGGAGGCCCTCGGCATCCCGCTCGACCCCCGCTTCTTCGTCCCCGACGAGACGCGCCGGTTCATGGGGCAGGCCGCCTGCGACCGGGCGTCGGCCCACGCCGAGTGGCTCGAGACCTTCGACGCGTGGCGTGAGGCGAACCCGGAGAAGGCCGCGCTGTGGGACCGGATGCACAGCCGCGACCTCCCCGACGGCTGGGACGCCGACCTCCCGCAGTTCGAGGCGAGTGAGAAGGGCATGGCGACGCGCGCCGCGAGCGGCAAGGTGCTCGGCGCGCTGTGGGAAGAGCTGCCCGAACTCATGGGCGGCTCAGCCGACCTCACGCCCTCCAACAAGACGCGGACGGACAGCGCCTTCGACTTCTCCGAGGCCACCCCCGAGGGGCGCTACCTCCGCTTCGGCGTGCGCGAGCACGCGATGGGCGCCCTCTGCAACGGGCTCACCGTCCACGGCGCCCTCCGCGGCTTCGGCGGCACCTTCCTCATCTTCTCCGACTACATGAAGCCGGCCGTCCGCCTCTCGGCGCTGATGGGCCTGCCGTGCCTCTGGATCTACACCCACGACTCCATCGGCCTTGGCGAGGACGGGCCGACGCACCAGCCCATCGAGCAGCTCGCTGGCCTCCGCGCGATCCCCAACCTCTACGTGGTCCGGCCCGCCGACGCCAACGAGACGCGGGAGGCGTGGCGGCTCGCGCTGACGCGCGCCGACGGCCCCACCGCCTTCGCCTTCACGCGCCAGAACGTGCCCACGCTCGACCGCACCCGGTACGCCTCAGCCGACGGCGTGCACCGCGGCGCCTACGTCCTCTCCGACTGCGAGGGCACCCCCGACGTCCTCCTCCTCGCCACCGGCTCCGAGGTCCAGCTCGCCCTCGACGCGCGGGGGACCCTGGCGGCCGACGGCGTCGCTGCGCGCGTCGTTTCGATGCCGTGTTGGGAGCGGTTCCGCGAGCAGAGCCGGGACTACCGGGATGCGGTGCTGCCACCCGAAGTGACGGCGCGCGTGGCCGTCGAGGCGGCGCACCCGCTGGGCTGGCACGAGTGGGTCGGGAGCGGCGGCGCCGTCGTCGGGCTGACGCGGTTCGGGGCGAGCGCGCCCTACGAGGCGGTCTACCGGCACCTCGGCGTCACGGCCGAGGCCGTCGTCGAGGCCGCCCGGCACCAACTCGGCGGCGGGCGCGGCCCCGTCGGCACGCCGGAGGCGGCGCTGGAGGCGGGGCACTGACGAGGCCGGGCGGGCGCCAGATTCCATGCGCGCCCGTACCTTCCCGAGCCCCACCCGCCGGACCCCGCCTCTTGATCCTCTCCGCCTCCGTCCTCGGCGCGGACTTCGGCCGCCTCGCCGACCACGCCCGTGAAGCCCTCGACGCCGGCGCCGACTGGCTCCACATCGACGTGATGGACGGCCACTTCGTGCCGAACCTCTCGTTCGGCGTGCCGGTGATGAAGGGGCTCCGCGCCCTCGCGCGCGAGACCGACACCCCGTTCGACGTCCACCTCATGATCGAAGAGCCGGACCGCTACCTCGCAGCCTTCGCCGAGGCCGGCGCCGACGTGCTCACCGTCCACCAGGAGGCCGTCCCCCACCTCCACCGGACCGTCCACCGGATCAAGGAGCTCGGCTGCAAGGCGGGCGTGGCGCTCAACCCCGCCACGCCGCTCGCCACCGTCGAGGAGATCGCGGCCGACCTCGACCTCCTCCTCATCATGTCGGTCAACCCCGGCTTCGCGGGGCAGAGCTACATCCCGGGCACGACCGACAAGCTGCGGCGCGCGAAGGCGCTCCTGCGGGAGGCCGGCTCCGGCGCCCTCATCGAGGTGGACGGCGGCGTGACGCCGCAGAACGCCCGCGTCGCTGCCGACGCCGGCGCCGACGTCCTCGTGGCCGCGAGCGCCCTCTTCCACGGCGACATCACCAGCAACGTCGAGGCCTTCCGGCGGTCCCAGATGCGGATCGTGTAACGGGCCGCCTCCGACCTGGTGACGGTGCCGACCCCATGCGCCTGTCCCTCCTCCTGCTCCTCCTCGCTGCCTGCGCGCCAGGCATCCCCCCTGATCCGTCTCCGGCTGCACCCGACGGTGAGCGCTCCGACCGCGCCGACGCCGCCAGGCTGAGCGAGGCGCAAGCGCTGCAACTCGTAGCCCTCGGCGTTCCCGTCGTGGTCCCCACGCTCGCGGAGGACTGGACGCTGACGGTCTTCTCTGCCGATCCCGGCCTGTACGAGGGCGGGCGCTTCCCGTCCTATGGCCTGGAGTACCGCCGCGCCGACGGCACCTGCCTGTGGATCGAGGGCGCTTCCGAGGGCATCGGCGACGCGTTCGTGGAGCCGCCGACACACCAACGGGAGGTCCATGCCCCTGCCATCGCCACCTACGGCCCCCTCCTCCTCGGGTGGTCCGGCACCGCGCGCCCCAGAGATCTCGGAACCGAGTGGTTCGGCGCCGACGGCCTCGCCGTGCGGCTGGGCAGTGCGGATGCGGACGGCTGCCACCCCCTCACCCCCGACGAGGCCGCCGCCCTCCTCTCCGCCCTCCGCTACCTCGACCCCGACGACGACCCCCTCGCCCTCGGGCCGCTCCTGTCCGTCGACCTCTACGCGCCGCCCGACGGGGAGCCCCTGCGAGGCCCGACGCCAGAGGCCGCGGTGGCAGCCTTCGCCCAGGTGGCCGAGGAGGGGGACCCGACGGTGACCGTCGAGCGGTTGCGGCAGCGCGAGGACCACGCCGTCGTCCTCGTCACGACCCTCGGCCTGCTCGACGACTCGGTGCGGGACGAGCGTGTGCGGGCCGTGCTCCGTCGCGACGGCGACGGGTGGGTGGTGGCGGAGGCGGGGCGCCAGATCCGCTGCCACGAAGAACGTGGTTCTCAGGTGTGGCACGCCCAACGGTGCTTGTAGTGCTGTCCGGGCGGTGTCTCAGTCTGCGACGGACGCACCATCGCCCCGCTAGCGTCTCATCCCCGTGACGAAGTCGTGTGGGTGCTACGTCTGTGTCCTCATTGGGCTGACCTCTTGGTATAGCGGCCCTCGCAACCCGATTGCGCATTCCCATGACGGCCACGTTCTCCGACCCCTACACCGCCCTCGGCCTCTCCCCGGACGCGGACGAAGAAGCCATCCGTCAAGCGTTCCGGCGCCTCGCCCTTCAACTCCATCCGGATCGGAACCCCGACCCGTTGGCTGCTGAAGCGTTCCTGCGCGTGCGGACGGCGTACGAGTCGCTCCTCCACCCCTCGCAGCGCGAGGCGGAGTCGGTGATGGCGTCGGTGATGCGCGCGGCGGCGGCGGCCGAACGCACCCGCCCCTCCGTCACGATCGCGCACCGTCCTGTCTCGCTTCCCCTCGCTGTCGGTGGGCGGGGGCTGCCGGCCGCGGAGGCGCTCCGGGCCCTGCGCGGCCTCGTCTTCGCCGCCCTGGCCGCCGTCACGCTCGCCATCCTCACGGGGAGCGCGGTCTTCCTCCTCGCCAACGCCGTGAGCCTGTGCGCCGCGCTGGTGGTCTGGTTCACGCGCAAGCACCCCGTCGCCCTCCGCCTCTACGGCGACGGCTTCGAAGACGAGCGTTGGCCCGAGGCCGGCCGCATCGGGTGGGGCGACATCTCCGCGCTGGAGGCCGACCACGCCGCGGGCACCCTCGACCTCGTGCTCTCCACGACGCTCGCCGAGGCGTTGACCGCCTGCCCGGATGCCCCGCGCGGCGTGCTCGTCGGGCAGGGCAACCGCCCCGGCTACCGCCTCTCCTTCGGCGCCGACGCCAAGCCCGCGATCGCCGCGATCGAGGCACGCACGGGGCTCAGCGCTCACTAACGCCAGCCCCGCGGACGAGGACCAGGACCGAACCAGGGTCGGCGTAGTTTCGGGCCATGCCCGCGCTCGCCCACGTCGTCCCCCTCACGCCCGTCGACGGCCTCTTCACGTACCGCGTGCCGCCCGAGCTGGAGGCCGAGGCCGTGCCCGGCAGCCGCGTCGTGGTCCCGTTTGGACGGCGGACGCTCACCGGCGTCGTCGCCGAGCGCGGCGCGGGCGAGGCCGAGGGCCTCAAGGCCGTCGCCGACGTGCTCGACGACCGGCCGGCGCTCCCCCCCGACCTCCTCGCGCTGACGCGCTGGATCGCCGACTACTACCGCTGCTCGTGGGGCGAGGTGCTCAAGGCGGCCCTCCCCTCTGGCACCGCCGTCGAGAGCCGCCGCGTGGTCTATCGGACGGACGAACCCGCGGCGGCGTGGACCGGCAACGGCCTCGGGCGCCGCGTCCTCGCGCACTTCGATGGCGACCTGTTCGGCGGGGTGGCCGCAGGCGTGGCCGTGAGCGCGCTCGAGAGCGCCGTCGGGCAGGCGGTGCCGTCAGCGCTCCTGCGGCGGCTAGAGGCGGAGGGTCTCGTCCGCGTCGAGGACGAGCTGGCTGAAGCCCGCGTGCGCGTCAAGACCGAGCGGCGGCTGCGGCTGGCCGACGACGTAGACGTGGCGGCGGCGCGCGACGCCCTCCGCGGGGCGCGTCAGAAAATGCTCCTCGACGCCCTCGCCGGGGACGAGGATCGCGCCCAGGCCGAGGTGCTGCAGGAGACCGGCGCCTCCTCCGGCACCGTCCGGAGCCTGGTGGCGAAGGGCCTCGTCGAGGCATACGACGCCGAGGTGGAGCGGACGGCCGACGAACTGGAAGCCCCCGTGGCACCGCCCGAGGAGCACGCCCTCCACCCTGCCCAGGCGCGCGCCCTCGGCGCCATCGACGAGGCCATCCAGGCGGCGCGGCCCGAGACGGTCCTCCTCCACGGCGTGACGGGCAGCGGCAAGACCGAGGTCTACATCCGCGCCCTCACGACGACGCTGCTGGAGCGCAAGACCGCCATCGTCCTCGTCCCCGAGATCGCGCTGACGCCGCAGACCGTCCGCCGCTTCCGCGCGCACTTCGGCGACCGCGTGGCCGTCCTCCACAGCCGGATGTCCGACGGCGAGCGCTACGACGCGTGGCGCGCCATCCGCGAGGGCCGCTACCCCATCGTGATCGGGCCGCGGAGCGCCGTGTTCGCGCCGCTCGAAGACCTCGGCCTGGTCGTCGTGGACGAGGAGCACGAGGCGAGCTACAAGCAGTTCGACCCCGCCCCGCGCTACCACGCGCGCGACGTGGCCGTGATGCGCGCCCACCGCGCGGGCGCCGTCTGCGTCCTCGGCTCGGCGACGCCCTCGCTCGAGAGCCTGGCGAACGCTCGGGCGGGCAAGTACACCCTCCTCACAATGCCCGAGCGCGTGCCCGTGAAGGGGAAGGCCCCCGCGCCGCTCCCGCCCGTCCGCGTCCTCGACCTCGCGCGCGAAAAGGAGGTCCGCCGCCTCAAGGGCGCGCTCTCGCACGAGCTCCGCCTCGCCATCCGCGCGCGCCTCGACCGCCGCGAGCAGGTCATCCTCCTCCAGAACCGCCGCGGCTACGCCCCCATCCTCACCTGCGACGACTGCGGGTTCACGCCACCGTGCCGCGACTGCGCCGTCTCGCTGACCGTCCACAAGCCGCGACGCCAGATCCGCTGCCACTACTGCGGCTGGACCGAACGGATGCCCACGGCCTGCCCGTCGTGCGGGTCGTCGGCGCTGACGCTCCTCGGCGCCGGCACGCAGCGGGTCGAGGAGGAGCTGGCCGAGGTCTTCCCCGACGCCCGCGTCCTCCGGATGGACCTCGACACGACCGCCCGCAAGGGCGCGCACCGCCGCCTCCTCGACGCCTTCGGGCGCGGCGAGGCCGACGTCCTCCTCGGCACCCAGATGGTCGCGAAGGGCCTCGACTTCCCACGTGTCACGCTCGTCGGCGTCGTCAACGCCGACACGGGGATGCTCCTCCCCGACTTCCGCGCGGCCGAGCGGACGTTCCAGCTGTTGGCGCAGGTGGCCGGCCGCGCAGGGCGGCGCGAGCTCGAAGGCGAGGTGTTGCTCCAAACGCGCAACCCGCAGCACCCTGCCCTCCAGTTCGCCCTCCGCCACGACTACGACGGCTTCGCCGCGCACGAGCTGGCCGAGCGCGAGGCCCTCGGCTACCCCCCGTTCGGGCGCCTCGTCGGCGTCGAGTTCAAGGGGCCGGAGGAGCGGAGCACGGCGGCCCTGGCGGAGCGGTGGACGACCGGGCTGGAGGCCGAGGCGGCGACGGTGGCCGGCGTCGAGGTGCTGGGCCCGGCGGCGGCGTTCGTGGGCCGCGTCAAGCGGCTGTGGCGCTACCACACGATCCTAAAGGCGCCGCGAACGCTCCCGTCGGCCGTCCTCACCGCCCTCGTCCGCGCGGCCGACGACCGGGCGGGCTCGCCGCCGAAGGGCCACCGCGTCAACGTGGACGTGGACCCGCTGGGGCTGTTCTGAGCATCCAGCATCCCGTCATCCTGAGCGGAGTCCCGACCCGTCGGGACGGAGTCGAAGGATCTCTGCTGTGACGAGGCCACGTAACCGGCAGAGGTCCTCCGACTGCGCTCGGCTCCGCCTCGCTCCGCTCAGGATGACCGTACCGGGCATCGGTCGAGCGCCGTTGGAGAACGTCGAAGTTGGCCTCGGGCGCGCGCACGCGCTCCCGCGGTCTCAAGCGAAGGGTTACTCCATGCGCGTGAAAGGCTCCGTCGCCGAGACCCGGCGCCCATCGGGCGTCTCGGCCACGAGCCGGACGAGGTGCACCCCGCCGGCGAGCGTCGCCTCCGACAGCCGGAATGTGCGCGGCCCCGCCGGGAGCGGCCCTGCGTGGAGCACCGCCACCTCCCGGCCCAGCACGTCGAGGACCGAGAGCCGCGCCGACGGCAGCGGGCGGTCGGCCGCCACGCGGACGAGGGCGTCGCCGCGCGCGGGGTTCGGCGTGACCGAGAGCGCGAAGGGCGGCGCCTCGGCCGGGGGCTCGGCGGCGACGACGTCGGGGTTCATCCGCATCTCGGCGACCACCTCCTGCCCGGCGTCGTGGGCCGCGAGAAGCCGCAGCCCCCGGTAGCGCGAGATGAACAAGCCAGGGAGAGAGATGTTTGTAGTCTGCGGCCAGCCGATGTTGACGAGGGTGGAGTCGGCGTCGGGCCCCACGGTCTCGTCGTGGTAGAGCACGACGCCGACGGCACCGTGGACCACTGCA
>JAWWCA010000040.1:0-19917 GCA_033720695.1 Rubricoccaceae bacterium
CCCTGGTCGAGGAGGAGGGCCTTGAATTGCAATAACGGGTCCCGAGGCGCCCACGCCTCGAACCGCTCGGCCGGCACGTACCGCGTCCCGCTCGCCTCCTCGTGGCCCCGCATCCGGAATGTCTTCATCTCCAGGAGGGTGGGCCCCTCCCCGCGCCGCGCCCGCGCCGCCGCCTCGCGCACCGCGGCGACCACGGCCGTCACGTCGTTCCCGTCCACGACGCGGCCGGGCATCCCGTACCCCGCCGCTGCGTCGGCGAGGTCCTCGACCGGCAGCGCCTCCTCGACCGGCGTCGAGAGCCCGTACCCGTTGTTCTCGACGACGAAGAGGACGGGGAGCCGCCACGCGCCCGCGAGGCTGAGCGCCTCGTGGACGTCGCCCTCGCGCGTGGCCCCCTCCCCCACGAAGGCCGCGGCCACGGCGTCGGTGCCGTGGAGCTGGGCGGCGAGGGCGAGGCCGTCGGCCACGGGCAGCATGGCGCCGAGGTGCGAGATCATGCCGACGAGCCGCTTCTCGGGCAGGCCGAAGTGGAAGGTGCGGTCCCGCCCGTTCGTGTACCCGCCCGCGCGGCCCATGAGCTGGCAGAACAGCGTCCGGAGCGGGAGCCCCCGCGTGGTCCACACCCCGAGGTTGCGGTGCATCGGGAGGATCCAGTCGCGCGCCTCCAGGCCCCACGCCACGCCCACGGCGATCGCCTCCTGGCCGTAGCCACTGAACCACTTCGAGAGGCGGTTCTGGCGGATGAGCCGGAGCATCTTTTCCTCGACCGCCCGCGGCAACCGGAGCGCCCGGTAGAGCGCGAGGGGGTCGTCGACCAACGGCGGACGGGACGGGGGTTCGGCGCGGACTTCCATTCGAGCGGCGGGGAGGGGGACGGCGGAAGGTACCCCCGGCTCGGGTCCCCCGGCCGCGCGAGTTCGGGGCATCCGGCGCGAGGCCCGCGGCCTACTGCCCCTTCCCGAGGATCGCCGTCCGGACGGTCTGGAACAGGATCTGGGTGTCCATCCGGAGGCTCATGTTCTCGATGTAGAACAGGTCGTACTTCAGCTTCTGCCGGACGTCGTCGAGGTCGCCGTCGTAGCGCCACTTCACCTGGGCGAGGCCGGTGATCCCGGGCTTGACGCGGTGGCGGCGGCTGTAGAGCGGGATCGCCTCGACGTGCTGCGCCACGAAGTAGGGCCGCTCCGGGCGGGGCCCGACCAGGCTCATGTCACCCCGAAGCACGTTCCAGAGCTGCGGCACCTCGTCGAGGCGGAGGCGGCGGAGCAGGCGCCCGAGCGGGGTCACGCGGCGGTCGCCCTTCTGCGCCCAGACGGGCCCGGTCGCCGCCTCGGCGCCGTTCACCATCGTCCGGAACTTGTACATCGTGAAGGGCCGGCCGTGCTGGCCCACGCGGGTCTGCCGGTAGATGGCGGGCCCGGGCGAGCTGAGGCGGACGAGGGCGCCGAGGAGGAGCCACAGCGGGAGCCCTGCCAGCAGCACCACGGCGCTGGCGGTGATGTCGATGAGCCGCTTCGTGCTCTTCTCCCACGTCGGGATCGGCTCCGGCAACACCTCGATGAGGGGGAGCCCGTAGAGGTGCTCCGTCCGCGCCATCCCCCCGACGGCCGCGTAGAAGTCGGGGACGAGCTTGAGCGCGACCGGCTTCCCATCACAGACGCGGAGGACCTCGTCGAGGTAGGCGTGGTCGTCGGGGCCGAGGGCGATGAGGACGTCCTGCACGCCGAGCCGGTCGATGAGCGCCGGGAGCTCGGCGATCGAGCGGCCGCCGCCTTCCACGAGGTCGATTTGCCCCAGGGGGAGGCCGTCGCCGGAGGCGGGCACCGCCTCGAGGTCCTCGCCGCCGCTGCTGACGCGCACCGGCAGCGGCTGGTGGTGAAGCCGCACCGCGCCGACGATCTCGAGGCCGGCCGCGGGGTAGCGCGCCACCTCCCGGTAGAGCTGCTCGACCCGCTCGCTCCACCCCACCACGACCGCCTTGTGCAGCCCGTGGCCGCGCAGGATCAGCGCCTTCTGGACGGCCCGCACGCCGAGCCGGCCGAGGGCCACCGCCCCGGCCACGGCGCCCCAGTAGACCGCGATGGCCGCCCGCGCGTCGCTCGACGGCATCACGTCGATGAACACGACGAAGAACAGGAGCAGCGCGCCCACGGCCGTCACCTTGACGAGCGAGGCCAGCTCGTCGAACCGGCTGGCGGCGAACCGCTCCTGGTACATCCCCGTGAACAGGAACAGCACGAGCCACCCGGCGCACAGCACGGCCATGGTGGCGGCGACGGAGCCCGGGGCGATGAGGTGGGACTCGAGCCACCCGTACTGGCGGCAGAGAAGGGAGAACGCCGCGTAGGCGGCGCAGAGCGCGGCTGCGTCGATCAGCAGCAGCGCCAGGAGCTCGAGACGACGAGACACAGAGGCGCGAAAGGACGGTGGTGGTCCGGTAACGAAGGGGCGGCCAGGCGCGTCGGGTCGTGAGAGCAGGGTGACAGAAGTGTGGGCAGAAGGTAGAAACGGGGACGCAAGACTGCAAGCAAAGGCCCTTCGAACTCCCCCACGCTGGGCTGGGCACCCGCAACGGCGTTGCCGGAGGCCGGGGCGGCGGGTAGCTTCCCCGCGCCTCGTTCCCCCGCCTCCCGCTGCCCCGTGCCGCTCCGCACGCTCGGCCTCCTCGTCCTCCTCCTCGCCGCGTCGTCCGCCGGCGAGGTCACGGCGCAGCCCGAGGTCGTCCCCTCCGAGCACGCCGTCTACGGCTTCCTGCACGGGCAGCGGGTGGCCGGCCGCCTCCCCCTCTACCGGCACGAGATGCGGCCCCTGGACCGCGCCGCGGTCCAGCGCCACCTCGACAGCCTCCGCACCCGTGCGGACCGCCTCGACCCCTCGGCCCGCTACTGGCTGGACGAGTTCCGCCGCGAGTTCTTCGAGCCCGCGGACGCCATCGAGCAGGTGATCGGGCCGGAGGGGCTGCGCCTGCCTCGCCGGGCCGACACCGAGAAGTTCCTCTACTACCACCGCGACGCCGACTGGCGGCTGGCCCTCCGCGGCACCGGGCGGCTCCAGGCCCGCTGGAGCGAGGCGGCCGAGGCGTACAGCGGACTCGCCCTCGTGCCCGAGGGCGTCCTCGAAGGCCACTACCGAGCGCACGTCGGCTTCTACTCGGCCACCTTCGACGGGCAGCAGTTCGGAGGCGACACGCGCGTGCTCCTGGCCGACCCCGTCCTCGCCCCGCTCTACTACGTCAGCCGCGACCCGAACAACGTGCCCGGCTCGTTCGACCGCTCGACGGCGTCGCTGCGGGCGGGGGTCGGTCCCTTCGCGGCCGAGATCGCGCACGAGCGCCTCGTCGTCGGCCCCGCCTTCGGGCAGCCGCTCGCCCTCTCGGACCACGCCGACTACTTCTCCTTCCTCCGGCTGGCGCTCGACACCCGCGTCGTCCAGTACCAGTTCGTCCACGGCGCCCTGGGCGACCGCGCAATCAACCCGCTCGACACCGGCTTCGTGCTCGTCGCGCCGGAGCGCTACCTCGCGCTGCACCGGCTGACGCTCCAGCCCCACCGGCGGGTCTCGCTCGCCTTTACGGAGATGGTGGTCTACGGCCAGCGCGGCCCGGAGCTCGCCTACCTCAACCCGCTCTACCCGATCAAGCCCGCCGAGCACGCGCTCTGGGACCGCGACAACTCGCTGTTCACCCTCGACGCCGTCGTGCGGCCCCTCGACGGCGTCGAGGCCTCCGGGACCTACCTCGTCGACGACCTCGACTTCGGGCAGGTCGGCGACGCCGCCTTCGGGTACAAATGGGCGGCGCAGGGCGGCCTCGGCGTCGCGCTCGACCGCTTCGTGCCCGGCACGACGGGGTTCGTGGAGTACGCTCGCATCGAGCCGTACACGTACACCCACCGGTTTCTCCTCGACGGTTCGTTCTACAACGCCTACCAGCACAACGGCTTCGGCCTCGGCCACCCCCTCGGCCCCAACAGCGACGAGGTCTCGACGGGCGTGGACGTCTGGCTCCCGTTCCGCGCGCGCGTCCGCGCCACGGGTCGGTACCGCCGCCGCGCCGAGGCCTTCGTCAACGACGAGGGCGTCCTCGTCAACGCGGGCGGGGACGTGACGGACGGAACGCCTCCGGACGACACCGGGCCGGGAAGCAAGGTGTTCCTCCAGGGCGAGCGGTTCGAGGGCCCTGGGGCCTCCCTCTCCTTCCTGTACGAGCCGTTCCGCGGCCTCGCGTTCCGCCTCTTCGGCGACTGGCAGCGGTGGGACGGAGACCCCGACCAGCTGTTCGTGCGGGCCGAGGTCGGCGTCACGCTGTAGGGCCGACGGCCGTTCAGTTCGTGAACCGGAAGGTGATCCGCCCCTCCTGGTTGACCTGCGAGGCCGCGTCCGGAAGGGACTGGGCCCGGCACGTCCGGATGATGGACTGGACGGCCCGGTCGATCCGCGCGTCCCCGCCGCGGCGGAGGGGGCGCGACGAGACGTAGCGGCCGTCGGGCGCGAACGTGACGGCGTAGGTGACGGTGCCGCTCACGCCAGGGTAGGGCGGACGCGAGCATGTGGCCCCGCGGTTCCCCAGGCCCTCGATGGAGAGGCCCGACGTGCCGGTGTTGCCAGCGCCGCTGCTGCTCTCGGGGTTCGAGTTGGTGCCCTGCTGGCCCGTCGGCGTGCCTCCGCTCGTGGGCGGCGACGGCTGCGGCTCGGGCGGAGCCGGCGGCTGCGGCGGCGCCTCGGGCTGCGTCTCCGGGCGGGGGAGCGGCGGCTCACGCGGGGGCGTAGGCGGCGTGCGCGGAGGCTCGACGGGCGTCGTCGCGGGCGGCGTCGGGCGCGGCGGAGACGGCTGCGGCTCGGGGCGCGGCGGCTGCGGGGTCTCCTCCGGCGCGTACGCCGACGGGCGCACCGCCGAGGCGGGCGCGTCGAGCGGGCCGAACTCGAGGTGGACGAGGCGGAGCTCGGGGGGCGGCTTCTTCGCCGCCGAGACGGCCACGCCGATCACGAGGAGGAGGAGGAGGTGGACGGCCAGGCTCACGCCCAGCCCCGTCCAATCGTCTCTGCGCATGGCGGCTCCGGTGGGGGGACGGCCGGAAAAACGGGCGGCGCGGGCCGCATCGTGCCCGCGCCGCTAAGATAGGGCGAACCGCAGCGAGGCGGCCGCTACCGTTCCTCGCGCTGGAACCGCTCCTGCGCCAGCGTCACCTTGAGCGAGACGCGGTGGGAGTAGCCGAGCTCGCTCTGGAACCCGCCGAAGTCGCCGAACCCGTAGTCCAGCGCCACGCGCCCCACGTTGAACCCGGCCCCGACCGACGGCGTGACCTGCGTCCCGAAGCGGCTCGACGAGGTGACGTTCCCGATGCCTCCCCGGAGGGCGACCGCCCCCTTGTAGGCGAGCTCGCCGCCGAGGCGGGGGTGGAACGAGACGTCGCCCGCGTTGAAGTAGTAGGCCTCCTGGCCGTCGAAGGCGAGGTCGAGGTCGGCGCCGACGGTGAAGCCGAGGTCCTCGGTCAGCGGCAGCGTCGTGGCCGCGCCGAGGCGGGCGACGGGCAGCACGATCTCGGTGCCGCCCTGCGGCGCCGTCTCGCCGAACGTCGCCTCGAAGTCGCCGAAGGCGTCGCCGTCGACGGACCACGACTGCAGCATGCCGGTGGCGTCCTGGAGGTTGAGGCCGAGCCGCACGCGCCCGAGCTGGTACTGCGCACCGACGTCGAACGAGTACCCCCACGCCCCGGCGAAGTCGCCGATGGAGCGGCGGATGATCTTCCCGGTGACGCCGACGGAGAGGTTGTCGCGGAGGCGGCGGGCGTAGGAGAGGTAGAACGCGTAGTCGGCGGCCGAGAAGTAGGTGATGTAATCCTCGGGGTTCGGCCGCGGCAGGCCCGTCTCGGGGTTGAACGCGGCGAGCGTGTTGGCGATGTCGTCGACGCCGCTGCGGAAGAAGGCGAGGCCGACGGTCGAGCGGTTGTTGAGGGGGACGGCGAGGCCGCCGTAGTCGAACGAGACGATGCCGTTGAACCGCTCGGCGTGCATGTAGGCGACCTCGGGGAAGGTGAGGCCGTCGAGGCCAGCCACGTTCCAGTACGCCGCCGTCACGTCGTCGGCGCTGGCGACGTAGGCCCCGCCCATGCCGAGGGCGCGGGCGCCGATGCCCCCGGCGAGGAAGTCGGCCCCGTACTTGACCACGGTCTGCGCCGAGGCCGCGGGCAGGGCGAGGGCGCAGAGGAGGGCGAGTCGGGCGAGGAGGCGCGCGTGCGTCGTGCGGGGGGACGCCATGAGAACGCGGGTTGGTGCGGGGAGGTAGCCTCGGCCGATACGCAGGGGGCTGGAGGGAGGGCGCGGCCTGCCAACATCGGAAAAAGACGGGCCGAGGGCAAGGCACTCTGCAAGGGAAACCGGTGAAAGGGGACGGGACGACGAGGATTCTCTCCGTCCGCGGCTCCTCTTCCTCTACCTTCCGCCCTGCCCCCCTCTCCTTCCCCCTCCCCATGCGTCTCGTCGTCAAGCCCGGCAAGGACAAAGCGCTCCGCCGGGGCTACCCCTGGGTCTTCGCCAACCAGATCGCCTGCGTGGACGGGGAGCCGGCCCGGGGCGACGTGGTCGAGGTGGCCGCGTCGTCCAGCACAGTCTACGGGCAGGCGCTCTACCACGACGCCTCCCTCATTGCCGGTCGCTTCCTCACGAGCGACGCCGGCCGCGCCATCGACGAGGCGTTCTTCCGCGAGCGGATCGAGGCGGCCGTCGCGCGCCGCCGCGCCGCCTACCCCGACACCACCCACGTCCGCCTCGTCTTCGGCGAGAGCGACGGGCTGCCGGGGACGGTCGTGGACCGGTACGGGCCGGCGGGCTACGCGGGGGGCGTCCTCACCTTCACGACGCTCTCCTACGGGATGGACGCGCGGCGCCCCATCCTCCTCGGGGCCCTCGAGGACCTTCTCCGCCCCGACGCCATCGTGGAGCGCAACGACGTCCCGCTCCGCACGAAGGACGGCCTGGAGGAGCAGACGGGCGTGCTGCGGGGGGCCTACGACGGCGAGGTCGAGATCGAGGAGGGCGGCGTCGGGTTCTCCGTCGACGTGCTGGGCGGGCCGAAGACGGGGTTCTTCATCGACCAGCGCGAGAACCGCGCGGCGGTGGCCCGGTTCGCCGCCGGCCGCCGCGTCCTCGACGTGTTCTGCGCCGACGGCGGCTTCGGCCTCCTCGCCGCCCGCGCCGGGGCCGACCACGTCCACTTCCTCGACAGCGCGCCGGCCGCCCTCGAGCGGGTCCGCGCCAACGCCCTCCGCAACGGCCTCGACGGCCGGATCTCGACCGAGGCCACCGACGCCCTCGACCGCCTCGGCGACCTCGCCGCGCAGCGGGACGCGGGCTACGACCTCGTCGTCCTCGACCCCCCCGGCTTCGCCAAGAGCCGCCGGCAGGTGGAAGCCGCGATGAAGGCGTACCAGCGCATCAACATCTCGGCCCTGCGGCTCCTCCCGACCGGCGGCCTCCTCGCGACGGCGTCGTGCTCGCAGGCGATCTCGGAAGACGACTTCCTCAAGATGGTCCACTACAGCGCCCGGAAGGCGGGGGTCCACCTCCGACGCCTCTACCGCGGCGAGCAGCCGCCCGACCACCCCTCGCTGGAGGCGATGCCTGAGACGCGCTACCTCAAGTTCTTCCTCTTCGAGGTCGTCGGGGACGCGCTGCCCAGGGGGTGATCCCCCACACGAAGCACGGGCAGATACGCCCCCCGTTCACGTGGGGAACCCGGGATGCGCCGTGACGCGCCGCGCCTGGTTGAGGTGGCGGTGCTCGTGCCCGGCGAGGGCTTCGACAAACGCCCCCACGGGCAGCCGTAGAATCGGGAGGAACGGCGAGCCGATGCGGATCCGGGCCAGGTCGAGCGCCTCGCGATCGGCGAGGGCGAGCACCTCGAGGAAGCGCTCGTTGATCGCGCGGAACGTGTCTAGGACCGCGGGCGCCTGGTGGTCGGTCCCCGGCGTGGGCCGCATCGAGGGGAACGTCTTCGACGGCCGATCCGCCTCGGGCTCGGTCGCGGCGATGAAGAGCCGCGCGACGGGGCCGTACCGGTACGGCGGCGCGCCAGTCCGACGGCTCCCCTCCAGCGCCTGCTGGATGCTCTCGACGTAGGGCGCGTTCGACGTGTTGAGGTGCACGAGGCACTCGGCCACGGACCAGACGTCGGGCGACGGCTTCCAGTTGAACTGCGCGTGCGAGAGCCCCTCGACGAGCGTCGTGGCGTCGTCCGTTGCCTGGCGGAACGAGGCGTCATAGGCGGCGATCGTGGATTCCATAGCAGGGCGGGCGGGTCCGCGCGGCGCTACGGGTCCGCGTCGGGCGGGGTGACGCGTGGGCGGTCGATTCTACGACCCTTCACGGCGGAGCCGGGCGGCGTAGGCGCCGTCGGTGCCGTGGAGGTGTGGGAGAGCGGCGTAGTCGCCCTCGGTCGTCCACATGGACTCGGGAACGAGACCCGCAACGGGCTCGCGCCGGAAGCCGGGGTGGCGGTCGAGGAAGGCGGCCACGCGCTCGGCGTTCTCCTCCGGCGCGAGCGTGCACGTGCTGTAGACGAGGAGGCCGCCGGGACGGACGTGCCGGGCCGCCGCGTCGAGGAGGTCGTCCTGGAGCGTCACCAGCGCGCCGACGTCCTCGGGCTGCCGGTTCCAGCGGAGGTCGGCGCGCTTCGCGAGGACGCCCAGGCCGGTGCAGGGCGCGTCGAGCAGCACCCGATCGAACGGGGCGGCCGGCGCGTAGGCGCGGAGGTCGGCCGCGACGGCCTGCACGATCGTGAGGCCGTGGGCCTCGGCGGCCTGCCCGATGAGCGCGGTCCGGGCGGCGTGGAGATCCACGGCCACCACCTCGCCGCGGTCCTGCATCCGCTGCGCGGTGTAGACGGCCTTGCCCCCCGGCGCCGCGGCCCCGTCGAGGACGCGCTCGCCGGGCTGCGGGTCGAGAACGCGGACGACGAGGCCCGCGGCTTCGTCCTGCACCGCGCACACCCCCTCCTCCAGCACCCCCCCGCGGATCACCGGCTGCAGCCGCTCCGCGACCACGAAGTCGTCCAGGACGTCCGACTGCCGCCAGCCGACGCCGAGCGCCGTCAGCCGCTCGCCCAGATGGGCGACCGTCGTCTTCAGCAGGTTGACGCGGAGGCTGTAGCGCGGCGGGGCGTTGTTCGTCGCAAGCAACGCGCGCGTCTCGTCCTCCCCGTACCGGTCGAGCCAGCGGCGGACGAGCCACGTCGGGTGCGAGGTCTCGACGGCGAGGTCTTCGACCGGGTCTCCCGTCGAGGGCGCGGGCAACGCGCCCCGGTCGTTGGCACGAGCGACGGCCCTCAGGAGGCCGTTCACTAGGCGGGCCGCGCCGGGATGCAGGAGCGAGCGCGCGGCCTCGACGGCTTCCGAGACGGCCGCGTGCGGGGGCGTCTCGCGGACCAGCAGCTCGAACAGGCCAACGCGGAGCACCTGCCGGAGGATCGGGTCGAGCCGCGACGGGTCCCCGCGGTAGTAGTGGTCGAGGACGAAGTCGAGAGACCGTCGATGGCGCGTGGTGCCGGCCACGAACTCTGAGACCAGACGGGCGTCGCGCGGGGCCTCGTCGGTCTCGCCGAGGCGCGCCACGTGCGCCCCGTCCTCCTCGACGCGCAGGAGACGGCGGGCGGCGGCGGCACGGGGGGAATCGGCGGACACGTCAGGGGGGTGGTGGGAGCGACAGCCCGAACCCTCTCTCGCGGCAGCCGTTCCGTCGGGGCTAGCGCCGCTCGGCCCGGACGTCGGTGGCCTCGCGCGGCGCCGGCACCACGCACACGCCCCCACCCCGCAGCGGGTCCACGACGATCGAGAGGAACTGGTACTGCTCGAAGTACCCGGCCCCGCGCCCGAACCGCTCGCCGATGGCCTTGCGGAGGTGCGTGTACGCCTCGGGCCCGACGAGCACGAAGCGCGGCTCCAGGCCGGCGTCCTGCAGGGCCCGGACGCCCTCGTCAACGGCGTCCAGGATGGCGGCGCGGTCGGGCGTGGTCTCGACGATGAGCACGGCGTGGGGAGGCGCTAGTCTGCGAGGAGGGCCTCGATCTCCTCGGCGAAGACGAGCACCTGGGCCCGCTGCTGCGCGAGGTCGGCGGCGACAGTGAGGTCGGTCTCGGCCATGGCCCGCTGGAGGCCGTCGACGGCGGTCCCGTCCACGCCGGAGAGCCCGTCGAGCGCCCGGGCGGCAGCACGGAGGCGGCTGTTGGCCGTGCCAAAGTTGCGGGCGTCGAGGTCCACGGTCGCCCGGTAGGTGAGGGCGAGGGCCTCGTGCAGCTGGGCGCGGTCCTGCACGGCGGCCAGCTCAGCCTCGGCCGCCTCCGCCCGCGCCTCCAGCCCGGCCACCGGCTCCGCCCCCTGGATCCGCCCGATGGCGTAGAACAGCACGCCCACGACGAGCATGAGCGCGACGGCGACGAGCGCCTGCTTGAGACGGTCGCGGCGACGGTCGGCGGGCGCCGGCGGGGGCGTGGGATCGGCCATGAGAAAGGGTGCGGGACGTGCGGCAAGATACCGCCTAGCGGT
Source organism: Rubricoccaceae bacterium (assembly GCA_033720695.1). Classification (GTDB taxonomy): domain Bacteria; phylum Bacteroidota; class Rhodothermia; order Rhodothermales; family Rubricoccaceae; genus DATGQT01. Next base: position 10,536 of record JAWWCA010000040.1, read on the forward strand.
CGATCCTCACCTGGCCGCGCCCGCCCAGCGCCTCGGTGAAGGCCGCCGCCAGCGCCTCGCCGTGGGAGGCGCGGACGCGGACGACCAGCGCCGTCCCTTCCGCCGTGTACACGGTGTCGGCGATCTGGGCGTCGAACCGCTCCAGGGTCCGCATCGCCGGGGACGTATCCGGGAAGGCGAACCCGAGGCGGACCTGGACGCGGCGGGTGACCGCCCTCTTCGGCGCTTCTTCGAGGGCGAGCGCGGCGGCCTCGGCGTACGCTCTCGCCAGTCCCCCGGTCCCGAGCTTCGTCCCCCCGTAGTACCGCGCCACGACGACGAGGACGTGGTGGAGGTCGCGGCTCTCGATCTCCCGCGCGATGGGGCGGCCAGCCGTCCCGCTCGGCTCTCCTGCGTCGCTGGAGCGGCCAGGGTCGCCGGGGCCGAGGCGGAACGCCCAACACCAGTGCGTCGCGGCGTGCTCGCGGCGCCGGACGCCCTCCAGCGCATCCATCGCTTCCGCCCCGTCCCGCACCGGGAACGCCTCGCCGATGAACCGCGAGCCTTTCGTCTTCGCCGGCTCGGCGAGCGTCGGAGCGCGGATCGTGAGGTACCGGTCGCGGGGCATGGCCTTTCGCCTTCCGGAGCGGCGGCGGCGTACTATGTTAATTGCTTAGCAGGCTGTAACCCCTCGGCGGCTCCGGCCGTCCAGAGCCCGCGCTCACCCCCCAAGCTATGCACGGCCGTCACGCCCTGGCCCTCGTCGTCTTCCTCCTGCCGCTCTCACCCGCCTTCGCTGCTCAGGACGGGGACGATCCGCCCTCTCGCACCCTGCGGGCCGCCCCGGCCGAGGCCGTCCGCGTCGACGGCGTCCTGGACGAGGCCGCGTGGACAGAGGCCGAGCCCGCGACCGGCTTCGTCCAGTTCGAGCCGACTGAGGGCGCCCCCGCAACGCAGCCCACCGAGGTCCGCGTGCTCTACGGCAGCGACGCGCTCTACGTCGGCGCCACGCTCTTCGACGCCGAGCCCGACCGCATCCGCGCCGTCCTCTCCCGCCGCGACCACACCGGCGACGCCGACGGGTTCGTCGTCGGCCTCGACACCTACAACGACCGGAAGACGGCCGCCCTCTTCGGCGTCACCGCCGCCGGCGTCCAGTTCGACGCCATCCTGACGGACAACGGCGACGACGACTCGTGGGACGCTGTGTGGTCCTCCAGCGTGCGGATCACGCCCGAGGGGTGGGTCGTCGAGATGGCGATCCCGTACTCGCAGCTGCGGTTCACGGAGGGGGTGACCTCGTGGGGGATCAACTTCCAGCGGCAGCTCCGGCGCGAGGGCGAGGAGACGTTCTGGGCGCCGTTCACGCGCGAGCAGGCCTCCAGCGGCATCGTCCAGTACTTCGGCCGGCTCGAAGGGCTCCCCGGCCTCTCAACCCGCCGCCCGATCCAGCTCGCCCCCTACTCCCTCGCGCGCGCCAACACGTTCGAGGACGCCGAGGTCCCCGGCACGATGGCCTCCGACCTCGGCGCCGACGTCGGCGCCGACCTCAAGATCGGCCTCGCCTCGAACGTCATCCTCGACGCCACGATCAACCCCGACTTCGGGCAGGTCGAGGCCGACCCCGCGCAGCTCAACCTCACGACGTTCGAGACCTTCTTCCCCGAGCGGCGCCCGTTCTTCCTGGAGGGGACCAGCATCTTCGACTACACCATCGGCTCCGGCGACGGCAGCCTGCTCTACACCCGCCGCATCGGCGGCGCCGCCCCCATCGTCGGGGCGACCAAGCTGTCGGGGCGACTGCCGAGCGGGCTCTCGTTCGGCGTCCTCGGCGCCGCCACCGGCGACGACTTCGACCCGGACCGGTGGTACGGCGTGGGCCGCCTGAAGCAGGAGTTCGGCAGCCAGAACTTCGTCGGCGGCGCCGTCACGGCGTTCCGCTCCCCCGCCGAGAGCGGCGCGGGCGTGACGGCCCTCGCCGCCGGCGCCGACTGGGACGTCCGCCTCGGCGCCGACGACGGGTGGAAGCTCGAGGGCTCCCTCGCCGGCTCCGTCCTCGACGACCTCTCCGCGGACGCCGGCGACCCCGCGCGCGGCTACGCGCTCTACGTCGGCTTCGACCGGGTCAAGGGGTTCCTCACGCCAGGCAGCGGCTTCCGCATCTACTCCGACGACTTCGAGATCAACGAGGTCGGGCGGTTTCGCCAGAACGACCTCGTCAGCGCCCGGCTCGGCGCAGGGTACCTCGTCAACGAGGGGAACCCGGTCGGCCCGTTCCGCCGCCTCGAAACGTGGGGCGGCGGCACGCAGGTGTGGCGCTACGCCGACGGGACCAACCGCGGGTTCGGGTTCTTCAGCGGGCTCTACGGGGAGCTCCTGGGGTTCCAGAGCCTCAACCTCAACGTCAGCGGCAGCGGGCTAGGCGGGTACGACGTCCGCGAGACGCGCGGGCTCGGGCCCGTCGCCAACGTGGCGACGGTGTTCGCGGGCCTCTACTTCGAGACCGACCAGCGCAAGCAGCTCACGTTCTGGACCTTCACGGGCGGCGGGCTCGGGGAGGACGGCGGCCGGCAGTACGACCTCGGCACCGGCGTGGACTGGACGGCCAGCGACCGCGTCCGCCTCTCGCTCGACCTCAACTTCGGCGCCGGCGACGACTGGCAGGCGTGGGCCGCCAACGAGGGGTTCGTCCGGACGCCCGATGGCCTCGCCATTGGGACGGCGACGGCCGAGCCCGGCGCCTTCGCGTCGGCCGACGACCTCTTCTTCCTCGACGTGGCCGACCCCGACGGGCTGCTCGACGGCGTGCCGGTCTGGGACGATGCCCTCGCCATCCCCGACGCGACCGGCTACTACGTCCCCGTGTTCGGCCGCCGGGACGTCCGCCAGGCCAGCGTCTCGACGCGCGCCAACGTCATCTTCCGCCCCAACCTCTCGCTCCAGCTCTACGGCCAGGTCTTCGCCGCACGCGGCCGCTACGACCGGTTCCAGCTGCTCGCCATCCCCGACGAGCTCCGGGACTTCGACGCCTACCCGAAGCGGCGCGACTTCGCCTTCGAGTCGTTCCAGACGAACGCGGTCCTCCGCTGGGAGTACCGGCCCGGCTCGACCCTCTTCGTCGTCTGGAGCCAGTCGCGCAACAACGGGATCTCCGAGGCCCTCCTCCTCGACCCCGACGGCCTCCCCCCGACCTCCTCCCCCTTTGAAACGGGGACGGTGGGCCAGCTCGGCGACGTCTTCGAGCTCTACCCCGACAACGTGTTCCTCGTTAAGCTGAGCTACCTGCTCATGCGCTGACGCCCGCGGGCGGCGCCGCTACCCCTCGATCTCGGTCACGAGCTGGATCTCGCGGAGCACGCCCTGCACCCGGAAGCACTCGAAGAACTCGCCGGTATAGACGCAGTCCTTCCCCTCGGTGTGGACGGTCCAGGCGTGCTTCTCCGCCTGCTGCGCCGAGCACCCCGTCGCCTTGATGAGTTGGACGATGACCTCGTCGAACGTGTGGATGTCGTCGTCGTAGAGGATCACGCGCCAGGGGGTGTCCACGTGCTCCTCGGCCGCGAGCTCCTCCGCCACCTCCGGCTCGGCGAGGGCCGGGTCCGAGGCGGACGGGCGCGCGGGATGGGGCGGGGTCGGTGCCACGGGTCGTGGCGGAGCGGGAACGGTCGGGCTCACGCCGCGGAGGCGGCCTCGGCAGGGCCCTCCTCGACCCGGACGTCGAAGTCCTCCATCACGGGGTTGGCGAGCAGCTGCTCGCAGGCCTCGCGCACCGTGCGCTCGGCCGCCTCCGCGCTCGGGGCGTCCACCGTTAGCTCGATGTGCTTCCCGATCCGGACGCGTTGCACGGCGCCGTGGCCGAGGTCGTGGAGGGCGTGGCGCACCGCCTTGCCCTGCGGGTCGAGGATGGAGGAGCGGAGGGTGACGGTGACGACGGCCTTGTACATCGCACGGAGACGGTTACGGCGGGGGAAGGGCGGGCGCGGGCGGCTCGTCGTCCTCGGTCGCGACGCGGACGGCCCATCGGGCGGCCTCGAACAGCCCGATCCCAAGATACACGGCGCCCGAGACGAGGAGCCCGATCTCGCCCAGGAAGAGGACGAGCAGGAGGGCCAGGACGAAGGCGGCGAACCGCTTCGGGTACTTCTTCACCGTCTCCCGGTTCGGCTGTGGGAGCGCGAGGAACCGGAGGGGCGAGACCATCAGGACCGAGACCACCACGGTGAGGGGGATGAGGATCGAGAGCCGCCCCCGCTCCAGGCCGGTGAACCATGAGTCGTCCTCGAACGTGAGGATGAAGGCGACGATCATCCCCGCTTGGGCCGGGATGGGCAGGCCCACGAAGTAGTCCTGCTTCTCGCCCGCCTCCGCCGCCGTGTTGAACCGGGCGAGCCGGACGGCCCCGCACAGCAGCGGGAGGCTCGCGACGAGGGCGCCGAAGAGCCCGAGGCGGTCGAGTCCGATCTCGTAGATGAGGAACGACGGTGCCGCCCCGAACGAGACCACGTCGCAGAGCGAGTCCAGCTCCACCCCAAACGCGGACGAGCTCCCGGCGATGCGCGCCACCATCCCATCGAGGAGGTCGAACAGGCCGGCGACGACGATGAGCCAGGCGGCGAACTCGAGGTTGCCCTGGCTGGCATAGACGATCGAGAAGAAGCCGCTGAGGAGGTTGCCCAGCGTGAACGCACTGGGGACCGCGCCGGCCGGGATCCGGCCTCGGATCACGCGGCGGCGCTGCCGGAGCACGGGACCGTGGCGGCGCTCCCCTCGCCGGGGGTGGGGGGACGCCTGCGCTCGCGGGGCCTCCATCAGGTCCCCTCTCGCACGGCGTCGGCCGCCACGAGGCAGGCGGTCTCCCCCGACCGGGTGGATCGGGGCGCGGGGAGGCGCCCGCCCGCGACCTCAAGGTTGGCGGGGTCGGGGGCCGCCGCTGCGCTGCTGCGTGGGGTGCCGTTGCCTCTGGACAAAGGGTGGGGGGCTGGAATGGGCGCTGTGTACGCCGTGGGCCCCCGAGGTCGTTCCAGGCTGGCCCACGTCAAAAAACGAAGGGGAGCCCATCGCGAAGATGGGCTCCCCTTCTAACTCCTTGACGCGCTGTCTCCGTCGCCGGGTGCGCCAGGCGGATGCCAGCCGTCCCTCCTGAGGCCGGAGCCTCGGATCAACGGGATCTGCCGGCGCGCTGGCGCGCGGCGCGGAGGCGCTCTCGGCGGACGCACAAAAGCGCGTACGCCTGCGGCGTGTGCACCAGCACGCCCTTCGGATGCCGAAGCATCCTCCGGGGAGTGTGCTGGGCAGCCTCCCTTCCACAGACCGCATCGGGGGGCACCCGATGCGACCGCTTCCGAGGAGGCACCGCACAGTCCGTACTTTCATCCAAGCAGCGGCTCGTCGGTGGGCCGGCCCGAGGGCCGGCTCCCGTGCGAGCGCCGGTCGCCGCCTTGCGGCCTCGACCGGGTGAGGCACCGGTGCTCTACGCGTGGCGAAGCACCGGGCGGGCCGGGCTCACCACCTCGGAGCACGCCCGACACCGATCAGCACATCTCGGCTCGGTTCCGAGGAACCGGCGCTCCGAAGAGCGCTCCCACCTCGCAGCGAGGCTGCGCGTGGGCCGTCGAGGAAGCCAGTCGGGCAGGCTCTCTTCCGAGAACGATGCCTCAGCGCTGCGAGGAAGACCTCATGCAGCCTGGAGAACTCAGTCACGTCAAGGAACACGCCCCGGAGGGCGCGGTGCTCATCCGGCTGCCGCACGAAGCGGCGTGCCGTCGAGCACTGGGACCAATAAACCGACGGGCATGGTGGGTGTCAAGAGCGCATGAAGCGGAAGTTTTCCACTTCTCCACCACCGTCCACACGCGGGGAGGGTTCTCGGCGCCGGCCCGGAACACGAGAGGCCCGACCGGGCCGGGCCTCTCGTGTCGCGACCGGGTCCTCCACACGCGTCTTCCACGCTGCAGATGCCAGGCGGCATGAGGTGCTCTAAAGCTACGCGCAGCCGGCGGGCGATGCCAAGACTCTGCCGGCTTCAATAACAGCGCTCCCTCCCGTCTTCACGATTTGATGATCCCGACCTCGGGTCAATAACAGCCATCCCTCCCCTCAGCCTCTCCACCGATCGGGGGCCGCTCCCGCCGGACCGACCGGTCCTGGCCAGCGGGCGCGCCGACCTCCAGAATCACTCGAAGTGTGACGCGCCCCGACAACCGGACGGCAGCGCACGTAGCTTTCTCCCTCCCCAACTTTTTTCGATGCGCCTCTCCCCCGTCCTCGTCCTGGCCGCGCTGGCGGCCTGCACCCCTGCCGAGCCGAGCGCCGACGCCCCCTCCCCGCCCGAGCTCTCGCCGCGTCCCACGCTGGTGACCGCCGCCGACACCCTCGCGTGGCGCATCACCGAGGCGGCGGGCGGGCTCGACGCCTGGCACGCCCTCCCCCGGCTCCGCTTCGACTTCGCCGTCGTCCGCGAGTCGACCGAGGTGTTCCGCGCGCGCCACCTCTGGGACCGCGCGTCGGGCCGCTACCGCGTCGAGTACCCCATCGGGGAGGACTCGACGCTGGTCGCCCTCTTCGATCTCCAGCGGTTCAACCCCGCCGCGCCGGAGGGTACGGTGTTCGTCAACGGCGTGCCGGTGGATTCGGCGGCGGCGCGCGACCGGCTGGCCGAGGCGCACACGCGCCACGTGAACGACGCCTACTGGCTCCTCGCCCCGCTCAAGCTGTTCGACCCCGGGGTCCGCCGGAGCCTCGTCCCCGACTCCGCCCGCGCCGGGTCGGAGGTGCTGATGCTCTCGTTCGACGGCGTCGGCCTCACGCCGGGGGACCGGTACTGGCTGACGGCCGATGCAGAGGGGCGCCTTTCGCGGTGGTCGTTCGCCCTCGAAGGGGGCGGGACTGGCGCCCACGTCTGGGACGAGTACGTGGCCCTCCCCACCCCTCAGGGCGACCTCCGCCTCTCCACGCGCAAGCGCACCGCGGGGCGAGCCATCCTCACGCCGGTGCACCCCGCCGAAGGGTTCCCTCCCGACGTATTCGAGCAGCCCCAGCCGGTCCTCTGATGCGGCGTCGCTTCCTCGGCACCCCGCTCCCCGACGCGCTCTCCCGCGAGGGCCTCGACGTCATCGACCTCCTCCGGAGCAACGCGGCGCAGGACGAGAAGGGTGAGCGGGCGTTCGACTTCATCTACGCCGTGGGGGAGCACGCGCTCGACTACCACTTCACGCAGCCCCTCGCGCGGCTGGGCGTGGGGGCGCTCACGCGGAAGACTGTGGACGTCGCCCTCGGCGTCGCGCTCAAGAGCCTCCGCCCGCCCCTCCACCACGTCCTCCGCACCCTCGACGACGGCCAGCTCCGGGCCGTCGCCGACGAGATTGAGTTCCGCCTCTACCCGGATCCCCACGCGACCTGAGGCGGCCGCGGATGCCCCCAACGCTCCCTCGTCGGTAGCTTCTCGCTTCCGAGGCCACCCGCAGCGCGCCCCGCACCTCCCCATCGTCCCCCCTCCATGACCAACACGCTGCACGTCGGGCTGATCTACGGCGGGCTCTCCTCCGAGCACGAGGTCTCGATCCGCTCCGCGCGCAACGTGCACGCGGCGCTCGACCCCTCGACCTACCGGGTCACGCTCCTCTACATCGACCGGAAAGGCGACTGGCGGGTGGTGCCCGCCGACCACCTCGCGTCTGATGGGGGCCGCGCCGAAGGAGGGGAGGGCGAGAGGCTCCTCTTTGCCCCCGGCCAGAACGGGGGGGCCGTGCTGACGCGCCAGGGCGACACGGCCCCAGAGCCGCTCGGGCTCGACGTGGCCTTCCCGGTGCTCCACGGCCAGAACGGGGAGGACGGGCGCGTGCAAGGCTTCCTCCAGACGCTCGGCCTGCCCTACGTCGGGCCGGACGTGCTGGGCTCGGCGGTGTGCATGGACAAGGAGGTCGCCAAGCGGCTCCTCCGGGACGCCGGCCTGCCCATCGTGCCGTTCCGCGTCGTGCGCCGGGGCGAGCCGCGGCCGACCTACGCGGGGGTGTCCGACGCGCTCGGCTCCGTGCTCTTCGTCAAGCCCGCCAACTCCGGCTCCTCCGTCGGCACCACGAAGGTGGAGGACGCCTCCAGCTTCCCCGACGCCGTCGATACGGCCTTGCGCTACGACCACAAGGTGCTGATCGAGACGGCGGTCCGCGGGCGGGAGATCGAGTGCGCCGTCCTCGGCAACGAGACGCCTCGCGCGTCGGTGCCCGGCGAGATCGTCTCGACGGCCCAGTTCTACACCTACGAGGCGAAGTACCTCGACGCCGACGCCTCGCGCATGGTGGTGCCCGCCGACCTCCCCGAGGCGGTCGCCGACCGCGTCCGTGACCTCGCCGTCGAGGCGTGCCGCGTCCTCGGCTGCGAGGGCATGGCCCGCGTCGACTTCTTCGTCTCCCACGACGGCGACATCTCCATCAACGAGGTCAACACCATCCCCGGCTTCACCGAGCGGAGCATGTACCCGGTGATGTGGCAGGAGACCGGCCTCCCCTACCCCGCGCTGCTCGACGCCCTCATCCGGCTCGCCCTCGACCGCCACGCCCGCGACGCCGGGCTCCGAACGACGCGCACGTGACCTACTCCACCGACACCCGCACGCTCCAGCCCGGCCAGGTCTACGTCGCCATCCGCGGCGAGACCCACGACGGGCACGCGTTCGTCCCGCAGGCCGTCGAGAAGGGGGCCGCGGGCGTCGTCGTCGAGCGGGCGGTGGACGTGCCCGAGGCCGTCGAGGTGATCCGCGTCGAGGACTCGGTGGGCTACCTCGTCGAGCAGGCGACGGCGAAGGTGCGGCGCGTCGGCCCGGCCGTCGTCGCCATCACCGGCTCGGCGGGCAAGACGACGGCGCGGACGGCCGTCCACGCCGTCCTCGACGAGGCCTTCGACGTCGTCGCCTCCGAGGGCAACAAGAACACCCCGCTCGGCCTCTCGCTCCTCGTGCTCAACGCCGACTTCGACGCCGACACCAAGCTGGTCCTCGAGATGGGCGCTCGCCTCCCCGGCGACCTCGAGGAGCTGTGCGCGCTGTTCCCCCCGACGGTCTCGGTCGTCCTCAACGTCAAGGGGGTCCACGTCGAAACGCTCGGGAGCATCGAGGGCGTGGCCCGCGAGAAGGCCGCGCTCGTGCGCGCCCTCGGCCCCGACGGCACGGCCGTCCTCAACGGCGACGACCCGCGCGTCCGCGCCATGGCCGACGCGAACGCCGGCCGGACGCTCCTCTACGGAACGGGCGACGCCTGCGACGTGCGACCCGAGCGGGTCACCGCCACACTCCCCATCCTCGGCGACCACGCGATCTACACCGCCCTCGCGGCCCTCAGCGTCGGCTCCGTGTTCGGGATGCGGGACGAGCAGATCAACCGGGGGCTGGAGCGGATCGTCCCCGAGAAGG
>JAWWCA010000041.1:0-19898 GCA_033720695.1 Rubricoccaceae bacterium
CATGAGGTTGTACTCGTTCCCCGTATCGTGGCGGAGGTACCGACGCTGGTAGCCCTCGACGTTCTCAGCGACAAAGTTGTGCCACGGGATGTCGTACTCCGTGATGAGCGTGGCGAGGCTGTCCATCCGCGAGGAGTGGATCTTGTACTGCGACATGTAGATCACGGGGTCCCCGTCCATGTCGCTGGGGTCGTCCCCCGCCGGCCCGCCGATGAGCCGCCAGATCTGGTCCACGTGCTCGGCGCCCTCGTAGGCCCACTGGAACATCTCGTTGACGCCGTCCTCCTCCATCTCCTCCTCCGTCATCCCCATCGAGGCGGCGAACCGCGGGAAGAGCTCGTCGAAGGGGATCTCGTCGCCGCGGACCATGTCCCAGTCGGGGTACGCCGTCGCGATCATGAGGTTGTACTCGTTCCCCGTATCGTGGCGGAGGTACCGACGCTGGTAGCCCTCGACGTTCTCAGCGACAAAGTTGTGCCACGGGATGTCGTACTCGGCGATGAGCGTGGCGAGGCTGTCCATCCGTGAGGGGTGGATCTTGTACTGCGTCATGTAGATCACGGGGGTGCCGTCCTGGGCGGCCGACGGGGCCGGGACCGAGAGGGAGAGGACGAGGCCGACGGAGAGGGGCAGGAGCAGAGTACGCATGGCGGTGGAGGTGGGTGGGAGAGAGCGGCCGCAGGAGCGAGCGCCGTCACAAAGTAGGAAACAGATGTTTACGAACAACGGACTCAGGCGTCGATCCCGGTTTCGGGCTCCCCGTGGCGGTCTTCCCAGGACTCCCCCGGCGGCGTAGGGAGGGACCGCACCGACTGATCTCTCCATTCAAACGCGCGTCGGGCCTGTGCGGATCGACCGGACCCTGCCCGACCCGCGGGAGCGATCCGTCGGCCTCGCCGCGGGGCCGTCCATAGCCGCTTCGCGCCATCTTTTCTGGCGCCCGATGAGGGGCGGCCTCGGGACTTGACGATGGGTTGGATGAACGCCTGCTTCTTACTAGCCTGTACGCGAACATGAGCCGCCTCTCCGTCGCGCTTCTGCTGCTCGCTGTCCTCCCGCCGGCGAACGCCCAGGAGGGTACCCCGCCTGATGAGGCCGAGCGTAGCGAGCGCTATACCTACGACGCCGAGAACGACGGGCCGACCCTCACGCCTGAGGCTGCCGCTGCGTTCTTCGCGCGTCACGCCGAGCGCCGCGCTGCCGCCCGCGCCGAAGCGGAGCGCCACGCGGCCTCCGGGGCTCTCGACGGCACCCCCCGTTCTGTGCCACCCGCCGTACGGGGCGGCGGCCTCTTCACCGTCACCACCGCCTTTGACACCGGCGATACCGACCCCGGCGACGGCGCCTGCATCGCCAGCGGCTTCCTGAACGGCTGCACGCTCCGAGCGGCCATCGAGGAGGCGAACGCGACGCCAGGCACCGACCCGGTCGTCATCGAGTTCGACATCCTGCTCGGCCCCGCCGGCTCCGACCTCGGGAACGGGGCGTGGCGCATCCAGCCCAGCAGTGCGCACCCGCTCATCACGCGGGCGAACGTGACGGTGAACGCCCTCACACAGACCGGAGCGACGTGTGGGATCCTCGCGTCGAGCGGCCCCTTCAACGCGCCCCACATCCTCAAGGTCGTCCTCGACGGGAGCCTCCTCAGAAGCAGCGGGAACGGCATCAGCGGCTCCGCGAGCGTGGACAACATCGACATCCGAGGGTTCGCCGTCGAGAACTATCCGGGCTTCGGGGTCGTCACGGGCGGCGCCGGCAGCGAGGTCGCGTGCAACTACGTCGGGACCACGCTCAGCGGCACGGCGGCGGCGCCCAACGGCGACGGCATCCTCGTCGGCGGGTTCTTCGCCTCGCCGGGGGCCGTCACCATAGAGAACAACCTCGTCTCGGGTAACGACGGCGACGGGCTGTTCGTCTCGCGGACCCTCGCCGAGGTGCGCAACAACCTCATCGGGACGACGAGTAGCGGAGCGAGCCCCCTCGGCAACGGGACCACCGGCCTCTTCGTCTCGGGCGACGACGTGACCGTGGACGGGAACGTCGCGTCGGCGAATGCGACTTACGGCATCGAGTTGGGCTCCTCCCCCGGCTTCCTCGGCGGCATGATCCACGCCGAGCGGGCCGCTGTGGCGAACAACACGGTTGGCCTGACGCGGCGCGGCCTACGCGACGGCCTCGGCAACGGATTCTCCGGCATCTTCGCCGGGATCGACAGCGAGGTGAGCGACAACGACATCGGCCTGCCGGGCGGTGGCAACCAGATCGGGGACAACGGCGGCAGCGGGATCGCCGTGTGGGGCACCAGCAACCGCGTCCGCGACAACGTGGTCGGCCTCGACGCGAACGCGGTCGCCGCGCCGAACGCTGGGAACGGGGTGACGATCCTGGGTAACAACATGACCGTGCAGAACAACACGATCAGCGGGAACACCCTTCACGGCATCGACCTCGACTCAGCAGACGGAGCCGTCATCGAGAACAACCGCATCGGCACCGACGCGGCCGTAACGACCACACGCCCCAACGGTCACTCTGGCATCTATATCGACACAGCAGGCGACGCCATCCTCAACGGCAACACCATCGGCGGGAACCTGGAGGACGGCATCTCCCTCTTCAGATCCAACGGGATCGAAGCCGAAGGCAACCACATCGGCACGAATGCTACACGCACGCTCGACCTCGGCAACGGTCAGGACGGCATCTCCTGTGCAACCACCACTGAAGTTCACCTCGGGCGCCACGGCAACGCGAACGTCATCGGTTTCAACGGCGGTGACGGGATCCGAATCATCATTACGTGCCAGGAGGTCTCGCTCATCAGCAACGCCCTCTTCAACAACGCCGAGCTCGGGATCGACCTCGGAGTGGACGGCGTCACCCCGAACGACAGCCCCGACGCCGACGGCCTGACGAACTACCCCGTCATCACGAGCGCCACGAACGACGGCACCGACGCCGTCGTCGCGTGGAGCCTCGACGCAAGTCCCAACCGGACCTTCGAGCTGCTCTTCTGCAACGTCCCGACCCCGGACCCCTCAGGCCACGGCGAGTGCGACGACCCCGACGTCATCGAGCTGGTAACGACGGACGGGAGCGGGAACGCCGCGGGCACCGTGACCGCTCCAGCCTCCTTCTTCCCCGTCGGGCACTGGGTCGCCGCCACCGCGACCGTCGCGATCGGCGCGCTCCCGGCCGGGTACGGCCCGACGAGCGAGCTCAGCGCGGCGGTGCAGGTCGAGGACACGAGCACTCCGCCCGGCCTCTTCCTCACCGCGACGAACACGAGTCCGCTGACGGTCGCCCCCGGCGGGTCCATCTCCTTCGACTACACCGTTCAGAACACCACCGCCTCCTCCGCCAGCGGCGACCTCTTCTACACGGCCTCGCCCGGCGGGCTGTCGGCCGTGATCGTCTCGGGCACGGTGCCGGCCGGGCAGACGCTCAACGGGAGCTTCACGCAGAACGTACCTCAGAGTGCAGCCCCGGGGGTCTACACATACACCCTGCGCATCGGCCAGCACCCCAACGTGACCGTGGACTCTGAGGTGTTTACGGTCACCGTCACCGGCTCGGCACGAGCCGTCGCCGGCGCGGCGCCCTGGGCGGTGGTGGAGGCCACTCCGTGGGAGGGGGCTGCCCGCCCGGAGGCCGCCATCACTGCCGCGGTGCCCGAGCGCTTCGCGCTGCTCCCCGCCTCCCCCAACCCGTTCCGCCGACAGACGACGGTGGCGTTCACGCTGCCCGAGGCGACGACCGCGCACCTGACCGTCTACGACGTGCTGGGCCGCGAGGTCGCGCGCCTCGCCGAGGGCGAGGTGGCGGCCGGGCGGCACGAGGCCGTCCTCGACGGGGCGGGTCTGCCGAGCGGGCTCTACCTCGTGCGGCTCGCGACCGAGGCCGGGGTGCAGACACAGCGCCTGACCCTCGTGCGCTGAGAGAGCCTGAGAACGCGCGCATGCGCCGCCCGGTGGAGGGGACTCTACCGGGCGGCGCATTTTTTTGCAGGCGGTGAGGGGCAGTGCTGAGGTCTTCCGATTGGTAGGGGTTGAATCCCCAACCATCAGCCCTGACCTACCATGCCTCGCCTCTTCACCGCCCTCGCCCTCGCCTCCTGCCTCCTGCTCGCCCTCGCGGCAGAGGCCCACGCCCAGCTAGCCCCCGCCGGCGACGCCGCCCGCGCAGAACAATCGGCACGCGCTGAGCGCCTGGCGCGGCTCGAGCTCCCGGACGAGCTCTCGGAGCGCGTCGAGCGCTACACGTACGATCCCCATACCGGCCGGCCCACGCTCACGCCCGAGGCCGCCGCGGCCTACTTCGCACGCCACGCCGCCCGCCGCGCCGCCGCCCAAGCCGAGGCCGCCCGCCGCGCCGGCGACGTCGACGGGACCCCGCTGGCTGGTCCGCCGCCCGCCGCAACCGGCGGGGAGGAGCACACCGCCTTCACCTTTACCGTCACGACGGCGTTCGACAGCGGCGACACCAACCCCGGCGACGGGGTCTGCCAGGCCTCAGGCTTCCTCACCGGATGCACGCTCCGCGCAGCCATCGAGGAGGCCAACGCCACGCCGAGCACGCTCCGCGTGACCATCGAGTTCGCCATCGGCTTCGGTCCGGGCGGCTCCGACCTCGGCGGCGGCGCGTGGCGGATCCAGCCGAGCACCGTGCTCCCGGCAATCACGCGGGAGAACACGACGCTCGACGCCCTGACGCAGGACGGCGCCCAGTGTGGGGGGCTCATCGGCGGCGTGTTCCAGGTCCCGCACACGCTGAAGGTGGTCCTCGACGGGAGCCTGATCCCATTCTTCTTCGGTAGCATGAACGGCCTGAGTGCGTCGTCGCTCGTGAGCAACATCGACATCCGGGGCTTCGTGGTGCGGGACTTCCCCGGCTATGGGGTCGTCGTCGGCGGCCCCGGAAGTGAGGTCGCGTGCAACTACATCGGGATGGACCGGGGCGGCACGGAGCGAGCGCCCAACTTCGACGGCGTGCTGGTCGGTGGTGTGCTGAGCCCGCCGGGCGCGGTCGTGGTCGAGAACAACCTCATCTCGGGCAACGACATGGAGGGCGTGCTCGTCACGCGCGACGCTGCAGAAGTGCGGGGCAACCTCGTCGGGACGGACGAAACGGGAGCCTCGGGTTTCGCGGGCTTCGTTCAGCGCACTGGCATCTTGGTCTCAGGCGACGACGTGGTCGTGGACGGGAACGTCGCATCGGGCAACCTGCACGGGATATCACTGGCGTCCACCGAAGATGGCTTCGGCGGCGTGCTCCGCGCCGAGCGAGCCGTCGTGACGAACAACTACGTCGGCCTTTCGCGGCGTGGCCTGAGCACCGGGGTCGGGAATGCGTACTACGGGGTGAGCGTCCGGTCGGGAGCGAGAGACAACGACATCGGGTTGCCCGGATCGGGCAACACCCTCGGAGACAATGGATATGCGGGGGTGGTCGTATCGGACATTTTCGACAGCGGCACCAGGGACAACCGGATCCGGGGGAATACCGCCGGGCTGGATGCGGATGGCGTCGCCGCGCCAAACCGCTCCGGTATCGAGATCGTGGACGGGGCGTCCACTACCGTTCAAGGCAACACGCTCAGCGGGAATCTCGAGAGGGGCCTCTACATCACCCCTTATGGCCGCGGCGCCGTCGTTGAGGACAACCGGATCGGTACCGATCCCACCGGGACGGAGCCGCGCCCCAACGCGTTCGGCATCGAGGGCTTCGGGGTGGATAGCGTGATCCGGGGCAACACGATCAGCGGCAACACCCAAACCGGCGTCATAACCGGCGTAGAAGGCTCGGGTGCCGTATTCGAAAGCAACTTCATCGGCACGAACGCCGCGGGCGACGACCTCGGCAACGGCTGGTCCGGGATCCTATGCAGCGGAGACAACAGGGACATCCGCATCGGCGGGACCGCCGCGCCCAACACGATCGCCTTCAACGGGGTTGACGGCGTCACGATCGATGGCAACAGCAATGGGGTGTGCCATGACGCGTCAATCGTCGGCAACCGCATCTACGCGAACGTAGACCTCGGTATCGAACTCGACATGGACGGCCCCACGCCCAACGACCCCGGCGACGCCGACGCCGGCCCCAACGGCCTCCAGAACTACCCCCTCGTCACCCGCGCCACCAACGACGGCACGGACGCGGCCATCGCCTGGACCCTCGACTCCACGCCCAACACCTCCTTCGAGCTCCTCTTCTGCCGCCTCAGCGCCCCCGACCCTTCCGGCTACGGCGAATGCGAGGACCCCGCCGCCGCCGTCACCGCCACCACCGACGCGCAGGGGTACGCCTCCGGCACGCTCTCGCAGCCGGCGAGCACCTTCCCCGTCGGCGACTGGGTGAGCGCGAGCGCGACGGTCGTCGAGGGCCCGCTGCCCGAAGGCTACGGCGCGACGAGCGAGTTCAGCCCCGCCGTTCAGGTCGAGGTCCCCGTGCCCGCCTTCACCGCCACGCTCGTCCCCACGAGCCCGACGCCCGTCGTGCTCCAGCGGGGCGACTACCTCTTCTTCGACGTCGTCTTTGAGGTCGGCCCCACCGGCCCGTCGAGCTTCGAGTTCTGGACCGAGGCCGTCCTCCCCAACGGCACGGTCCGCTCGCCGCTTCTCGGCCCGAGCACAGTTACCGTTACGCCCCCCCAAACCGTGACGCTCTCGTTCAGCCAGCGGGTGCCGAACATCGCCCCATTCGGGAGCTACACCTACCGCCTAGAGGCGGGGACCTTCCCCGGCACCATCCTCGACCAAGACGCCTTCCCGCTCGAGATCGTATCCGGGCTCCGGGCTGGGTCCGACGGCGGCTCCGACAATTGGCAGGCGTTCGACGCGTCCGGGGCGCCGCTGGCCGTCCCGCAGGTCTACGACTTCCGCACGGCCTCGGCCGAGGGCGAACCCGTAGCGGCCGCGGCCGGCCGCGCGGCGAGCCAGCTTGAGGGGCTGCCGGGCGAGCCGACGTTCTCGGCGGCCTATCCCAACCCGTTCCGCACCTCGGCCACGATAGGCTTCGCGTTGCCCGAGGCGCAGCGCGTGCGGCTGGCCGTCTACGACGTGCTGGGCCGCGAGGTGGCTGTACTCGCCGACGGGGAGCTAGCGGCCGGGTGGCACGAGGCGGTCCTCGACGGGGCGGGCCTGCCGAGCGGGCTCTACCTCGTCCGGCTGGAGGCGGGCACCGTGGTGCAGACGCGGCGCCTCACGCTGGCGCGCTAGCCGTCCTGCCCGTAACAGCACATGCGGCCCTCCGTCTCATCCGGGGCGGGGGGCCGTCTCGGTCACTGAACGCGGGCTGCCCTGCCGGGTCGGCCCCACGCCTCGTACAGCGCGGCGAGGCCGTCCCGCGTCCGCTGCGTGCGTGGGTTGTCCACGCCGAGCGCCTCCTCGTAGATGCTCAGCGCATCCCGGTACCGCCGCTCGGCCTCCTCGAACGCGCGCCGGTCGGTGAGCAACGCCGCGAGGGCGGCCTCGTTGTCGGCGGTGATGGTATGGCGCGGCCCGTGCGCGTTGCGCCGCAGTACGAGCGCTTCGCGGTATAGGGCGTCGGCGTCGGCGAGGTCGCCGGTGAGGTGCTTGAGCCGGGCGAGTCCGTGCAGGCTGTGGCCGACCTCGGGATGGTCCGGGCCGAGGGCTTCGCGCCGGATGGCGAGGGCCTGTGCGTAAAAGCGCTCGGCCTCGTCGTAGGCGCCTTGGTCGCGGAGGATGGAGCCGAGGCTGCTCAGGGTGCTCGCCACGCGGGGGTGCCGCTCGCCGAACACCTCCTGCCGGATGGCGAGGGCCTCGCGGTAAAGCGGCTCGGCCTCGGCGAACCGGCCCTGACGGCTCAGGACGGTGGCGAGGTTGTTCAGGGTGAGGGCGGCCTCTGGGTGGGCGCCGAGACGCTCGCGCTGCAGCCGGATGGTCTCGCGGTAGCGCGCCTCCGCCTCCTCGGCCCTCCCCATCGTGCTGAGGATGGCGGCCTCATTCGTCATGCTGGCGAACACGTCCGGGTGGTTGTCGCCCAGCAGGTGGCGCCGCATCGCGAGCGTTTCGCGGGCGAGCTGCAGGGCCGCCTCGTCGTCGCCCTGGGCGCTGCGCAGCGTGACGAGGTTGTACAGGAGGCGGGCGATCTCAGGGTGCTGCGGGCCGTGGAGGGCGCGGAGGCCGGCGAGGGCTTCGGCGTAGAGCGAGTCCGCCGCGTCGTACGCGCCCTCGCGGTAGCGGAGGTTGGCGTAGTTCTGCAGCACGACGAGGGCCGCTTCGTGCCCGGAGGTCCCGGCCCGTCGGTGGATCGCCAGGGCTTCGCGGTAGAGCGCGTCGGCGGTGGCGTAGTCGCTTTGTTCGGAGTGGGTGGCGGCGAGGCTAGCGAGGGCTTCGGCGGTCTGCTCGGACTCCGCCCCGTAGTGCCGCCGCACGATGGTGAGGGCTTCGCGGTTGAGCGCGACGGCGCGCTCGTAGTCCCCGGTAAGGTGGGCGAGCAGGGCGCGCGCGTCGAGGGCCTCGGCAAGGGCGGGCGACCGCACGCCGGCGTGCGCACGGCTGAGCGCGAGGGCGCGGTCGAGAAGGGGCTCGGCCCGGTCGTAGCGGCCCAGGCTCACCCACGCGCTCCCGAGCACGCGCAGCATGTGGGCCTGCACCGCCGGCTGTCCGTCGAGATCGTCGGCACGCGCTTCGCCGCGGGCGAGCAGCGTCCGCGCCGTGATGGTGTCGGTCGGGGCCGTCGTGGGAGTGTTGGAGGTGAACAGCTCCTCGACGAAGCGGGTGACCTCCTCGGCCTGGTCGCGCTCGCGGGCGGCGACGCCCGCCTGCCACAGCGCCGCGCTCAGCCCCGCCACGAGGGCGAGCGCCACGAGCGCCGTCGCCGCCACGCCGACGCGGTGCCGCCCGGCGAACTTCCGCACCCGATACCCCACCGACGCGGGCCGGGCCTCGACCGGCAGCCCCGTCCGGTGCCGCCGCAGGTCGTCGAGCAGCGCCTCCACCGACCCGTAGCGCGCCTCCGGCTCCTCGCGCAGCGCCGTCAGGCAGATCACGTCGAGGTCGCCGCGCAGCCGCCGGGCGTCGTCGCCCTCGGCCACCGCGCTCGGCGGCTTCGGCGGGTCGTCGGGGCGTTGCCCGGTGAGCAGTTCGTAGAGCACCACGCCGAGGGCGTATACGTCGGCCGCCGTCGTCACCGTCTCGCCGCGAAGCTGCTCCGGCGCGGCGTAGGCCGGCGTCAGCGGCCGGATGCCCGTCCGCGTTACCACCTCGTCGGGGTCGCTCTCCAGCAGCTTGGCGATGCCGAAATCGAGGAGCTTGACCTGCGCCTGCCCGTGTTCGTCTTCACACACGAGGATGTTCGACGGCTTGAGGTCGCGGTGGACCACGAGGCGCTGGTGCGCGTGCTGCACGGCCTCGCAGACGCGCTCGAACAAGGCGAGCCGGGCGTCGACGTCCAGCCCGCGCTCGGCCACGTAGTCCGTGATCGGCCCGCCGTCGACGAATTCCATCGCGAGGTACGGCCGGCCATCCTCGGCCGCGCCCCCGTCGAGGAGGCGGGCGATGCCGGGGTGGTCGAGGCCCGCGAGGACCTGGCGCTCGCGGCGGAAGCGGGCGAGCACCTCGTCGGTGTCCATCCCGCGCTTGACGAGCTTGAGCGCGACCGTCTTGTCGAAGGTCCCGTCGGCGCGGGCGGCGCGGTAGACCGTGCCCATCCCCCCGCGGCCCACCGCCTCCTCGATCCGGTAGGGCCCGACGTGCGCGCCCGCTTCGAGCGCGTCCTCATCGACGAGAAGCGGCGCCGCAAACGTGACCGCCGAATCCCCGAAGGCCCGTTCGCTCTCCTCGACAGCGCGGAGGAGCCGGAGTGCCGAGTCGTAGAGGCCGGGGGCGTCCGCACAGGCGGAGCGGAGGTACGCGATACGCTCCTCCGGCGCGCACCCGAGCGCCTCGTCGAGCAGGCGGTCGAGGTTCTGCCACTGTCCGGCAGGGAGGTCGATCATAGAGCGCGGGGCTCTTCCGCCTCCGAGGATGAGTCTCCCTGGAGCGCGCAGTAGAGCCAAGCCCGCGCCCGCGCCCAGTCCCGCTCCACCGTCGCGACGGAGCGGCCCGTCACCTCGGCCACTTCATCGTACGCGAGCCCGCCGAAGAATCGGAGCTCGACGACCTCGGCCAGCCGCTCGCTCTGCGCTCTCAGCCCGTCCAAGGCCAGGTTCAACGCGAGCAACTCATCGGCGCGCTCCTCAGCGACCAGTTGGAGCGCGGTGAGCCGAACGTGGAGGCCGGGCCGGCCGCCCCCGCGCTTCGCGCTCGCCCGCATCCGGGCATGATCGAGCAGAACGAACCGCATGGCACGGGCAGCCAGCGCGAGGAAGTGCGTCCGGTCGTTCGGGGTGACGCGTCTCGTGTCGGCGAGCCGGAGGTACGCCTCATTGACGAGGCCGGTGGTACCAAGCGCAGTGCCCGCGTGATGGGCGCGCAGGCGGGCGCGGGCGATCTGGCGAAGCACGCCGTAGAGGTGCTCGAACAGGCGGCCCTCCGCTCCCGGACGTCCAACTCGTGCGTCAAGGATGAGTTGGGTCGTGTCGGCGGCAGACACCAGAGCGGCGGAGGCTATACGTGCAAGGGACAAGGAAGGTAGTAGAGCCCCCCCATCAGGGCAAGCGGGTCGGGCTCGGGGAGGAGTGGAGGGTTCAGGCGTGAACCGGGTGGCCGTCTGCCGAGGAGCGTTGCCAACCGTATTCGTCCGTCAATGACGGCTCCATGTAACGAGCCGATGTGCTCC
Organism: Rubricoccaceae bacterium; assembly: GCA_033720695.1. Lineage (GTDB taxonomy): Bacteria > Bacteroidota > Rhodothermia > Rhodothermales > Rubricoccaceae > DATGQT01. The sequence goes on from JAWWCA010000041.1 coordinate 10,747, forward strand.
ATCGCGACCACCCCCTCACCACAGTCAGGCCGAGCCTCAGCGCAGGAGGGTCAGGCGACGGGTCACCCCCCCGGCCTCGGTCGTCAACCGGACGAGGTAGACGCCGCCGGGCAGGCCCGGCGCGTCGAGGACGGCTTCGTGACGCCCCGCCGGCTGCACGCCGTCCACGAGGACCGCGACCTCGCGGCCCAGCACGTCGTAAACCGCGACCTCCACCCGGCCCGATCGGGCCAGCTCGAAGGCCACCGTGGCTTGATGAGAGGCCGGATTCGGAGAGGGCGCGTGGAGCGTGACGCCCGCGGGGGGGTCGGCGACGGGCTCGTTCGCCACGGGCACCCCCGTCACTGTCGCAGTGACGGCGGAGGCGGTCTGTTCGAGGGTCACCTCCAGGCCGTCGGGCGTGTCGACGGCGGGCGCGAAGGTGCCCGAGATGGGGTTCCCGGTCACGAGGGTGTAGACGTCGCCGACCTGGGGGACGTGGCCGTTCTCCAGGGTGAGCGTGAGGGTGTAGCCGATCTGCGCCAGCCCCGCAGCCTCGATGCGGCCGTAGTCCCCGCTGCCGGGCGAGCCGCCGAGCCCCAAGGCGAAGGTCCCGCTCCCGGTGATGAGCGCGAGGGAGGCCGGGGTGAGCCGGCCCAGGACCTTCACGGCCGGGGTGAACGGGCGCACGTCGAGGGCGGACGTCACCGACGCCCCGCTCTCGAACGTCGCGTCCGCGTCGTCCCAGACCCGAACCATGCCTGATCCGGCGATCTCGGTGTCGGGGCCGAACGCGAACGCGCCGTCGCTGAGGAGCACGGCCATGTCCTCGTCCATCGTGAGGCGGCCGCGGTTGACGTGCTGCGCACCCGGGCTCACGACCTCGAGCCAGCGGCTCCGCGCGTGGATCTCGCCCCGATTGTCGACCTCGGCCCGGAGGTAGTGGCGGTTGTCCTCGATGGCGTTGTCGACGTCGCCGGAGGCGCGGAGGACGCCCTCGTTGACGAGCGTCCCCGAGGTCACGGCCAGGGTGGCGCGGCCGTGGACCGTGCCGCTGTGGTCGCCATAGAGGAGGATGACCCCCTCGTTGGTGAAGCCCTCGGCGACGGTCAGGATCGCCTGGTTGCCGGCGAACCAGGACCCTGCGAGGGTGCAGGATCCCTGGTTGGCGAAGGGCCCGTTGAGGGCGGAGGTGCGCTGCACGTCGAGGACGGCGCCGTCGAGGATGGTGACGGCCGCGTTCGCCGTGCTGCCCCACAGGTCGAGGCGGCCGCCGTTGGCGAGGTGGCCACCGCCGTCGAGGGTCGCGTTGTTGAGCTGGAGGCGGCCGGCGGGCCCGACGCTGCCGTCGCCGGTCAGGGTCAGGGTCCGGCCGGTCCCCGCCACGAGCTGCTGCGTGGTCGCGCCGTCGCCGCCGATCACGAGGCCCTCGACCTCGGCATCGACGTCGAGCGTGACGGTGTAGTCGTCGTCGAAGAGGATGTGGGCGGTGTCACCCGGGCCGGGCACGCCGTTGGGCGACCAGTTGGCGGCGCCGCTCCAGTCGCCGTCGCCGCCGACCCACGTGTAGGTGGTCTGGGCGAGGGCCGCCGCGGGGAGGAGGAGCAGGAGGAGCGTAGCGAAGCGGTGCATGGCTGTCGAGGCGGATGGGATGGAACCGCTCCCCCTTCGGAAAACGGGCGCCGAGAGGATCACGCTCCCCCGAACCGCCCGCAGAACGCTACCTTTCGACGACTTGCGGGCGACGCCATGGTCTCTCCCTCCGACACGACTCGCCTCCTCCTCGACGCGCGGAACGGCGACCGCGAGGCCCTCGACGCCCTCTGGCCGCACGTCTACGAGGAGCTCCGCCTCCTCGCCCGCGCGCGGCTCCGCGCCCACCGCCCCGGCGACACCCTCGACACGACGGCGCTCGTCCACGAGGCCTACCTCCGCCTCGTCGACGGCGCGCGCGCCGGGTGGGAGAGCCGCGCCCACTTCTTCGCCCTCGCCGCCCGCGCCATGCGGTTCATCCTCGTCGACTACGCCCGCGAGCGCGCGGCCCAGAAGCGCGGCGGCCCCCGGGGGGACCTCCGGCTCGACGGCCTCCAGGTGGCCGACGACCCGGCCGTCGCCGAGCGCGCCGCCGACCTCCTCACCCTCGACGCCGCGCTCGAACGCCTCGCCACCTACGACGGGCGCCTCGCCCGCCTCGTCGAGTACCGGTTCTTCGGGGGGCTCACCTACGAGGAGGTCGCGGAGGTGGCCGGCTGCTCCGTCCCCACGGCCAAGCGCGACTGGCAGCGCGCCCGGACGTGGCTCTTCCGCGCCATGAAGGACGACGACCTCGCCGCCTGATCCGGCCGACGCCTTTTTTCCGAATGGACGGCGACCCCGCCTATGGAGACGCCCCCCCTCACTCGCTGGAAGCAGCTCGACGCCCTCCTCGCCCAGGCGCTCGACCGGCCACCGGACGAGCGCACGGCGTTCCTGCGCGCCACCTGCGGCGGCGACCCCGCCCTCTACGCCGAGGTCGCCGCCCTCCTCGAGGACGCCGACGCGGCCGAGCGCGCGCTGGGCGAGTCGGCCACGGACTACGCCGCGCCCCTCCTGCCGGGCCTCCGCGACGCCCTCGCGGCGTCGGACGCGACGGGCGACACTGGGACGGGCGACCTCGGGCCCGGCGCCCCGATCGGGCCGTACCGCGTCACGGCCCTGCTCGGCCGCGGCGGCATGGGGACGGTCTACCGCGCCGCCCGCGCCGACGGCGCCTTCGAGAAGACCGTCGCCCTCAAGGTGGTCCGGCGGGGGCTCGACACCGACGACGTGCTCGCCCGCTTCCGCCGCGAGCGCCAGCTCCTCGCCTCGCTCGACCACCCGAACATCGCCCGCCTCCTTGACGGCGGCGCCACCGACGACGGGCGCCCGTTCCTCGTCCTGGAGCACGTCGAGGGCGAGCCGCTCACGGACTACGCCGACCGGAAGCGGCTCCCCGTGGACGCCCGGCTCCGCCTCTTCGAGCAGGTCGCGGAGGCCGTCCAGCACGCGCACCGCCGCCTCGTCGTCCACCGCGACCTCAAGCCGAGCAACGTCCTCGTGGCCGACGACGAAGAGGGCGCCCCGCAGGTCAAGCTGCTCGACTTCGGCATCGCCAAGCTCCTCGGCCCCGAGGCCTCCGACGACGCGCCCACCCGCACGGGTCGCCAGCCGCTGACGCCGGCCTACGCCGCACCAGAGCAGCTCGCGGGCGGGGCCATCACCACGGCCACCGATGTGTACGCGCTCGGCGCGCTCCTCTTCGAGCTGCTCGCCGGAGAACGCCCCCCCCCTGCCGACCCCGGCGTCACGGCGGAGCCCCCGAGTGCCCGCGTGTCCGACGAGGCGGCGGGCGCCCGGAGCACGACCGCGGAACGGCTGCGCCGTCGGCTCCGGGGCGACCTCGACACCATCGTGCTCAAGGCGCTGCGCGAGGACCCCGGGCACCGGTACCCGTCGGTGGAGGGGCTGCTCGACGACCTGCGCCGGCACCGCGCAGGTCTCCCCGTCCTCGCCCGCCCCGAGACGCTGCCGTACCGGGTGCGCACGTTCGTGCGGCGGCATCGCATGGGCGTGGCGGCGGCGGCGGCGTTCGTGGCCCTCCTCCTGGCCGCCCTCGTCGCCGTGTCGCTCCAGCAGCGGGCGACGGCCCGGGAGCGGGACCGCGCGGAGGCCGAGCGCGAGAAGGCCGAGGAGGTGGCCGCCTTCCTCGAGAGCCTCTTCGCCGCGACCGACCCGTTCGCGGAAGAACGGCTCGACACCCTCCGCGTCGCCGACCTCCTCGGCCGGGGCGCGGCCCGGCTGCGCGACGAGCTCCACGACCAGCCGCTCGTCAAGGCTCAGATGCTGGCGGCCCTCGGGCGGTCCTCGACCCGGCTCCGGCTCTTCGACGAGGCGGCCCCCCTCCTCCGCGAGGCCCTGGCCCTCCGCGAGGCCCACGCCGGGCCGGCGTCGGCCGCCGCGGCCGAGAGCCTCTACGACCTCGCCGAGCTCTACCGGCACCAGGCCGACAAGTCCACGGCCGACTCCCTCGCGTCGCGGGCGCTCCGGATTCGGCAGCAGCGCTTCGGCAGCGATCACGAAGCCGTCGCGGAGGTCCAGGCCCTCCTCGCCATGGTGCGCGAAGACGCCGGAGACGCCGAGGGCGCCGAGGCCCTGCTCCGGTCGGCCCTCCGGACGTTCCGCGCGACGCTCGGCGACGCGGACCCCCGCGTCGCCGAGTCCTACAACCGCCTCGCCACCGCGCTGCTGCTGAAGGGGGACCTGGCCGGGACGGCGGCAGCGTACGACGCCGCCCTCGCCCTCCACCGACGCCACCGTGGGCCTCGCCACCCGCTCCTCGGCACCACGCTCTCGAACTACGCCTTCCTGCGGATCGTGCAGCGCGACTTCGCCCGCGCCGAGGCCCTCCAGCGCGAGGCCATCGCCATCCTGGAGCCGATCCTCGGGCCCGACCACCCCCGCATGGTGTCGGTCTACAACCAGCTCGGCCTGATCCTCCGGCGACAGGGACGCCTGGACGAGGCGGAGGCCGTGCTTCTCCTGACGCTCGAGGGCCAGCGCCGGACGGTCTCCGGTCGGTTCTCGGGCGACTACACCCGCCTCGCCGCCACCCTCACGGCGCTGTCCAACGTGTACCTGGACCAGGGCCGGCTCCGCGCGGCGGAGGCCGTGCAGCGCGAGGCCTACGAGGTCGCCGAGGCGCGCCTCACGCGGGGGCCGAAGGCGCTCTACGCGTCCCATCTCAGCGAGGTGCTCCGCCTTCAGCAGCGGTACCCCGAGGCAGAGGCCCTCCTCCTCGACAACCTGCGAGCGCTGCCGACCGACGACCCGCACACCCGGGGCGTCTCCCGTGCCCTCGCCGCGCTGTACGTGGCGTGGGGACGCCCCGAGGCGGCCGCGCGGTGGCGCGCCGTCGCCGCGGGCGAGGCCCGCCCCCCCGGCGCGGCGTTGTGACCCGGGCAGCCCGGGGGGCGGCCCTGGGGGGGGGCTATTTTGCGCGCCCACGTCACCCCACGCCCATGCTCCGCCACACCGTCCCCTTCGCCGCCCTCCTCTCCCTCCTCCTCGCTGCCGGGTGCGCCGAGACGGCGTCGGTCGCCCCCACCGCGGCCGACGACGCCCTCCCGCAGGACGTCCACTCCTACGCCCGCCCGGCCGAGGCCCGCGTCACGCACGTCGCGCTCGACCTCGACGCCGACTTCGAGGCGCAGACCCTCAGCGGCACCGCCACGCTCGACCTCCAGGTGGCCTCCGGTGTCGAGGAGGTCGTGCTCGACACGCGCGGCCTCGTCGTCGAGCGCGTCACCGACGCCGCGGGCGAGCCCCTCACCTTCGACGTGGGCAACGCCGACGACCTCCTGGGCGCCCCGCTCACCGTCGCCTTCCCCGCGGGCACCGAGCGGATCGTCGTCCACTACCGGACGGCGCCGGACGCCGCCGCCGTGCAGTGGCTCTCGCCCGCCCAGACCTCCAGCGGCGAGCCGTTCCTCTTCACCCAGGGCCAGGCCATCCTCACCCGGACCTGGATCCCGACGCAGGACAGCCCCGGCATCCGTCAGACCTACGAGGCCGCCCTCACCGTGCCCGAGGGGCTCGTCGCCGTGATGAGCGCCGACGGCAACCGCCCGGAGGGCGAGGCGGCGGGCGACGGCCGCACGACCTACCGCTTCCGGATGGACGAGCCCATCCCGCCCTACCTCATCGCCCTCGCCATCGGCGACCTGGCGTTCCGCGCGCTCGGGCCGCGCTCGGGCGTCTGGGCCGAGCCGCAGGTGGTCGAGGTCGCGGCCGAGGAGTTCGCCGACGTCGAGGCCATGATGGACGCGGCCGAGGCGCTCTACGGGCCCTACCGCTGGGGCCGCTACGACATCCTCGTGCTCCCCCCCTCCTTCCCCTTCGGCGGGATGGAGAACCCCCGCCTCACCTTCGCCACGCCCACGATCCTCGCCGGCGACCGCTCGCTCGTCTCCCTCATCGCGCACGAGCTCGCGCACTCGTGGAGCGGCAACCTCGTCACGAACGCGACCTGGGACGACTTCTGGCTCAACGAGGGGTTCACCTCCTACTTCGAGAACCGCATCATGGAGGCCGTCTACGGGCCGGAGTACGCCGCGATGCTGGCGAGCCTCAGCCGCGACGGCCTCGTGGAGGAGCTCCGGGAGCTCGACGCGGCCGACCAGCACCTCCACCTCGCCCTCGACGGGCGCGACCCCGACGACGGCATGACGGCCGTGGCCTACGACAAGGGCGCCGCCTTCCTCCACACCCTCGAGGCGGCCGTCGGCCGCGAGCGGTTCTACCGCTTCCTCCGCGGCTACTTCGACGCCTTCGCGTTCCAGCCCATGACCACGGAGCGCTTCCTCGCCTACCTCGACCAGGAGCTCTTCGCCGACGACCCCGAGGCGCGGGCCGAGGTGGACCCCGAGGCGTGGATCTACGGCCCCGGCCTGCCGCCGAGCGCCGCCCCGGCCCAGTCGGAGGCGTTCGCGCGCGTGGAGGCCCAGGCCGAGGCGTTCGCGAGCGGCACCCCGCCCGCCGAGCTGGAGACGGACGCGTGGACCACGCACGAGTGGCTCCACTTCCTCCAGGCCCTCCCGGACGAGATGACCGACGCGCAGATGGCCGCGCTCGACGACGCCTTCGGCTTCACCGAGACGGGCAACTCGGAGATCCGCTTCGCGTGGCTCCGCGCCGTCATTGCGAACCGCTACGAGCCCGCCTTCGCCTCGCTCGAGGCGTTCCTCACGGAGCAGGGCCGGCGCAAGTTCATCCTCCCCCTCTACACCGACCTCGCCGCGACCGACTGGGGCCGCGCGATGGCCGAGCGGATCTACCGCGAGGCCCGACCCGGCTACCACGCCATCACGTCGGGCAGCGTCGACGCCGTCCTCGGCGTGCCCGAGGGGGCCTGAACGACGGGGGCCTGAACGACGGCGCCCGCCCCGGGTCCAGCCGGGGCGGGCGCGCTCGGCTCTACGCGGGCTACCGCACCAGCGTCACGCGCCGGGTCTGCCGAACGCCCTCGGCGCTCAGGCGGACGAGGTAGACGCCGCCGGCCAAGCCCCGCCCGTCGAGCGCGGCCGCGTGCCGCCCCGCCGCCTGCGCCCCGTCCACGAGCACGGCGACCTCACGGCCGAGGGCATCGTAGACCGCGAGCCGGACGTGGGCCTGCTCGGGGAGGTCGTAGCGGATCACCGCCGCCCCTGCCGCGGGGTTCGGCTGAACGGGGTGGAGGGCGAACGCACCCGGGCGCCCGTAGGCGCTGCTCGCGGCCGTGGGCGTGGCCCACCCCGCCGCGCGCCCCGCCTCTGCCTGCCGGGCCGCCGCCTCCGGGCTCCACCGCGCGATCGGGGGCCCCCCGACCTGCTCGACCGCCCACCTCTGCGCCGGCGCGTCGTCCGCCGCAGGAGTCGAGGCGGCCCGCCCCCCCGTGCTCCCCGCGCTCCGGCCTCCCCCGGGGCGCCCGTCGGACGCCAGTGCGATCCGCCCGGACGCCGACTTCTCGAAGGGGAACGTGGCCTCGCTGACGACCTGGTCCGGGAAGGTGCCGAGGCGGACGCGGTAGGTGTACGTGCCCGACGGCGCCGTACCCGGCACGTTCTGACGGAACGTGAGCGGGCCGATCGTGCCTCCTCCACCGAGTGTGACGGGGCGGGGGCCGAGCGCAGGCCCGAACGGGCTGCCGTTGGGGAGGAGCACGTCGGTCCACCCCTGGAAGCTCTGCGGCTGGCTCGTCGTGTTGGTGATCGTGAGCTGGAAGGAGAAAGAGCCGCCCCCGGGGCCGATGACGACCGGGGGGTTGAGGGGCGCCGCCGCCACCACGACGGGCGGGAGCGCGACCGGAGCGCCCACCTGGTACCAGAACCCGGCGCCGAGCTGGAACCCGCTGCTGCCGGCCCCGCCCACCGGCTCGGCGGAAACGGTGCCCCGGAGCCCGAAGCTGGGGGAGGACGCCTCGGTGGCGCCCCCGCCGAGCGCGACGGCGCGGAGGCGGAAGGCCCCGCCCGACGCCAGGACGGTGGGAGACGCCGGCCCCTCCTGGCCGTATCGCTCTGCCGGGGTCGCGTGGAGGGGCGACGGCGACGGGGCGGCGCGGGCCGTTGGGCGATCGGGCCGCTCGGGCTGAGCGAGGGCCGGGCCGGCGGCGGCGGCCAGAAGGGCGGCGAGGACGAGCAGCAGGGAGCGGTTCATGGCGTTCAAGGTCAGAAGGCAGCAGGACGAGCGGTATGGGACGTCACGGGGCGCGGCGTTCGGAGGCGCTGAGGAGGGCTTCGACGGCGGCTTCGAGGGCCGCCACCCGATCTTCGAGGTCGGCCACGCGGGTTTCGAGCGTCTCGTTGCGCTGGAGCAGGCCCTGGATGGCGGCGAGGGCCACGCCGTCGGCGTCGACCGTCGCGATGTAGCGCGCGTCGCTCCCCAGACCGAACGCCGCGTGGAACGCCTCCGCCACCGGGCCGAGGTGCGCCCCCTCGCCCTCGGCCCCGCGGTACCGCCACCGGCTGATCTCCAGCCCCGCCACCCCGGCCAGCACCGCCTCCGGGTCCACCGCCGAGAACGCCTCCTTGAACAGACGGCTCGACCCGTTCACCCACGTCCCCCCGATCGTGACGTGCGCCCCGTTCCCGTTCGTCGCGTCGGTCCCGACGTGGAGGGGGTGCACCGCCGTCGCCCGCCCGATCCCGACCTTCCCCCCGCTCGCGATCACCATCCGGTTGGTGCCGTTGGTGCGGAAGAAGAGGTCGTTGTTGGTCTGCATCGAGATGATCCCGCCGGAGGACTGGTTCACGGCGAGGAGCATCTCGCGCTCCTGGCCGTCGGTGGCGCGGAGGTTGAGGGCGGCGTCGCCGTCGGCGTCGGAGTCGAAGACGGTGAGCTCGCGGTCGGGGGCGGCGGTGTTGAGGCCGACCTCGCCGTGGACCTCGAGGCCGCCGTCGACGCGGACGCCGAGGCCGCCGGTGAAGAACCCGCTGTAGCCGGCGGGGGAGTCCACCTGCCCGTAGACGGCGTAGGCCGCGCCCGAGGCGGCCGAGGCGAGGCCGAAGACGCCGCGGCCCTCGGCCCCCGAGGCCTGCCCGAAGACGGCGGTGCCCTCGGCGGCGGCGGCGTTGGCGAAGAGGGCGAGGGCGCCGGTGTCGGCCGCGGTGTTCGTGACGGAG
>JAWWCA010000042.1:0-19879 GCA_033720695.1 Rubricoccaceae bacterium
CGCCGGAGGAGGACCGGACGATCTACCGGGATGGGGCCCCACTCTCGGGCACGAAGCGCTTCCGGTACACCCTCGCCCCCCGCGGCGGGGGCCGCTACGAGATCCCTCCGCTTCGGTGGAGCTTCTTCGATCCGGAGGCCGGGGCATACCGCACCTTGGAGGCCGGCCCGTTCACCGTCGAGGCGACCGGACCGGCACCGGAGCAGGCGCTCGGGCAGAGGGAGGCGGACGCGTCGGCGCCCCTCGGGCTGATCGAGGTGACCGGGTGGCGCCCCGCGGCGGAGCCCGCCACCGTTCCCGCCTGGGCCCTCGGCGTCGCCTTCGGCGTCCCGCTCCTCGCCCTCCTCGCCCTCCTCGCCCTCCGTTGCCGGGCCGACCGCCGGGCCGATCACTCGCCCGAGGCGCTCGCCCGCAGGGCGCATCCCCAGGCAGCTCGGCGGCTGCGTGCGGCCCGCGCCGCCGACCCCGGGCCGCCGTTCTACGCCGCCGTCGAACAGGCCATCCGGGGCTTCCTCACCGAGCGGCTCGGCGTCCCTGCCCACGGCCTCGCCCGGCCGGCCCTCCGCGCGGCCCTCGCAGACGCGGGCGTGGCCGAGCCCGTGCAGGATGCGGTCGTCGTGTTCCTGGCGCGCTGCGAGCACGCCCAGTTCGCCCCCGGGGCGGCGGACGTCGATCGCGACGCGTTCGCCGACGAAGCCGCCCGTCTCCTCGCCACCCTCGATGATGCGACGTCGGTGTCCCCGACCGCGTCGGCCCTCCGCTAGATCGTGCTCCTGCTGGCCCTCCTCGCCCTCCTCCAGAGCGGTCCAGGCGACGCCGCCCGGTCCGAGGCCCAGCGGCTCGCCGCGCTCGGCCAGCGCCTGTACGAGGCCGGGGACGCCGCTGGCGCGGCGGCGGCCTTCGACGCCGCTGCTGCGACAGGGTGGACCGCGGGGGCCCTGGAGTACAACTGGGGCACCGCCTGCCTTGCTGCCGGGGACCTCGGCTGCGCCGTGCTCCACCTGCGCCGCGCGGAGCGCCTGATGCCCGGCCACGCGGCCGTCGCTCACAACCTCCGCGTGGCCCGCGCGCGAGTGGGTGCAGAAGCGCCCCCCCGCGCTCGTCCCCTCCTCCGTGCCGTTCAGCAGGGCCCGGGCATGAGCCCCCTCCTCGCCCTCGGACTCGCCCTCTACCTCGCGGTCCTTGGCTTGGCGGGGTACCGGCTCTGGACGCGGCGCTCGACTCCCTGGCTGCGGCGGACGCTCGTGGTGCTCGTCCCCGTCACCGCGGGCGTCCTCGGCCTCGCAGCGTGGGGGTGGGTGGAGGCCCGAGCGCCCGAAGCCGTCGTCGTGGCGCCCGCGGCGCTGCACGGCCGTCCCGCGGGCGCCGCCGGGCGCGGGCTCCCGGCGGGCATCGTCGTCCGCCTGGACCAGCGCCGCGGCGACTGGGTGGAGGTCCGCCTGGGCGGCGAGCGCGGTTGGGTCCCTGCCCGTGCGGTCGAGGAGATCTGACCGCTGTCATCGTCCCGCGGGCTGGGCGCGGCCCCCTTTCGCCTCGCCCGGCGTCCCGGCCGGCCGTACCTTCGCGTCATGGAGCCCCATGTGTACACGCGCGACGCGGCCGGCTGGATCGAGGTCATCTGCGGCAGCATGTTCTCGGGCAAGACCGAGGAGCTGATCCGCCGCCTCCGCCGCGCCCGGATCGCACGGCAGCGCGTCGAAATCTTCAAGCCCGCCCTCGACGTGCGCTACGGCACTGACGCCGTCGTCAGCCACGACGAGACGGCGATCCCGTCGCAGGTGGTCCACGCCCCCGAGCAGATCCTCCTCCTCGCCGCCGACGCCGACGTGGTGGGGGTGGACGAGGCGCAGTTCTTTGGGGAGAGCCTCGTCGACGTGTGCCAGCGGCTCGCCCGGGACGGCAAGCGCGTGGTCGTCGCGGGGCTGGACCAGGACTACCTCGGAGAGCCCTTCGAGCCGGTGCCGCAGCTGATGGCCGTGGCCGAGCACGTCACCAAGCTCCACGCCATCTGCGTCGTGTGCGGCGCCCCCGCCAACCACTCCCAGCGGATCGTGGCGGGCGGGAACCGCGTCCTCGTCGGAGAGAAAGAGGCCTACGAGCCGCGCTGCCGGCGTCACTTCGACCCGTCGGGGGCGCCTCCCCCCGAGGCCCCCGCCCAGGACACGCGCGCGCCCCGACCCACCGACCGTCCGGCGCCCGTCGAGGACTAGCCGCCGGGCGCTCCGCCCGCCGTGCCCCCCTTTCCCGACCTCCTGACCCTGTTCTTCCTCCTGCTCGCGGTGGCGATCGTCGCCGGCATGGGGCTGAGCCTGCTCACGCTGGCCCTCCGTGGGCGCCGCCGGGGACAGGACGGGGCCGCCCCGACCGGACCCCGCCACTGGAGCGGCGACGAGTACGCCGACCGCCTGCAACGGATCTACTTCCAGAAGGAGCGCCGGGCGCGCGCGATCCGGGAGCAGAAGCGCCGCACGCGCGAGGCCGAGCGGCGGCGGCTCGAAGCCGAGCGGCCCTCGGCTGCGGGCAACGGGCAGGCGGTGCCGCCGCCTCAGGAGCCGTCCGAACGACGCTACCGCGCCGTGCTCGAACTGGAGGGCGAACTCACGCCCGACCAGATCCGCCTCGCCTACAAGCGCCAGATCTCAGCGTACCACCCCGACAAGGTAGCCGGCCTCGGCCTGAAGCTGCAGCAGCTGGCTGAGGAGGAGACCAAGACGATCAACGAGGCCTACGCGTTCTTCCGCGACCGCTACCGGTTCTGAGGCCCGGGGGCTCCGCCCGGCAGAGCGCGCCGCGGGAGGGCGCTATCGCTTGCGTGGCATTGGGTTTAGGCCCTATCGTTTCCGACGGTGGGCGCCTCGCCTGCCGTGTCCCTCCACCTTGCCCTCCCACCTATGGAAACCCGCGACCCAGCCCCCACCCCCCCGCCGTCGCCGTCGCCGTTCGACCCCAGCGCCGTCCCGGGCGCCGCGGTTGGAACCACCGGCTACGCCAAAGCCGACCTCGTCAAGCGCTTCCTTGCCATGCTGATCGACGCGGTAATCGCCTGGGTGATTGCCCTGATCCTCGGCATCGGCGGCACCACGCTCTACGGCGTCGGGCTGCTGATCGGCGCGGGCTACATCCTGGCCCGGGACGGGCTCTCGCTCGACTTTGCCGACCTGCGGTCGGTCGGGAAGAAGTTCATCAAGCTGCGCCCCGTGCGCCTCGACGGCGGGGCGATGGACCTCAACGCGTCGATCCGGCGGAACTGGCCACTCGCGCTCGGCTCGGTCCTGTGGGGGATCGCGTCGATGGCCGGGGGGGCCTACATGTTCTTCCTCGCTGGCCTCTTCGGCATCCTGGCGTGGCTGGGCTCGCTCCTGGGCCTCGTCGAAGGCATCCTCGTCATCGTGGATCAGGACGGCCGTCGCATCGGAGACAAGGTGGCCAACACCCAGGTGATCGAGACGGCGGAGTAGCCCCGACGGCCCCGACGGACGCCTTGCGAGCGGAGGGCCCGGGCGCTACTTTGCCGGGGTCCCCGCCCGTGGTTTTCTGTCGCCCCCCGCCTGATGGCCGACGCCCCACCTGAACAGGGCTCGGGTCGCCCCACCCCCGAGGGAGGCCCCCCTGCCCCCTACTTCGTCACCGCGCGGAAGTACCGTCCCCAGACGTTCTCCGACATGGTGGGGCAGGAGCACGTCGCGCGGACGCTCCAGAACGCGATCCGCCTCGGCCGCCTCGCCCACGCCTACCTCTTCAGCGGCCCCCGGGGCGTGGGCAAGACCACGGCCGCGCGCATCCTCGCGAAGGCGGTCAACTGCGAGACCCCGCTGAAGGAGCGCGAGGGCGCCGAGCCCTGCCGGGCGTGCGACTCCTGCCGCGCCTTCGAGGGGGGCCGCGCGCTCAACGTCATCGAGGTCGACGCCGCGAGCAACCGCCGGATCGACGACATCCGAGAGCTCCGCGAGACCGTCCGGATCCCCCCGCAGGGGGCGAAGAAGAAGGTCTACATCCTCGACGAGGTCCACATGCTGACCACGGAGGCGTGGAACGCCCTCCTCAAGACGCTCGAGGAGCCCCCGCCCCACGTCCTCTTCGTCTTCGCCACGACGGAGCCCCACAAGGTGCTCCCGACCATCCTCTCACGGACGCAGCGGTTCGACTTCCGGCGGATCGCCGTCCCCGAGATCGTCGGGCGCCTCCGGACGATCTGCACCTCGGAGGGGGTCGGGGCCGACGACGAGGCCCTGCTCCTCCTCGCTCGCAAGGGCGACGGCGCCCTCCGCGACGCGCTCTCCCTCTTCGACCAGGCCGTCGCCCTCTGCGGCACGCCGCTCGACGGCGCCGCCCTCCGCGAGGCCCTCGGCGTCGTCGAGACCGACCTGTTCTTCGAGGCCACCGACCTCGTGGCCGCGCACGACCGCGCCGGCGTCCTCGGCCTTGTGGACCGGCTCGTCGGACGGGGCTACGACCTCGCCGAGTTCCTCGGCGGCCTCGCCGAGCACCTCCGCGCCCTCCTCGTCGCCGCGGCGACGGGCCAGGCCGACCTCATCGAGGCCACCGACGCCGTGCGCCAGCGCTACCTCGAGGCCGCCCGCGGCTGGTCCGAGCCCGACCTGCTCCACCACCTCATGCTCGTGGATGAGGCCGAGCGCCACTTCAAGGCCAGCCGCGAGCCCCGCCTCACGACGGAGCTGGCCCTCCTCAAGATGGCCAGCCTCACCCCCGCTGCCGACCTGGAGCGCCTGCTCGACCGCCTCGGCGACCTCGGAGCCCTCCCTCAGACGGCGCCTGCCGCCCCCTCGGATCAGACCGACACGGGCCCCGAAGCGCCCCCTTCCAGCCCGCCGACCGGTTCTTCGGAGAACGCGACGCAGCCCTCGCCCACGGTTTCCGAGCCCCGCCTGCCGGCCCCCCAAGCACCGGACGCGTCGCCTCCTCCCCCCCGGCCTCCAGAGGCCCCGGCCCCATCGGCGGAGGACCCCGCTGAAGAGCCCCGGCCGAAGCCCGACGGCGAGGGCGGGGAGCCGTCGTTCTCGCCGCGCCCCCGGCGCCCGCCTGAGGACCCGGCCCCTGCGGCCTCGCCGCCCGCCGAGCCCGCCGTGTCCGACCTCTTCCCCACGCCCGCCCTCCGCACCCGCCCGCCGCGTCCGGCCGAGGGCGACGGGGCCGACCCCGCGGCCACGCTCACCGTCGCCTCCCCCCCTTCGTCTGCCTCCGACGAGTTCGGCATCTCGCTGGGCCGGATCCGCGAGGTCTGGCCGCAGCTCGTCGAGCACGTCAAGGCCGAGCGGGTCCACGTCGGCACGCTGCTCCAACTCGCCGAGCCGCACCAGGTCGCCCGGGGCGCCGTCGAGGTGGCCGTCCCCGACGAGTTCGGCCGGGGCCTCCTCGCGAGCGAGGCCGAGACCTTCCGGAAGGCGCTCGGCGCGCTCTTGGACGATCCGGCGCCCGCCCTCCGGTTCGTCTTGCGCGCCCGTGAGGCCGTGGAAACCGCCGCCGAGGCCGACCCGTTCGAGCGGCTCAAGCGGCTCCGCCAGGAGCACCCCGTCTTCCGCGCACTCTTCGAGCGCTTCGGAGCGGAGATCGTCTGGACCTGACGAGCCCGCCGCCCAGAACCCGACCCCCGACCCCCATGGACGACACCCCCAACATGGCCGACCTCTTCGGCAAGATGGCCGAGATGCAGCAGCGGATGGCCGACACGCAGGAGGCGCTCGCCCAGGAGCGCGTCACGGCGGAGGTCGGCGGCGGCATGGTGCGCGTCACGGCCGACGGCAGCGGCCGCGTCGTCGAGGTGAAGCTCGAGCCCGCCGTCGTCAACCCCGACGAGATGGAGATGCTCGAGGACCTCCTGATTGCCGGCGTCAACAAGGCGCTCGAAGAGGCCGAGGCCGTGAAGACGCGGAAGCTGCAGGAGGCCGCCTCGACGATGCTCCCTCCCGGTCTGGATCTCGGCGGTCTCGGGCTGTGAGCCCGACGAGGGACGTCGGACAGGAGGCTGTCACCGGCGGCCCCTAGCTTCTCCGCTTCCGCCTGCTGCCCACCGCCTTCTCCCGATGCACCTGACCTCCGAGACCGTCGAAGCGCTCGTCGAGCAGTTCTCGAAGCTGCCGACGGTGGGGCGCAAGACGGCGCAGCGCCTCGCCGCTTATGTGCTCAAGATGCCCCGCGAGGAGGTCGTCGAGCTGGCCCGCGCGCTCGTCTCGGTGAAGGACCGCGTCAAGGCGTGCTCGGTGTGCTTCAACGTCACCGACGAGGACCCCTGCCCCATTTGCCGGTCGGCCAAGCGCGACCGCGCCGTCATCTGCGTGGTCGAAGAGCCCAACGACGTCCTCGCACTGGAGCGGACGGGGGAGTACCGCGGGCTCTACCATGTCCTCGGCGGCGCCATCTCCCCCCTCGACGGCATCGGCCCGGACGACCTCCACATCCGCGAGCTCGTGGCCCGCATCGCCCCGCGGAGCACCCCGCCCGCCGAGGACGACGCGGAGGCCGGTGGCGACGGCGTGGCGGAGGCGGAGCCCGGGTTCGGCGCCCCGGCGGCCCCGGTGCCCGACGAGCCCGTCCGTGAGGTCATCCTGGCCATGAACCCGAACGTCGAGGGCGACACCACGGCGTACTATGTGGGGCAGCTGCTCACCCCGCTGGGTGTGCAGGTCACGCGCATCGCGCGTGGACTCCCCATCGGGGGCGACCTCGAGTACGCGGACGAAGCGACCCTCAGCCGGGCGCTCGAAGGGCGCTCCGGGCTGTAACGCTTCGTCCCCATGCACACGCTCCGCCGGCTCTGCGTTTACTGCGGCTCGAAGCCTGGGCACCGGCCCGCCTACGCCGAGGCCGCCCACGCGCTGGGGACCCTCCTCGCCGATCAGGGGGTCGGGCTCGTCTACGGCGGCGCCAGCATCGGCCTCATGGGGGTCGTCGCGGACGCCGTGCTCGACGGGGGCGGCGAGGTGCTCGGCGTGATCCCCCACGGCATCGCCGCCAAGGAGGTCGCCCACCCCGACGTGACCGAGCTCTTCCTCGTCGGCTCGATGCACGAGCGGAAGGCCCTCATGGCCGACCTCGCCGACGGGTTCCTCGCGCTGCCGGGCGGGCTCGGCACGCTGGAGGAGATCGCGGAGGCGCTGACGTGGGCGCAGCTCGGCATCCACGCCAAGCCCTGCGGCCTCCTCAACGTGGCGGGCTACTTCGACGGCCTCGTCGCCTACCTCGACCACGCCGAGGCCGAGGGGCTGCTCCGCCCGGAGCACCGCGCGCTCGTCCTCGTCGAGCCGTCGCCCGAGCGGATCCTCGGTCGCCTCCGGGCGCACCGCCCTCCCGCGATGCCGCGCTGGATCTCTCGCGACGAAACCTGAACGCACGGCGGGCTCGCCCCCTCCGCACACCCCCCTCCCGGCCCGTGCTCACCCGGCGCGCCTCGATCCTCCTCGGCCTCCCCGTCGCCCTCATCTTGCTGGGCTACATCGTGTGGCCGAGCGTGGGGACGTTCGCGTTGGGGCTCGACGGCGCCGTGCTCGGGGACGTCTTCGGCGGCGGGCGGGCGGCGGGCGTCCGCGGCCTGCTCAACTCGGTTGGGGTGTCGCTGGGGACGGTGGTTCTGGGAGGCGTGCTGGGGACGGCACTGGCGTGGGCGCTGTGGCGCTTCCGCCTCCCGTTCGAGCGCCTGCTCGGCGTCGCAGCGGCGCTGCCCCTGGCGCTGCCCCCGCTGGTGGGCGTCCTCGCGTTCCTCTTCCTCTACGGCGAGAGCGGGATCCTCCCGCGCGGGCTCCAGGCGCTCCTCGGCCTCGAGGGCGTGCCGTTCGCCTTCGAGGGGCGAGGCGCCGTGCTCGTCGTCCACGTCTACAGCTTCTACATCTACTTCTACCTCTTCGTGGCCGCCGCCCTGGCCGACCTCGACCGCGGGCTGATCGACGCCTCGGCCGACCTCGGGGCGGGCGGCTGGACCACGTTCCAGCGTGTCGTCTTCCCGCTCCTCCGCCCCGCCCTCGTCGGCGCGGGCCTCCTCGTCTTCATGCTCTCGATGGCGAGCTTCACGGCCCCCCTCCTCTTCGCCGGCGGCGAGCCGTTCCTCACGACCCAGATCTACCAGTTCAAGCAGAATGGCGCGCTCGACCGGGCCGCCGCCGTCTCCGTCGTGCTGACGGCGATCTGCCTGCTCTTCCTCATCCTGCTCGAAGCCCGCCCCGACGCCCGTCGGCAGCTCCGATCCTCCTCGAAA
Source organism: Rubricoccaceae bacterium (assembly GCA_033720695.1). Lineage (GTDB taxonomy): Bacteria > Bacteroidota > Rhodothermia > Rhodothermales > Rubricoccaceae > DATGQT01. The sequence goes on from JAWWCA010000042.1 coordinate 8,207, forward strand.
GGGGCGGGCCGCGCGGGCGTCCCGGTGCAGAGCGGGTGGGGCCGCGCCGTGGCGGGCGGACTGGCCGGGCTGTTCCTCCTGTTCGTGCTCCTCCCGGTCGCGACGGTGTTCTTGCTCTCGTTCGTCGAGGAGGGGAGCTGGACGACACAGGTGCTGCCGCCTCGCTACACCCTCGCGCACTACGCCGCCCTCGTCTCCGACCCGAGCGTGGTCGAGCCCATCGTCAACTCGGTGTGGATGGCGGCCCTGTCGACCGTTGCCAACCTCGTCTTCGGCGTCGCCGCCGCCCTCGTCATTGTGACGGGGCGCGTGCCCGGGCGGGGGCTGCTCCGGGCGCTGGCCCTCCTCCCCTTCGCCATCCCGGGCACCGTGATCGCCCTCAACCTCATCGTCGCCTTCGACGAGCCGACGCCGCTCGCGGGGGGGGCCGTCCTCGTGGGGACGGTGGCGCTGCTCCCCCTGGCCTACTTCGTCCGCCACGTCCCCCTCGTCGTCCGCTCCACACAGGCCGCGCTGGAGGGGTACGACGACCGGCTCACGGAGGCCTCGGCCGACCTCGGGGCGCGGCTGTGGACGACGTTCCGCCGCGTCGTGCTGCCGGTGATCCTGCCCGGGGTCCTGGCCGGCGCGCTGCTCACGTTCGTGACCGCGCTCGGCGAGTTCGTCTCCTCGATCATGCTCTACGTCTACGACAACCGCCCGATCTCGGTCGAGCTGTTCGCGCAGCTCCGGCTCTACGACCTCGGCGCGGCCGCCGCCTACGGCGTGCTCCTCATGGGGCTCGTCGTGGCGGCCGTGGCCGTGACCCGGCGCCTCGGCGCGCGGGCCTCCTTCGCCTGACCGACCGCGAAGCGGGAGCAGCGTCGGATCCGGGTGGCCCGCCGCGCCGTAGCTTCCCCCTCTCCCCGATCCGACCATGAAAGTCACCGTTCTCGGCGCCGGCGCCATGGGCTCGGCCGTGGCCTACGACCTCTGCCACCGCAGCGAGGTGCAGCGCGTGCAGGTGTGCGAGGCGCGCCCCGGGATGCTCCGGGCGTTCCGCGCCTGGCTCGACGCCCCGAACGTCCGCACCTACGAGGCGGACGCCCGAGACACCCAGGCGCTGGAGCCAATCCTGACGGGGAGTGCGGTGGTGGTCTCGTGCGTGGGCCCCGACCACAACCCCCGGCTCGCGTCGCTCGCGCTCGAGCTCGGCGCCCACTTCGTCGACCTCGGGGACCCCATCCCCGTGACGGACCAGATCGAGGAGCTGGCCGAGCTGGCCGAGATCCGCCAGCGGTGGGTGATCCCGAACTGCGGCCTCGCCCCCGGCCTCGCCAACGTCCTCTGCATGCGGGCGCTCGAGCGGTTCTCCCACCCCGTCGCCGCCCGCCTCCGGGTGGGCGACCTCCCGACGGAGCCGACCGAGCCCTTCAACTACCGCCTCGCCCACTCCGCCGAGAAGCTCATCGACGACTACACGCAGCCGGTGGCCGTGCTCCGTGACGGGACGATCGAGCACGTCGCCCCACTCTCCGGCGTCGAATCCGTGCACGTCGACGGGTTCGGTGAGCTCGAAGCCTTCCACGCGGCCGGCGGCCTCCCGACGCTTGCGCACGCGCTCGCGGGCCGGCTCGAAACCCTCGACGTCAAGACCCTCCGCTACCCCGGGCACGCCGAGCAGTGGCGGTTCCTCCTCGACCTCGGGCTCGCCGAGCGGCGGTCGCTCGACGTCCGCACCCACCTCACGTACCGGGACGTCCTGGTCCGGCGTCTCCGCCAGCGCCTCGGCGGGGCCTACGAGGACGCCGTGCTCGTGCGCGTCGAGGCCGAGGGCGAGACGGCCGACGGCGAGATGAAGCGGCTCGTGCTCGAACTCGTCGACCGGTTCGACGCCGAGACCGGCCTCTCGGCCATGCAGCGCTGCACGGCCTTCCCGGCGGCGGCCGTGGCCTGCCTCCTGGCCTCTCGCCAGATCGCCGGCGGCGGCGTCGCCTCGCCCGAGCAGGTGGTGCCCTTCGACCCGTTCTTCGACGCCCTCGCCGCCCGCGGCATCACGGTCTCGGAGCGCTGGGAGTCCCTCGAACCGGTCGAGGCGTGATCCGCAGCGTGCGGATCAACCGGTGCCGTAGGCTCGAAGCACGGTGCCATTGTGGATGGCCCCGCCCGCTCCGCAGAGCGACACGCAGAGCGACGCCACTGCCTCGGCGGGGACGCCGCGCGCGCCGTCTCCCTCGCTGCCGAACAGAATCTTGGAGGGCGCCACGGCGGCAGCCGTGATCCGGCCCTCGTATTCGGCGGCGACGGCCTCGACCAGCCGCACGACGCCGGCCTTCGCAGCCGAGTACGCGGCCTGCTCGGCGACGCCGCCGTCGACCCCCTGGCGCGATGCGATCGCGACAAGGCGCCCCCCCTCCGTCATTCGGCGGGCGGCCTCGCGGAAGCACAGGAATGCCGTCGTGAGGTTTACGTCGAGGACCCTCTGCCAGCCCTCCAGCGGGGTGTCGGCGAAGGGCGTGCCGGCCCACATTCCGACCGTATGGACGAGCGCGTGGGGCGCCCCCACCGCCTGCTCCGCCGTATCGAAGGCGCCGCGCACCGAGGGCTCATCTGTGAGGTCGGCCGTCAGCACCTCCACGCCTTCGGGCAGTCCCTCCGGCCGCTCCGCATCGAGCCCGACGACGCGCGCGCCGGCCTCCAGGAGTTGGCGGATCACGACGCGACCGAGACGACCGCCGGCACCGGTCACGAGGATGGGGTTTCCGGAGAGAGGCATGGGGTGGAGGATTGGACGTGAAGGACTCGGATCGGCCCCGCGGCGAGCATCCCGGGTCAGGGCGCCGACGAGGTGTGGTCGTGGATGATCTTCCACCCGTCGTCGGTCCTGCTGAAGAGGAGGGAGAACAGCCCGAGGGGTTCGTGGTCGGCACGCCGGAGGCGCCATCGCCCGTAGACCAGGGCGTGGTCGGCCGAGAGCGGCCGGATGCGCACCTCCTCGAACGAGAGCGTCCCCATCGAGGCCTGGTCCGGATAGTTCCGCATGTAGGCGTAGAGGCTCTCCTGCCAGCCGCGCCGGAGCGTGCCGCCCGAGATGAACACGAGGGAGTCGCGGCGGGCGTAGCCGCTCATGAACCCCCGGATGTCGCCTCGATTCCAGGACGCGACCTGCGCGTCGAGGACGGCGCGCACCGCTTCCGTCGTCTCGGCCGCGCCGGGGACGGCGGGCGGCGGCGGCGGCGGGTACGATCCCGGGGGCGCGTGGACCTGAGCGCGGGCGCCCACGGAGAGGAGGAGGCTCGCGACGAGCCCCGTGCGGAGGAGGACGATGGAGGGACGCATGCGGTGCGGGGGTGGAGGGCCCCTAGAGTACGCAGGAGACGGAGGCGAATCCAGCGCGTCCCCCCAAGCGGCTGATCCCTCGTCCGCCGCGGGTCGGGGCCGGCCAGGCCCCGCGGCGTCGGCGGCACCCCATCGGGTCTCGCCGCCCGTTTATGCCCTTGCAGCCCCTTCGGAGCGGCCGTAGCTTCCGCCCCGCACCCGGCCCGTCGCTGCGGGCGACGTCGCCGGGACCCTCGTGTCACATGCTGTTGGTCGGACTGCATCCGCCCCGTTCGCTACACCTCGTTTCCCAGCCCTCCGCCTCCGGCGTCGCCTGCCGCGTCTTTCTCGGGCGGCGCACGCCGAGGGCCTCCGTGTAGCTGACTCCTCGTGCGCGTGCCGCCGCAGGCCCTGATCCCCTCGTCTCCGACCGACGCTTCCGGCTCTTCGCCCGGCGAGGCCCGCCGGCTCTTCGCCGTCGTCCTGGGTGTATCGGTGCTCGTGTTCGGGCTCCTCACCCTCCACGCCCGGACCGTCACGGCCGACCCCTACCGCGGCGTGCTCCCGGCGCTCGACGGCCGGTCCCTCGCCCCCGCCGACACCGACTCGGTCGCGGTCGACGCCCCGCCGCTGTTCCCCGAGATCGAGGCCGACACGATGAGCGAGGAGACCCCCGGCGAGGAGGTCCCGCCGTCGGACGAGGACCCGCTTGGCGTCGGTGCGCCCGACGGGACCGACATCGATGCGGTCGCCGCTGATTCCGTCGCCGCCGACTCCGTCGCAGCGGGGGCCCCGGACGAGGTCCTGCTGGAGGACACCCTCCCCGAGGCCGTCGTCGAGGCCGACTCGGTCGCCGCCGACTCGTTCCGGTTGGCCCCCCTCTACTTCCCGACCCCCCGGCGCGAGCGGCCCGTCGCCCCGCTCGTGGACCGGCCGGAGCGGCCCTTCCAGGTCCCCCTCGGCCCCTACTGGCGGCGGGAGGCCCTCCTCGACTCCACCGACTTCGCCTACGTCGTCACCGAGCAGGTGGGCGGGCAGGACGCCCGCGTCTCGGCCAGCGCCGACCTCGCCCGCTACCGAGCCCTCCGCCGGGAGGCCGCCGTCCGCGCCTCGTTCCGCGACCTCGCGGAGCGCCGGGGCCGCCGCGCGGGCCCCGGCGGCTTCGGCATCACGATCGACATCCCCGGCGGCAACCAGAGCGCCTTCTCGACGCTCTTCGGGAAGAACGAGGTGGACCTCCGCGTCAACGGCCAGGCCAACATCGACCTCGGCTTCGACTACCAGGAGAACGAGCTGCAGGAGGCCGCCACCGGCCAGGCCGGCAGCCTCAACCCCGACTTCGGCCAGGAGCTCAACCTCGGCATCACCGGCACGATCAGCGATAAGCTCCGCGTCAACGTCAACTACGACACCCAGAACCAGTTCGACTTCGAGAACCAGGTCTCGCTCGTCTACGAGGGGTACGACGACGACATCGTCCAGCGGATCGAGGCCGGCAACGTGTTCCTCCAGACGCCCAGCGAGCTCATCCGCGGCGGGCAGCGGCTCTTCGGGCTGCGCACCGACCTCCGCTTCGGCGGCCTCGGCGTCACCGCCGTCGCCAGCCAGCAGGACGCCGAGAGCAACGCGCTCGAGATCGAGGGCGGCACCCAGACGACGGAGTTCAGCCTCGCCCCCTACCAGTACGAGGACGACACCCACTTCTTCCTCGCCTACGCCTTCCGCAACTGGTGGGACGAGGGCCACCGCGACCCCAACACGCGCACGGTGCTCCCCGGCTTCACGCGGATCACGAACGTCGAGGTGTGGCTCCACGACCAGGCCGCGGTCAACTTCGGCGGGGCCGGCGAGGAGAGCGAGACCCGCAGCGACGTCGTCGCCGTGCTCGACCTCGCCGAGCCCGGCCCCGGCAACGCCATCGCCGGCGCCCCCCCGAACGGCGTCCTCGCCGGCGGCGACGAGTACCTCGCCGCCTTCGCAGACAACCCCGCGCTGACGCCGCTGCCCAACCCCGTCTTCCACCAGTACGCCCCGGCCGACCTCGACCTCTTCCGCGACGAGAGCCAGACGCTCGACTTCGAGGCCGAGTACGACCTCGCCGCCGCCGACGTCGCCGTGGCGCCGTTCCGCAAGCTCCAGGAAGGCATCGACTACACCCTCGACCCCTACTTCGGCTACCTCTCGCTGAAGCGGTCGCTCACCGACAACGAGCGCATCGCCGTGGCCTACCAGTACCTCACGACCGACGGCACCACGGTCACGGTGGGCGACTTCGGCGGGCGCCCCGAGGAGCGGATCGTCCTCAAGCTCCTCCGCAACAAGAACCCCCGGCCCGTCGACGCCGGGTGGGGCCTCACGCTCCGGAACATCTACCGCGTCGGCGGGCGCGGCCTCACGCCCGACGCCTTCGACGCCGACATCTACTACCGCCCCTCCGGGCGGACCCCGCAGCGGACGTTCCCCGACGTCCAGATCGGCCAGCAGCAGACGCTGCTCCAGACCCTCGGCCTCGACCGCCTCAACCGCGACGGCGCCCTCCAGCCCGACGACGTCTTCGACTTCAAGCCCGAGATCACCATCGACCCCTCGGGCGGCCGCGTGATCTTCCCCGTCCTGGAGCCCTTCGGCGACTACCTCCGCCGCGTGCTCCGCAGCGAGGAGGTGATCACCGGCGAGCCCCCCGTCACCGTCAACTTCCAGGGGATCTCGCCGGACGCCGCCGTGAACACCTACGTGTTCGATCGGCTCTACAGCGTCCCCTCCGACGACGCGCCCCAGGAGCTCCCGAACATCGACCGCTACTCCATCGAGGGCGAGTACCGCTCGTCGGTGCAGTCGCTCTACGAGCTCGGCTTCGCCGTCGTCGAGGGGAGCGTCCGCGTCACCGCCAGCGGCGTCGAGCTGACCGAAGGGGCCGACTACATCGTCAACTACACCTCGGGCACGGTCGAGATCACGAACCCGGCCTACCTCACGCCGGGCCAGAACATCCGCGTCGAGTTCGAGCAGAACCAGTTCGCCGCGATCGGGAGCAAGACGCTCCTCGGCCTCCGCGCCGACTACCGGATCGGCGAGGACTTCGCCCTCGGGGCCACCTGGATGCGGCTCTCCGAGCGCCCCCTCGTGGACAAGTACCGGATCGGCGAGGAGCCGCTCTCGAACACCATCTTCGGCGTCGACGGGTTCTACCAGGCCGAGCCCCGCTGGATCACCCGCGCCCTCGACGCCCTCCCCCTCATCACCACGCGGGCCCCGAGCCGGTTCGAGATCAAGGGCGAGTTCGCCCAGCTCAGCCCCGGCCACCCCGAGACGTTCGCCTTCGACCAGGAGCGCGACGCGCTCCGCAGCGCCGGGCGCGACTTCAAGGAGGACGAGCTCGAGGGGCTCTCCTTCATCGACGACTTCGAGGGCATCGAGAACGTGTACTCGCTGCTGCAGCCGGGCGCGTGGCGGCTCGCCTCGGCCCCCGTCGTCGGCGACGACGGCACCGGCGCCGGGCCCGACGACGCCCGCCCTTGGAGCGGCGACACCACCATCACCGCCTCCTTCATCCCGACCAACTGGCGCGGCCTCTTCGCGTGGTACGCCGTCCAGCAGAGCCTCTACCGCAGCGACCTCTGCGAGGCCGTCGACTGCACGACGCCCGCCACGCAGCCGGTCCTCACCGACGACATCTTCCCCGAGCGCGAGACGCGCACGCAGGAGGCCGAGACCATCACCACGCTCGACCTCTACTTCGACCCCACGCAGCGCGGGCCCTACAACTACAACGCCGAGCTGGAGACCACCTTCGCCGCGAGCCCCGAGGACGCCTGGGCCGGGATCGTGCAGCGGCTGCCCGAGGGGTACACCAACTTCAGCGGCCGGAATAACATCGAGTTCGTCGAGTTCATCTTCCGCCCCGTCGGCGGGCCCAACGGCCGGGACCCCATCTCCGACGACGCCGTGCTCTACGTGGACCTCGGGCAGGTCTCCGAGGACGTCATCCCCAACCGCGTCTTCAACAGCGAGGACGGCCTCGCCTACCAGCCCCTCGAGACGGGCGCCTTCGACCCCTGGGGCCGGCTCCCCACCGACCAGCCCTACAACACCGTCGACCTCGACGAGGCCACGAACCGGACCGAGGACCTCGGCCTCGACGGCCTCCCCTCCCGCGCCGCCAACCCCAACGGCGAGCCCTACCCCGTCGGCGAGCGCGACTACTTCGCCGAGTTCGTCGAGGCCCTCTCGTCCGGCACCCGCGCCCGGTTCATCGCCGAGGAGGACCCCTCGGCCGACGACTACCACCACTTCGAGGAGGAGGGCTACTGGAACGACGGCAACCGGTTCGCGAGCGGCCGGGCCACGCTCCAGGAGCGGTTCACCCGGTTCTTCCCCGCCCTCGAGTTCAACGCGTTCGAGAGCCAGCAGCGGCTGACGGACTCGGGCGAGCCGGGGAACTCCCGCTACCCCGACTCCGAGGACCTCGACAACTCGGGCGGCCTCGACGCGGCCGAGTCGCACTGGCGCTACGCCGTGCCGCTCTCGGACATGGACCTCCGCGAGAGCCCCTACTTCCAGAGCACGATCGACACCGAGAGCGGGGAGACCTGGTACCTCGTCCGCATCCCCGTCCGCAGCGAGGAGCGCGAGGCCGTCGGCGGCATCCAGGACTTCACGCTCATCGAGAACATCCGGATCTGGACCGAGGGCCACGTCCGCCCGGCCACCATCCGGTTCGCCACGCTCGAGCTCGTCGGGAGCCAGTGGCTGAAGTCCGAGCGCGTCGGCATCACCGAGCTCGACCCGGACGGGCCGGTGACCCGCGGCGACCCGAAGCTGTTCATCGAGACCATCAACAACGAAGAGGACCGGGACTACGCCATCCCCTCGGGCGCCCTCGTCAGCCGCTCGCGCGACCTCACCGGCAACCTCGTCCGCAACCGCGAGCAAGCCATCGTCTTCCGCGTCGAGGACCTCCCCGAGGGGTCCCGCCGCGCCATCTACAAGCCGTACACCACCAACCCCCTCGACCTCACGAAGTACTCCAACCTCCGGATGTTCGTCCACGCCGAGGGGTTCGAGCGGCGCGACTCCCTCCGCGTCTTCCTCCGCCTCGGCGCCAACGAGACCGAGGACTACTACGAGATCGAGCAGCCGGTCTACCCCTTCGACCCCGAGGCGTTGGGGAGCGTCCCCGAGGCGGCGCGGGCCGACAGCCTCTGGCAGACGAACGTGCCCGTCCCCGGCCTGGGTGAGGTCGACCTCAACTCGATCAACGTCCTGCTCTCGGAGCTGAACCAGCTCAAGGCCGAGCGCGACGCGGACCCGTCGATCCCCTTCGACGAGCCGTACGTCACGGCCCGGGTGCCCGAAGGCGCCCCGCCGGGCGCCCGGATCGCCATCCGCGGCAACCCCTCCATCCAGCGGGTCTCCACGATCGTGCTCGGCGTCCGCAACGCCGACGGGGGGACTACGGGTGCGCTGGAAGACGTCGAGCTGTGGTTCAACGAGCTCCGCGCCACCGGGTACGACGAGGAGAGCGGGTGGAGCGCCTACGCCCGGACCACGCTCCAGCTCGCCGACGTCGCCACGCTCAACGCCCGGTTCGCCCAGCAGACCGACGGGTTCGGCGAGCTCGGCAGCGGCCTCGGCGACCGCATCTTCCAGGACACCCGCGACCTCTCGCTCCTCGCCACCGTCAACGCGCACAAGCTGCTGCCGGAGCGCTACGGCTGGAACGTGCCCGTCTCGCTCTCGGTCACCGAGGCGAGCAGCACGCCCCGCTTCGCGCCGCGGCGCGGGGACCTCCGCGTCGAGGAGCTCGTCGCGCAGGTCGAGGACGACCCCGACCTCTCGGCCGAGGAGAAGAACGCGCGCATCGAGGCGATCCGCGAGGAGAACCAGACCTCGACCTACAACCGCTCCCTCCGCGCCCAGATCTCGAAGAGCGGGAGCCGCTCGCCCGTCCTCCGCTACCTCGTCGACGGCCTCTCGTTCGTCTACACCAACACCGCGTCCGACGCCCGCTCGCCGTCGGTCCGCCTCAACGACGCCGAGCGCTGGACCGGCTCGGTGACGTACCGCCTGCCGGCACCCACGCCGCGGACCCTCCGCCCGTTCTGGTTCGTCGAGGACGTCCCCGTCCTCGGCCTCCTGGGCGGCCTCCGCCTCAACTACCTCCCGCAGACGTTTGCCGTCACCGCCGACGCCGACCGCTCCATCACGGCGAACCAGGAGCGCCCCGACCCGGCCGTCCTCGCCGACACGCTCAACGCGGGGATCCCAGACCGCTTCCTCTACCCCGTCCGCCGGAACCAGACGTTCGGGCACGGCCGCACGTTCGACTTCTCGTACAACCCGTTCACGTTCCTCTCGTTCACCTACCGCTCCGACGTCTCGCAGAGCCTCTCCGACGCCGGCGCGAATGAGGCCTTCGAGCTGTTCGTCCGCGGCCCCGACGGGCAGACGGCCAGCTACGACCTCTCGCGCGACGAGGCCTTCGAGGCCGGCGGCCCCGCCCGCCTCGACTTCGGCATCCCCGACTCGGTCGACATCGGGACGATCCTGCAGGACTACGCGGTCTACGAGGTCCGCGCCCTCGACATCCTGCCGGCGGGGACCGCGGTGTCCGACGCGTTCTCGGGCGCGAGCAACGTGATCACGGACACCTACAGCCAGAACTTCTCGACGTCGTTCCAGCCGCGGCTGGACGCGTACGAGTGGCTGAGCTGGTTCCGCCCGCAGCCGCTCACCTACTCGGCGCAGTTCTCGTGGTCGAACACCCCGCTCCAGGGGCTCCCCGAGGACACCACCCTCGCCGGGGTGCGGACGCAGGGGACGATCCGGGGCGGCCTCCAGCTCCGGCCCCGCGAGCTCTGGCGGCTCCTCCCCTTCTACCGCGCGCTCGAGGAGGCCGACGAGGCCGAGCCGGAGCCGCAGGCCGCCGACTCCACCGAGGGGCGCGGCGGGTTCCGCCCTCCGAACCCCCTCAACCTGGCGCGGCGCCTCTTCCTCGCCGTCACCGGCGTCGACGACTTCACCGTGACCTACAACGGGACGCAGAGCGCCTCGGCCGGCGGCCTCATCGGCGAGGGGTACTCGTTGCTCGGCGGCCTCACCGGACTCGGCCCCCCGCTCGGCTACCGCCTCGGGCTCGACCGCCGCCTCGGGCTCGACCGCCGGTACGTGGACGCGAACATCCCCTTCCAGGACAACCTGGGCGAGAATCACCGCTTCGACGCCCGCACGCAGCTCCGCCTCTCCGACGACCTCCTCGTCAGCCTCACCTGGGACACGAGCTGGGACCGGACCAACAACTTCACGCTCGAGCGTGTCGGCAACGCGCTCGAGGAGCGCCCCCCGGTCGAGAGCGGCGGCGGGGAGTCGACCGTCCTCGCCTTCGGCGCCTCCTACGATCGGCTCTTCGAGGCCTTCCAGGAGCGCTACGAGGACGATGTCGCCGCCGACCTCCGCGACTCCACCGGCAGCTTCGTGCTCTCCGACGTCCTCACGACGGCGGGCGCGACCGACATCTTCCGGAGCGCGCTCGTGCGCGGGATGGGCGCGTTCGGCTCCGACGGCTTCTTCGCCCTCCCCCTCCCGAACTGGAACATCACGTACTCGGCCCTCGGCCGGCTCCCGCTCCTCCGCGCGCTCTCGCAGCAGGCCTCGCTCCGGCACAACTACTACGCGACGTACGGGCTCCGCTACGGCTCGAACCTCTCGGCCGGCGGCCTGACGGCCCCTCGCCTCTTCCCCGACGGCGCGGGCGGCCTCGTGAGCGTGGCCGGCGAGATCCCGCTCCTCGAGCCCAGCACGGTCACCCTGAACGAGCGCTTCCAGCCGCTCGTCGGCCTCGACGTGACGTGGAAGGGCGGCATCCAGACGACCGTCGACTGGAACCAGAGCCAGACGTACTCCCTCTCGGCCCTCACCTCCAGCGTCACGCGCAACACCACCGACGAGATCTCCCTCCGCCTCTCGTTCTCGACCAACGGCCTCCGCCTCCCGTTCATGCGGCGGCGCATGCTCAACAACGCCCTCCGCTTCACGCTCACGATGGCGCACACCGACCGTGAGGACTTCGCGCCGCGCTTCCTGCTCCGCGACCTTGAGTCGTCCCTCGGCGGCCTCCCCCTCTCCGACGAGCAGGTCACGGGGTCGACCCGCCTGACGCTGGAGCCCCGCGTGTCGTACACGCTCTCCAACCAGGTGAGCGTCGACGCGTTCGTCCGGTACGAGAGCGTGGACAGCCGGGGCAGCCAGATCCCCTCGACGTCGCTCCTCAACGGCGGCTTCGCCTTCCGCGTATCGTTCTCGAACTGAGGTCCTGCCCCGAGCGGGAGCCAGAGCGGGAGCCGCGCGTAGCCGCCCCTCCCCCGGCCCCCAGACCCC
>JAWWCA010000043.1:0-19815 GCA_033720695.1 Rubricoccaceae bacterium
CGCTGAAGAAGACGACGGCGCCCCCGGCGTTGCCGGCCGCGTCGAGCCGGGCGTAGCGCGCGCCTCCGAGGCCGGCCCCGGCCTCGGCGCGGAGCGACTGCCCCGCCGGGAGGTCCGCCCGCGGGTCCGGCGGGGGGGCGAGGGCGAGGGCCGGGAGCCCGTCGAAGGGCGGGCCGTAGGGGCGCGTCGCGGGCGGCCGCTCAGCAGGGACGACGTAGGTGCGCGGCGGCGGGCCGAAGCCGGAGAGCGGCTGGCGCTCGAGCTGCGGGAGGTCGATCTCGAGCTCGCCCTGGATCTCGAACACCGACGGCGTGAGGTCGGGGAGCCGCTCGTCGTCGGGCTGCGCCGCGGCGGCCAGCGGGGCGAGCAGGAGGAGGGGGAGGAGACGGCGCATGGCGAGGGCGGGGGTCAGGCGTCGAGCGCGGCGGCGGGGAGGTCGAGGCCGGCGCGGAGCCGGCGCAGGAAAGCGGCGCGGTCGTCGGGCGTGGCGAAGGCGCGGTCGGGGATCCAGAACGCTTCGCCGGGGGCGACCCAGAGCAGCACGCCGCCGGCCCGGTCCTCGACGTCGTGGAGGGCGTCGATCGCGGCCGTCGTGTCGGCGAGGCCGGCGACCTCGTGGCGGAGCCGGTCCTCCATGAGGGCGAGCGTGACGGGTTGCCCCAGCGCCTTCACCTCCGGCAGCTTCCGGCGCAGAGAGCGCTCGACAAACATCGGCGTTGCCAGTGCCATGACGGCGGTGACGCCAGCGACGGCACCAAAGACGGGGTCCGGCGCCTCGCCGGCGGTGACCGTCCGGAGCAGCGCGATGCCCGCGAAGACGGCGGCCAGGAGCAGCAGCGCGCGTCGGAGCCCGGTCACGTGGGGCGCGTGGCTGAGGCGGGCGGCCGTCAGCACGTCGTCCTCCTGGAGCACGAAGGAGGCGCGGATGGGCTGGGCCTCCATCAGTCCCCCTCCGCCAGGCGGCGGGCTTCGGCGGCGGCGGCGGTGTCGGGGTAGGCGGCGAGGAGGCGCTCGACGCGGGCGTCGGCTTCGGCGTCGTTGCCGAGGCGGCGGAGGGCGCGGGCCTCGGCCCAGAGGGCGGCGGCGATCCGCTCGGCGTCAGCCGGGAAGCGCTGCTCGTACCCGCCGAGGGCGTCGGCGGCGGCCCGGGCGTCGCCGGCTTCGAGGAGGGCCTCGCCGAGGCGGAGCACGGCCTCGGGGCGGAGCGGGCTCTCGGGGTAGCCGTCGGCGAGGCGGCGGAACGGCCGGGCGGCCTCGCCGAACTCCCCGAGGGCGGTGTAGGCGTTGCCGAGCGTGAGGAGGGCCGGCGGGATAAGCGCCGCGTCGCGGGCGTCGCGGACGAACGCCTCCAGCGCCGCGACGGCGCCGTCGAAGTCGCCGTTCTGGTACATCAGCTCGGCGCGGCGGAGGCGGAGGCGGTCCTGCGCGCCGGGGTCGGGCGTCGCCGCCTGGTACGCCGCGACGACGGCGTCGAACTCGTCGCCGCGGCCGAGCCCTTCGAGCGCGAACTCCAGCCCGTCGATGGCGTTGGCGACGAAGGGGCTGTCGGGGTACCGGCGGAGCACGTCGCGGTAGGCGCCGACGGCGTCCTCTAGCCGCCCCGCGTTGTAGTGGGCGTCGCCGATGCCGTAGAGCGCCTTGGCCGCGATGGGGCTGTCGGGGCTGTTCTGGAGCACCTGCCGGTACTCAGCGATGGCGGCGTCGTAGTCGCCCCCGTTGAAGAGGAGGAAACCGCGGGCGTAGCGGGCCTGCGGGCGGATGGGCGACGACGAGAACTCACGGAGGACGCGGTCGAAGGCGGCCATCGCGGCATCGGTGCGCCCGGCCGCGGCGTGGGCCTGCCCGATCTGGAAGAGGGCGTAGTCGTAGCCCTGGCGGTCCGGCGTGGCGGCGGCGACACGGTTGTAGACGGCGACGGCCTCGTCGAAGCGGCGGAGGGCGTAGTAGGCGTCGCCGAGGCGGAGGAGGGCGTCGGCGTAGTAGGGGACCGACTCGGCCGAGCGCGTGTAGGCCGAGAGGAACTGCTCGAAGGCGCGCGCGGCGGCGGCGTAGTCGCGCCGCTTGAAGTGGGTCCAGGCGAGGACGTAGCGGGCGGCGTCGGTCTGCCGGTGGCCGGGGTACTCCTGGAGGAGGCGGCGGAGGAGGTCCTCGGCGCGGCCATACTCCCGAGCCTGGAAGGCGGCCTCGCCCGCCCAGAACAGCGCCTCGCCCGCCCGCGGCCCGCGCGGGTCGTCGTCCACGACGGCGAGGAGGGCGGGGACGGCCTCGGCGTAGCGGCCGGCGCGGAAGAACCCGTAGGCTTCCTGGAACTCCACCTCCACGCCCAGCTCGGGGTCGGCGGTGCCGAGGCGCTCGGCCAGCTCGTAGGCCTCCCGCGCGCGCCGCGTGTCGCCGAGGGCGGCGTACGACTCGCCCAGCATCCGGGCCGCCTCGCCCGCGTAGGGCGAGGTGCCGTAGGTGTCGATGAGCGTGCGGAAGGCGGTGGCGGCGCCGTCGTAGGCGCGCCGCTCGAAGCGGAGGACCCCCAGCTCAAGGAGGGCGGCGTCCGCATAGGCGCCGACGGGCCGGCGCGTGGTGGCGGCCTCGAGGCGGCGCTCGGCCTCGCCGAGGTCGCCGAGCGCCTTCCGCGCCAGCCCCTCGAAGTAGGTGGCCTCGTGCGCGAGGGCGTCGTCGAGCGCCCGGTCGTCGGGCTTGTTCTGGCCCTCGCGGACGGCGGCGAAGTCGCGCGCGGCGGCCTCGAAGTCGCCCCGGTCGAAGGCGAGGCGGGCGAGGCCGAAGCGGGCGCGTCGTCCGTAGGGGCTATCGGGTGGGACGGAGAGGAGGTGATCGCGCGCGGCCTCGCGGTCGCCGAGGCGGAGGCGGGCGTCGCCGAGGAGGAGGTGGGCGCGGGCCCGGTCGTCGCCCTCCGCGGCGGGGAGGCGGCGCGTGGCCTCGGCGGCGGCCTCCTCGAACCGACCGAGGCGGGCGTAGGCTTCGGCCAGCCCCAGGCCGGCCTCGGCGTTCTGGGGGCTCTCGGGGTGCTGCCGCGCGAGGCGCTCGAACCGCTCGGCTGCGCCGGCCCACTCGCCCGCGTCCACCTGCACGGTCGCGGCGGCGTAGAGCGCGCGCGGCGCCGTCTCGGTGCCGGCGTAGCTCGCGGCCCGGTCGAACGAGGCGAGGGCGGCCGAGGGTCGGTCCTGCGCCAGCGCGGTCTGGCCGAGGAGGTAGTGGAGGCGCGCCGCGTTGGCGTCGGTGTGGGCGACGAGGAGGGCGTCCTGGAGGGCGGCCTCGGCCTCGGCGTAGCGGTCCTCCCCAGAGTAGAAGGTGCCGAGGGCGAGGGCCGAGCGGCCGGCGAGGGCGTGGGCGGGGTAGGCCGCCCGAACCTCGGCGAAGCGGGCGGCGGCGCGCGCCTCGTCGCCCGCGTTGAGGGCGGCGTCGGCCTCGTAGAAGAGGGCCTCGGCGCGGCGCGGGCTCTCGGGGTCGGCCATGCGGTACGCCGCGAAGGCGTCGGCGGCCTGGGCGAAGAGGCGCGCGTCGTAGAGGGCGCGCGCTGCCTCGTAGGCGTCGTCGGCGTGGGCGAGGCCGGGGGCGCCGGGCGCGGGCGCCGGCTGCGCGGCGGCGGGGGCCGCGAAGGCGAGGAGGAGGAGGAGACGGGCGAGGCGGGCGGACGCGGGCGGTGACGCCGCGCGTGCGCCGCTGCCCGCGGGGGGACGGACGACGGGCCGGTCGGTCATTCCTCCGGAACGGGTTGGGGGACGAGGCGGGCGAACGGGGCCGCCCGGCGGAGGGGCCGGGAGTGACTAGTATACGCGCGGCACGGCGTCTTCGTATCTCCACAGAGCCTGGCCGCGAAACAATTGGGAGATGGGGCGGTGTACCCCGACGGACGGGCGCGCCGCGTCCGCCCCCTCTCTCCCGCCTCTCTTGCATTCTCCCGTCATGGCCAAGCCCAACGCGAACGACCCGTCCGGCGCCACCCCGCCGGCACAGCCGACCTCCGCCGCCGACCCCACGGCGTCCGTCCCCGACGCGGGCGGTGAGCCCGTCAAGCAAGCCACGGCCCCGATGGCGACCGCGCCGGGCACCGTCGAGGGCTCCTCCGAGGGCGCCGCCCGCCCCGCCGACCCCGTCCTGCCTCCCGCGCCCACGAGCTACGAGATGCCCGACGACTACGAGACGGACCCGCTCGACCAGACGCGGCGGTGGGTCGAGGAGAACCCGGTGCTCGCGGTGGCCGCTGCCGCTGGCATCGGCCTCGTCGTCGGGCGCCTCGTGATGGCGCTGATCCCCGACCCGGAGCCGCCGAGCTTCACCAACCGCGTCGAGAAGCGGGCCAAGCAGCTCCGCAAGGACGCCGCCGTCTACGCCGACGACGCGGGGGCCGTGGTGGCCGACCAGCTGAAGCGGGCGGCCAACGCCCTGAGCGAGGCCGCCGAGGTCGTGGCCGAGAAGGCCGAGGTCGGGTACGAGCGGTCGAAGGACCTCGCCGAGGTCGTCGGCGACGCCGTGAAGGCGGCCGTGGCCGGCGTCGTCGTGAAGAAGGCCGACGACTGGATCTCGAAGATCCGCGACTAGGCCGCGCTGCGGTCGGGGCCGTGCCGGCCAGCCCTCACCGGCTTGGCCGGCTTCGCCGGGCGCATCGGCGCGGGCGGGTCCGCTATCTTCCGGGCCCCTGCCCCCAGCCTCCGCGCTCATGCCCCTCGCCACGGGCTCCTCGGACACCCCCGTCCTCGTCGTCGGCACCGTCGCCTTCGACTCCATCGAGACCCCGTTCGGGTACGCCGACCGAATCCTCGGCGGCTCGGCCACCTACATCGGCCTCGCCGCCCGCTTCCTCACGGCGCCCGTCCGCCTCAACGCCGTCGTCGGCCGCGACTTCCCCGACGCGCACGTCGCCCTCCTCCAGGAGCGCGGCCTCGACCTCGACGGGCTCGTGCGGAACCCCGACGGGGACACGTTCTTCTGGGCCGGCCGCTACCACTACGACCTCAACCAGCGCGACACCCTCGCGACGCACCTCAACGTCCTCGCCGGGTTCGAGCCGGACCTCCCCGAGCCCTACCGCGACAGCCGCATCGTCTGCCTCGGCAACCTCGACCCGGCCGTCCAACTCGCCGTCCTCGATCAGGTCCGCACGCCGGACCTCGTCGTGCTCGACACGATGAACTTCTGGATCGAGCAGACGCCGGAGCGGCTGCGCGAGGTGCTCGGCCGCGTCGACGTGCTGATCGTGAACGACGCCGAGGCGCGGGAGCTGGCCGGGGAGCCGAACCTTATCCGCGCCGCCCGCGCGATCCGCGCGCTCGGCCCAGACACGCTCGTGATCAAGAAAGGGGAGCATGGCGCGCTCCTCTTCACCGGCGACACCGTGTTCTCGGCACCAGCCTACCCATTGGAAGACCTCCACGACCCCACCGGGGCGGGCGACACGTTCCTGGGCGGCTTCGCCGGCCACCTCGCTCGCCTGGGGCGCACCGACGCCGAAGCGCTGAAGCAGGCCGTCGTCGTCGGCAGCGCGCTGGCCTCGTTCGTGGTCGAGGCGTTCGGCCCCGAGCGCCTGCTCGACCTCACGCCCGAGCGCCTCGACGAGCGGGTCGCAGCGTTCCACCGGCTGTCCGCGATCCCCGAGGGGCTGGCGGTGGTCAGCGACTAGACCGCCCCGCTCCGCCGCTGCGCTACCGGGTCATCAGGCTCTGGTACTGCTCGAAGAGGACCGACTGCGCCTCGAAGATCCACTGGTGCATGATGACCTCCTCGGGCACGCCGACGAGCCCGCTGATGCGCCGGGCGTCGGCGCGGCTCCAGCGGGCCATCTCGTCGAGCGTGTACACGCCGGCCGCGTAGAGCGCCTCCTGAAGCTCCGGGGTGATGCCCGTAACGACGGTGAGGTCGTCCTTCTGCGCGGGCTCGGCGGGGGCCGGCGGCGGCGCTGAGCCGGGCGCCGAGCCGTCACCGCCAGCGGAGGGCGGGGTCCACTCCGGGGCGGGCTCCTCGGCCGGCAACGCTGCAGGCCTCTGCTCTCCAGACGCCGGATCGGCAGGCGTCGAGGGCGGCGCATCGAACGCGAGGTGCTGAGGCGCCGGCGGCACGGGGGTGTAGGGATCTGCAGGTTCGAAGGCCCGGGGCTCCTCCAACGGGGGAGGCTGGAGGGCAGCGGACGCTGGAGGCGCAACGGCGGGCGGCGCGGCGGGCGGCGGCGCGGCAGGAGGCAGCGGCTCCAGGACCGGAGGGGGTGCGGGGGTCGGGGAGACGGGGAAGGCTTCGAGCGGCCCGGCAGCCAGGGTCGGGGGCTCGTCCGGCACCGACTCGACGTGCTGGGATGGGGTGTCCTCGCGCTGGAACGGAATGTCCTCGTGCTGGAACCGGGCATCTTCCGTTCCGACCGGCACGCTCTCCTCGGAGATCGACGGCTCTGGAGCGATTGCCTCCGGGGGATCGGCCAGAGAGCTCGGGGAAGGTGGCGGAGCCCACGCATCGCTCGGTGCGAGCGAGGGGGGTGTGTCCGAGGCCGTGTTGAGGGGGGGGAGGGGGGAGGGCGTGTCCTCTTCCCAGAGGACGGGCTGTTCGGCGAGCGGGTCCGACGGAGCCTCAGAGAAGGGGCGGGACCAAGAGGGGGGTGGGCCGGCCGCCTCCAGCGGATCCCCCTGCAGCTCCGTCGCTTCACGGCCGAGGTCGGACCCGGGAGGGGCGACCGGGGCAGGGGCGCTCGCGTCCAGAGGCATCCCGGCATTTGACTCGGCGTCTACAAACTGCTCGGCAGACACGGCCGACGGCTCGAACGCGGCCGGCTCGTCGGCGAGGCCCTCGTGGGTCGGATGGCCCTCGTAGGGATCCACTGCGAAGGGGTCCACCGGGATGTCTGGTGCGGCGGCCTCATCGTCGTAGGCCGACCCGTCGTCCGACGCCTCGTCGTAGCCCTCTGGTGTGTGTGGGGAGGGAGCGTCCAGGGCGGGGAGAGCCGGCCGGGGAGGGCGCGCCTCCCCCTCGGGCAGCGCGGGCATCGACTGCCAGAAGGCGTCGAGGGCGGAGGCCAGCTGGTGGCGGAGGTCGTCGAGCTCGCCGTCCCGACGCCGGATCTCGTGCCGGAGCTCGCTCTTGATCCCGTCGAACTTCCGGTCCTGCGTGTTCATGTGCGTCCGGATCTCGTCGAGCTTCTGCGCGAGGTGCTGGCCCTGCGTCTCGGTCCGGACCTGCTGCTGCTCCATGAGCGCTTCGATGCGGGCGCGGATCTGGGCGATCTCTTCCGCGCTCTTGACCCGCTGCGCGGCCGTGTCGGGCTGCGCCCCGTGGGCCGCGTCGGGCTCGTACCTCTCCCCCTGCCGCTCGAGCCGGCGGGCGCGGACGTAGTGGAAGGCCATCAGGCCGGCCACGGCGGCGGCGAGCACGAGCGTGACGGCGAGGACGAGGTGGGTCAGGATGCTGCCGAGAAGGGGCATGGCGGGGGTCGTTAGCGGCGAAGGGGGCCGTCGTCAGGTCGGCTCAGCGCGGAGGGCCGGTGCGCCGGCGCGCGCCACGACCGTGAGGCGGCCGGGCGCCACGCCAGCGGTGGCGAAGAGGTTGCGGAGGGTCGCGGCGCGGGCTTCCGCGAGGGCGGGGTCGGGCGCCCCGGCGATCACGCGGAACGAGCCGGTGCGGACGTTGAGGCGGCCGGCGAGGCGGAACGCGTAGGGACGGAGCGTCGGCTCGACCTGCACGCTCCGCTCGCCGAACCCATACTGGAGGGCATCGAGGAGCCGCGTGAGCTCGGTCTCGAACGGCTCCTCGGCGGCCCGCTCCAGCGCCGTCAGGACGCTCGCCGGGATCGGGTCGGGGTCGTCGAGGAAGACGGCTTGAGGGGCCTCGGCGGCGTCTTCCGGGCTGGCCTCCGAGGCGCCCACCGTGAGGACGGCCGCGTCGAACGATAGCGCCGGCTGGGCTGGGCCCGCCATCTCGAACAGGAGCGTCGCGGAGAGCACCAGGCACCCGAGCGCGAACGCCCCGGCGAAGAGGACGCCGTGGCTGGAAAGGGGGGGCGCAGAGGGAATGCGGGAGGGCAATCTCGTAACGGGCGAAGGCGACGGTGGGCCGGCGCGGGCGCGATCCCACACCACAGGGGCGGGTGGCAAGGCGTGTACCGAATTGAGACGAATCCCGTCGGAGGGACGCGGCGGGGCCCTGACGGCGGGTCAGGCCCTGGGTATTTTCGGCACGGCGGGGCTCCGGCTAAAGGCCCCGCGCGGTTCTCCTCCCATGCTCGTGCTCCGTCCGTTCCTCGTTGTGGCTGCGCTCCTCGCGGCGTCGGCCGCCGGTGGGTGCGCGCCCGAGCGCGCCGCCGAAGGGGGAGCGCCCGCCGCCGAGGCCGCCTACGTCGGCGACGAGGCGTGCGGCTCGTGCCACGGCGACCTCTACGCGAGCTACCACGAGACCGGGATGGGCCGATCGGTCACGCGGTTCGATCCCGCCACGGCGCCTGAGCGGTTCGACGCCACCGGTCGTGGGCCCGTCGTGTGCCACGAGCCGAGCGGGTATTGCTACCAGGCTTTCGTCCGGGGCGACACGCTCTTCCAGCGGGAGACCCGCCCCGATACGCCGGGCTACGAACGGGTCCACGCCGCGAGCCACGTCGTCGGTTCCGGCAACGCCACGCGCTCCTACATGATGACCACGGGCGCTGCGACCCCGGGTGGGGAGGGCGAGGTCGGCTTCGGCTACCTCACCGAGATGCCGCTCACGTGGTACGTCGAGCGGTCGCTGTGGGACCTCAGCCCGGGCTACGTCCAGCAGAACAGCCGTTTCGAGCGGCCCATCACGCTGGAATGCATGACGTGCCACAACGGGCGCCCAGGCTTCGCCGACGGCACCCAGAACGCCTACACCAACGTCCCTCTCGGCATCACCTGCGAGCGCTGCCACGGGCCGGGCGGCGCCCACGTCGAGGCGCGGCTGGCCGACGCGGGTGGCGGCGGGGCGGACCCCACCATCGTCAACCCCGCCCGCCTCGACGCGACGCGGCAGCTCGCCGTCTGCCAGCAGTGCCACCTCACCGGCTTCACCGTCTTCGCTGAGGGCGAGGACCCCACCACCTACCGTCCCGGCACGCCGCTCACGGACCACCGCCGCGTGTTCGTCCGCGAGGAGCAGGTGGACGACCCCGAGCGCTTCGGGATCTCCTCCCACGCCCTCCGCCTGATGCGGAGCGCCTGCTTCGAAGAGACGCAAGGGACGGACCGCGCGCTCACCTGCACGACGTGCCACGACCCCCACCGCCCGACGGCGCGGATGGACCCCGACCACTTCAACGCCGCCTGCCGCTCCTGCCACGGCGGCGACGGCAGCGTCGGAGGAGGGCACGAGGTGCTGTGCTCGCGGCCGGAGGCGGGCATCCCCCAGGAGGCCGTGACCGGCGACTGCGTGAGCTGCCACCTCCAGCGCGCCGGCACCGACGACATCCCCCACGTCACCTTCACCGACCACTGGATCCGCCGACGGCTTCCTCCGGCCCGGCCGCCCGAGGCCATCGAGCGGGGCGGCACGGTGACCGAGCCGTTCGTGCTCGTGGACGCGACGGCGCGCGAGCAAGCCCTCGCGCGCGCACCCGGCAGGGCAAGGGCCGCGAGCGACACCGACCTCGGCCTCGCCTACTGGATGCTCTACGAGACGCAGCACCCGCTCCCGGACTACCTCCCCCGCGTTGTGTCGCTCCTCCGCGCGGGGGAGGCCGCCGGCGTGTACCGGCCCGACGCCTCCCTCGCCCTCGGCGGGGCGCTCCGCGAGTCGGGCGCGCTCGCGGAGGCGGCCGAGGTCTTCGCCGAGGGCGCCGAGCGGTGGCCCGGGCACGCCCGCCTGCTCTACGCGCTCGGCGACGTCCGCCTCCGGCTGGGGGACGCGGCGGGGGCCGCCGACGCTCTCACGCAGGCCGTGGCGGCGCAGCCGGGGCTCGTCGAGGCCCGCCTCGAGCAGGCGGCGGCGCTGGCCGCCGCCGGTCGGGCGGAGGACGCGCTGGCCGCCTACAGGGAGGGGCTCCGACGGGCCCCAGACCTCCACGCCGACGGCTGGAACAACTACGGCTTCCTGCTCCTTCAGGGCGGGCGGGCCGCCGAGGCCGCCGAGGCCCTCCGCCGCGCCGTCGGCCTCCGACCGCCGTTCGTCGAGGCGCGCGCCAACCTCGGCGCCGCCCTCCTCGCGCAGGGCGACCTCGAGGGCGCCGAGGCGCAGTTCGAGGCCGCGCTCCGCTACGACCCCGTCTACGTGCCTGCGCTCGGCAACCTCGCCGTGATCTCCGCCGAGCGGGGCGAGACCGCCGAGGCCCGCCGCCTCCTCGAGCAGGTCCTCGCCCTCAGTCCCGGCGACGCTCAGGCCGCCGCGTACCTCCAACAGCTCAACACCCCGTGATCGACGTCGCTAGAGGGGGGGAGGGCGTGATCCCTCCCCCGCGCCGGTTCGTCCCTCCATTCGTCCTCGCCCTGCTCCTCGCCGCCTGCGCGGGCGGCCCGGCCGACGGCCTCCGTGTGGACCTCGACAAGAGCAACGAAGAGACGCTCCTGCGCTACTACCTCGGCGGCTACGTCGGGCCCGAGGGGGGGGACCCCGTCGAGGCTGGTCTGATGGTGGGGGAGGGTCGCTTGGCCATCCGCCCCGAGGCGCTGCCCGAGCCGTTCCGCGCCGTCCTCGACGACGCCAACGCCGACGGCGTGATCGACTGGGACGAGTTCGTCGCCTTCGTGGGTGCGACCTACGCCGAGGCGCGCGGCCTCCCGCCCACGCTCGACGCCCTGCGCGGGGAGGCGCCCTACGCGGCGGGCGACACGGACTGGTTCACGACCGAGGTGGACGGCGTGATGACCTCGGCGCGGCGGAGGGTCTACGTGCCGACCGCGGCTCTGCGCGAGGCGTTGGCGGGCTACCGCACCGCGGGCGACCGTCTCGTTTATCCCGCGGGCACAGTAATCGTCGGTGAGCACCGGGAGGGCGAGGCCGTCCTGGAGACGACCGTCAAGCGCCGCCGCGCCGACGGCTTCTGGGACTTCGCCGTCTACGGCGCCGACGGCCGCCTCGCCGGCGCCACGGCCACGCCGCCGCGCCCGCTCGACGCGCCCATCCAGTGCACGGGATGCCACCTCGGTCGCCGCCTCTTCGACCCCGAGAAGTCGTTCCCCGCGCGCGCGCCCGACGGCCCCTACGGCCCCCGCGCGATCGACACGGACGACGCCATCCGCGGCGCGGTCGCCGCCCACGACCTCGTCGCCTTCTTCGAGGAGCACGCCAAGCGGAGCGACGGGGTGCTCGGCCTCTACGGCACCCTCTACACGGCGGGCCTCCTCGCCGACCGCGAGGCGGGCCGGCTCACGCCCGAGGACGCCGCCCTCCTGGAGCAGCTCGGCCTCTAGCGGGCGCTCAGTCGGAGAGCACCAGCCGCCGCGAGGCGGCGTGCCCGTCGGCCGTCAGGCGGTAGACGTAGACCCCGCTGGGATAGCCGTCGCGCGCCCACTGCACCCGGTGCGTCCCCGCCGCGAGGGGGCCCTCGACGAGGACGGCGACCTCGCGGCCGAGCACGTCGTAGACGGCGAGGCGGGCGGCCCCGGCCTCGGGCAGCGTGAAGGCGATCTCGGCCGTATCGCGGGCGGGGTTGGGGCGGCTCTGCCCCAGCGCGAACCCGGTGCCCGTCGGTGCCTCCTCCTGCGCCGTCGCGACGGGCCGGTGGCGGGGGATCGTGATGGGGCCCCACGCGATGTCGGGCGTCATCAGGAGCTGCTCGGCGAACGACCGCCACTCCGCCGTGGCGGAGTTGTAGAAGTCCTCGACCTCGGGGGCGTCGTAGGCCGCGAAGAGCGGCTTGTTGTAGACCTCGAAGCGGTCCGGGTAGACGTCGATGAGGGCCCAGTCCAGGGCGCCCTCCCGCGCGATGGCGGTGCCGGCCACGACGAGGTAGTCGGTGCCGTTGCTCTCGTGGTGCCAGAGCGCCTTGTGGTAATGTCCGCTGAGGACGAGCATGACGCCGTAGCCCTCGATGAGGTCCACGAGCGCGTCGCGGCCGGGGCCGATCTGGTAGTAGGAGCCGGCGCCCATGGGGTTGTCCTGCCACGGCGAGATGTGGGTGACGAGGACGACCTCCTCGTCGGCCGCGCGCGCGGCTACCAGCTCCTCCTGGACCCACGCCAGCTGCGCCTCTGTCAGCCCCTCGTACGTCCCCGACGGCGGGTCGACGTCCCCCTCGCCGACGGCGTCGAGCACGACGAAGCGGACGCCCTCGTGGACGAAGGCGTAGTCGAGGTCGGGCTTGAAGTAGGCGCGGTAGTGGTCGCGGCGGTCGTGGTTGCCCCGGACGGTGTACCAGTCGGTGTGCCCGGGGGCCTCGTCGAGACGGTCGAGCGCGGCGCGGACGTCGGCGTAGGCCTGCTCGTCGTCGGCCTCGTGGACCATGTCGCCCAGCGCCACCGAGAGCGCGGCGCCCGACGCCTGGATCTGGTCGACGGCGACGTGGAGCTGGGCGATGTTCTGGTCGTAGTCGTTCATGCCGGGCTGGGGGTCCCCGAGCGCCGCGAAGCGGAAGAGGTGGTCCGGGCCCGGCTGCGGGAGCAGCGGCTGGTCGAGGAGCCCGGACGGCCGGGTCTCCGAGACGACGAGCTCGTCGACGAGGAGGGGGGCGCCGTCGGTGCCGGCGCCGCCGAGGTAGAGGAGGTCGCCGCTGCCCTGCTCGAGGAGGGGGAGCCCCTCGCCGAGCCGGACGCCGTCGACCCAGGCGCTGTACACGGCGTGGTCCGCGTCGACGCGGAGGGCGAGGGTGTACCACCGGTCGGCCGACTGGTCGAGGGCGCGGTGGAGGCGCCACCAGTCGTTCTTCCACGTGGCCCACGCCTCGTCGTCGGTGGCGTTGACCTCGGTGTGGCCGAGGCGGAAGCACAGCCCGGCCAGCCAGTCCTCGGCCGAGGGGGGGCGGTAGCGGAGGCTGACCCAGTACACGCCCTGGGTCGGAGGCTCGACGCCGAGCCTCAGCCCGTAGGTGTCAGAGCGGAAGTCCCCGTCGAGGGCGGCGATGGCGAGGGCCTGACTGCCGTCCACGCCCGCCCCCGCGACGACCGTCGCGGTGGCGTGCTCGGAGCCGTCGTAGCCGGACCACCCGCCCTGCCCGTCGAGGAGGCTCGGAGCGGGGTAGCTCTCGAAGTCCTCTCGGAGGATCGTGTCGTCGCCCTGGGCCAGGGTCGATGGGGCGAGCAGGGGGAGAGCGATCGCGAGAAGGAGGCAGACGCGGAGAGGCATGGCGGCGGGTCCGTTCTGAGTGAGGCCGCGCTGCATCCAAGGCGAGGGCGGCGGTCCCTCGGGCATCGGTCGGGAAGGTAGCGGGCTGAAGCGCATCCCGCGGCGCTCTGCCCGAACGTCTCAGCAAGTTCACCGAAGCGCGCCCCTGTCCCGCCCCATCGAGAGGTGGGAAGAGGGGGAAGGCGTGGGGACGGCTGGGACGGGCGGAACCGAGGCCGTAGCTTCCGGCTCGTCTCCTCGCCGACCCCCTCCCCGTGCTCGCGACCGTCCGCCTCGTCAACGCCGTCTTCTACGCCCACCACGGCGTGATGCAGGAGGAGCACCGCATCGGCGGGCGCTTCGAGGTGGACGTGGCCATGACCCTCGACGTGGACGAGGCGGCGCTCGAGGACGCCCTCGACAAGACCGTGGACTACGAGCGCGTCTACGCCTTCATCAAGGAGGTCGTGATGGGGAACAAGTTCTATCTCATCGAGCGGATCGCCCACCGGATCGCCCACGCCGTGCTCGACCACTACCCCGCCGTCGAGCGCGTGGAGGTGACGGTGCGGAAGCCGAACCCGCCCGTGGGCGGGCCGTGCGACCGGGCGGAGGTGGCCTACCGCGCTGTACGCTCATGACCGAGACCGCTTCGGACCCGGAGGTGACGGCGTACGTTGGGTTGGGCGCGAACGCGGGTGACCGGGCCGGGGCCCTCCGCGCCGCCGTCGCCGCCCTCGACGCCACCGCCGGCGTCCGCGTCGAGGCCGTCTCGCCCGTCTACGAGACCGAGGCACACCGCCGGCCCGGCCAGGAGCCCCAGCCCGACCACCTCAACGCCGTCGCCGAGGTCCGCACCACACACGCCCCCGACGCCCTCCTCGGCGTCTTCCACGCCCTCGAACGCCTCGCCGGGCGCGACGCCGAGGCGCCGCCCTGGAGCCCGCGCCCCCTCGACCTCGACCTCCTCCTCTACGCCGGCCGCGTGCTGGAGACGCCCACGCTCACACTCCCCCACCCGCGCCTCGCCGAGCGCCGGTTCGTCCTCCAGCCCCTCGCCGACCTCGCCCCCGACCTCGTTGTGCCGGGCGCCGAGCGCTCCGTCGCCGACCTCCTCGCCGCCTGCCCGGACGCGGCCCGGGTCGAGCCGACCGACCTCGCCCTCCGCTGACGCCCCCGTCCGATGCGCCTCGCCAACCTCCTGATGGCCGCGCTGTTCGCCTTCGGCGCCCTCGTCCAGCTCAACGACCCCGACCCGTGGGCCTGGGTCGCCGTCTACCTCGCCGCTGCGGGCGCCTGCGTGCTGGCGAACCTGCGCCCCGCGTGGCCGCTCCCGCCCCTCGCGGTGGCGCTCCTCTGCCTCGGCTGGGCGGCAGCCCTCGCCCCCGGCGTCCTCGGCCGGATCCCGTTCGCGGACCTGTTCGGGGCGTGGGAGATGGAGAACGAGGCCGTCGAGCAGAGCCGCGAGATGTACGGGCTCCTGCTCCTCGCCGGGTGGATGCTGGTGCTGACGGTGCGGGCGGTCCGCCTGCGGCGCCGCGGCCCGGCGTCGGCCTCTTCGCCCTGACCGATGCCCCCCGCTTCCCCTCCGGCCGTCCTCCCCGAGCGCCTCCGCTACGTCGCCGTCGAAGGCGTGATCGGGGCCGGCAAGACCACGCTGGCCCGGATGCTGGCCCGGCGTGCCGACGCCCGCCTCGTGCTGGAGCGGTTCGACGAAAACCCGTTCCTCCCGGCCTTCTACGCCGACCCCGCGCGGTGGGCGTTCCAGACCCAGCTCGCCTTTCTCGCCAGCCGCTTCGGCCAGCAGAAGGACCTCGCCGCGCGCGACCTCTTCCAGCAGCAGGTCGTCGCGGACTACACGTTCGACAAGGACCGGATCTTCGCCCACGTCACGCTCTCCGGCGACGAGCTCCAGCTCTACGAGACGCTGTTCTCGCTGATGGAGCCGAACGCGCCCGTGCCCGACCTCGTCGTCTACCTCCGCTCGCCCGTGGACCGGCTCGTTCACAACGTGGCGCTCCGGGGGCGGGCGTACGAGGCCGACATGGACGCGGCCTACCTCGCCGAGCTCACAGACGCCTACGACCGCCACTTCGCGCACTACCAGAAGGGCCCGCTCCTCGTCATCGACGCCGGCCGGATCGACTTCGTCCGCGACGCGGCGGCGTTCGAAGAGCTCGTCCGACAGATCGCCGACCCGCCCTCGGGGACGCGCTACTTCAACCCCCCGCCCTCGCTCCAGCTCGACTTCGGGTGAGCGGGGCGCGCGTCGGGCTTGTCGCGCAAGCCGGTGCGCCATATCGTGCTGGCGCACCCTCCCCGGCTTCCCCTGACACGATGGCCTCGCAGCCTCTCCGGTCCCTCCGCCGCGCCGCCATCGCCCTCGCCTTCGCGGTGGGGGTAGGGGCGGCTCTTCCTCTTGTGGCTGCGCAGGACCTCCCGTTGCCCGGCGACGGCTTCGCCTGGGAACGCGTCGGTGATATGCCCATTGATGCCTTCGACCTTGCGCTTGACAGATCCGGTACTGTCTGGGTCACAGGGAGAGAGGGCCCCTACTGGCTCGACACGAGCGGAGGAGGGGCTGGTGTTTGGGTTCTTCCAAGCCACTTCCCCTTCGCCGTTACCCTTCTTCCTCTAGGCGGCGACGGTCCCAACGGCCCCGATCCTGACACCCTCATGACAACGACGCTCAGCACGACGAGACGCTCACTCGACGGGGGTTTCACATGGCAGCAGGTGGATGATCTAGGGGACTACGGACTCTACGAGGTCCCCCTTGGCTCGCCCTGGGATGGGCGGGTTCTCACAGGAGCCCTCGTAGGCATCGCATACTCCACCGATCGCGGCGGCTCGTTCACCGAGGCCGAGGTGCCAGGACAGGGGACCGGCTCGTGGGCCGGCGCCCACGACTTCGTCGCACTCCCGCCCGGCTCCTCCGCCCCCGGACGGGTCCTGGCCGCGGGTCGGTGGGGCGTCAACCTCAGCGATGACGGGGGCGAGAGGTACCGAGAGAGCGGGCTGTGGCGGGCGGTCTACTACGTCGGCGAGAGGCTCGGGGTGGTCGAGCAGGAGGGCGGGGACGTCCGAGCGCTCTTGCTAGGGCGGATCAGCGGGCAAGAGGGCACGCGGGCGTGGTGGAGCGACGATGGGGGCGAGGCGTGGGGCCCCGAGGGGGGCATGGCGCTGCCGGAAGGACCGCCGTTCGGCGTGGGCGGTGGAGCGAAGGCGGTGCTCTCACTGGGGGGCGCAACCGCGCTGGCCGTGCTGGGGCGGGGGACGATCTACCGGACCAACGACGCAGGCTCGACGTGGGCGGCAGTCGGGCGAGCGCCGGAGATCAGCGACTCGATCTTCCTGGCGGCAGCGGCGCTGGGTCCAGAGGGGCGGCTCTACGTGGGGCTGGCTGAGGGGGGCACGGCGCGGGGCTGGGTGTGGCGGACGGGGGAGGTGGTGACGGCGGCGGCGGAGCCCCCGCCCGCGCCGGAGGAGGCGGAGTCGCTCGGGCTCTCGGTCTCGCCGAACCCGGCGCGGGGGGCGGCCGAGGCCACTCTCTCGCTGGTGCGTCCGTCGGCGGTGCGTGTGGTGCTCCTCGACTCGCTCGGCCGGGAGGTGGCCGTGCTGCACGACGGCCCGCTCGGGGCGGGCCGGCACGCGCTCTCGGTCGAGGCCGGCTCGCTCCCGCCCGGCGTCTACGTCGTCCGGGTGGCGGCGGGAGAGGCGGTGGCGACGCAGCCGGTGACGCTCATGCCATGAGGCACTCCGTCTGGCCTTCCATATCATACCTCCGAACAGACCGCCAAGTGCCTAGGCCGACGCCTTACTCTCCACGTCATTCCCGCGAAGGCGGGAATCCAGACGCCGCTTCACCCCATCGTCCATGCCCAGGCAGGGCTACGTCTACATCCTGGCCAGTGACTACAACGGCACGCTCTACGTCGGCGTGACGAACGACCTCCTCCGTCGGGTGTGGGAGCATCGGAGCGATGCCAGGGAGGGGTTCACGAAGCGGTATGGCGTGCATCGCCTCGTCCACTACGAGGCATTCGATGACATCCGCGACGCCATCGTGCGGGAGAAGCAACTCAAGAAGTGGAACCGGGCGTGGAAGCTGCGACTGATCAGTTCGGAAAATCCGGATTGGGACGATCTCTATAAGCAGATCGCTCCTTCCGCTGGATTCCCGCATGCACGGGAATGACTCAGTAGTTGAGGAGGGCCTTCTGATGGCGCCTCACACCCCGAAGCTGCACGTGATGGTGGTGTAGGAGCGGACGCGGCGGCCGTCGTCCTGCGCGGGGCGGAACTGGTAGCGGCGCGCGGCCTCGAGCGCGGCCTCGTCCATCCCGTAGGGGAGGTCCGCGACGGGCTCCTCGCGGTCGCCCCGCCCGAGGCGGACACGCTCGACGATGCGGGCCTCCTCGACGCGGCCCCGGTCGTCGACGAGGACGCGAACACGGACGCGGGCGCGGACGCCCTCGCGGCGGGCCTCTGGCGGGTAGGCCGGCTCCGAGAACCGCACCGGGACCGGGCTCCGCGATGGCCGCTCGACGAGCGGCGCCGGTCCGGTCTCCGGCTGCGGCGGGCCGGCGGGGGCCGGCGGCGGTGCGGGTGGCCCCGGCGGCGCGTTCGGCGCCGACTCCAGGACGGGCACGTCGAGGCGCACGATCTGCTCCTCGACGACCCGCTCGTCCGGCACCTCGATGGGCGGGAGCGCCACGTCCTGCGGCGGCGGTGCGGGTGGGGCCGTCCGCGTCTGGACCGTCGGCTCGATCCGCTCGATCTCGATGGCCTCCTGGGGGCGCTCCACGCGCAGGACGTTGTCGTACGCCGGGCCGTCGGGCGGGGGCCACAGCCGGAACGCCGCGAGCACCACGAGCACGCTCGCGGCCAGGCTGCCGAGCGCGCGCAGACGGTAGGCGCGCTCGCGAGCGGCGGAGTCGGTGGGGGAGCGGGAGGGCATCGGGAGGGGAACGGGCGGACGAGGGCCGTTCGCGCCCGGCAGGATACGGCAGGGGCGGAGCGGAGGGCAGGCTGTTCGCCGCCCCCGAGAGCCGCATGTGAAGACCGCCGCGGCGCCTTGCCCGGCTGCCGCCGCGCTTGGTAGCTTCTGCGCCCGAACGCCGACCCCGAGGCGCCCCCGCTTTCGGCGTCGTTCGCGCCCCGATCGTCCCCCGCCATGCACGGTCGCATCCTTCCCCGCCCCCGAGCCTGCTGCCCCGGCCCCGGCCCTCGCGCCGGCCGCCCCTGAGCCTTCCATTGGGAGGCTTTTTTTGTATCCCATCGCCATGTCCCATCCCCCGACCTCGCCCGCCCGCCCCCCTGCCAAGCTCGCCCTCGAAGACGGCCTCGTCGTCGCCGGCCGCGCCGTCGGCGCCCGCGGCGAGACGGGCGGCGAGCTGTGCTTCAACACCTCGATGAGCGGGTACCAGGAGATCCTGACCGACCCCAGCTACCACGGGCAGGTCATGATGATGACGTACCCCCACATCGGGAACTACGGCGCCTTCGAGGCGGCGACGGAGGCCGACCGCCCGCACGTGGCGGGCCTCGTCGTCCGCGCCTTCACCGAGCGCCCCTCGAACGCCGACGCCGAGGAGAGCCTCGACGACTACATGCGCCGGCACGGGCTCGCCGGCATCACGGGCGTGGACACGCGCCGGCTCGTCCGCCACATCCGGGAGCAGGGCGTCATGAACGCCGTGATCTCGTCGGACGACCTCGATGACGCGAGCCTGGTGGCGAAGGCGCGGGCGCTCCCGAGCATGGCCGGCCTCGAGCTCGCCTCCCGCGTCACCTGCGCCGAGCCCTACGACTACTGCACCGGCGATGGCCCCGACGCCAAGCGCATCGCCGTCTACGACTACGGCGTCAAGCGGAACATCCTCCGCTCGTTCCAGGCGCACGGCTGCACCGTCCGCGTCTTCCCCGCCGGGACCCCGCTCGAGGCCGTCCTCGCCTGGGAGCCCGACGGCCTCTTCTTCTCGAACGGCCCCGGCGACCCCCGCGCCATGCCCGAGGCCATCGCGACGGCGACGGCGGCCATCCAGACCGGCCTCCCCCTCTTCGGCATCTGCCTCGGCCACCAACTCCTCGCCCTCGCCGAGGGGCTGGAGGTCTACAAGATGAAGGTGGGCCACCGCGGCGCCAACCACCCCGTCCAGAACCTCGACACCCGCCACGTCGAGATCACGACGCAGAACCACGGGTTCGCCGTGCGGGAGGAGGGGCTGGAGGGCGTGGCGACGGTGAACCACCGGAACCTCAACGACGGGACGGTCGAGGGCCTCCGGTTCCGCCGCTTCCCCGGCGTCTCGGTGCAGTACCACCCCGAGGCCTGCCCCGGGCCCCACGACAGCCACTACCTCTTCGGCGAGTTCCTGGACCTCGTGGCGGCGAAGGCGCCCGCCGCCGTCGCCGCCCACTGACCCCATGGCCAAAGAACGCAAAGCCCTCCTCGTCCACTACGTCCCCGGCACGCCCGCCGAGGAGGCCGTCGAGGCGCTCAACCGCCACCTCGCCGACGAGTGGATCGTCGTCTCCTCGACCGCGCTCGGCGGGGCCGCCACCGGCGCCGGGCCGAGCGGCGACGAGTACCACTTCGTCGCCCTCGTGGTCCTCGAA
>JAWWCA010000044.1:0-19429 GCA_033720695.1 Rubricoccaceae bacterium
GCCGGAGGCGCTGCCCGTGCTCCAGCGCGCCACCGAGGCCGCGACCGGCATCGGGCTCCACGCCCTGGAGCGCCACGAGGACCCCGCCCGGCCGTTCCCCTACCGCCTCGACGGCGTCCTCGACGACCGCCTGGAGCGCGCCCTCCAGGCGGCCGCCCTCGCGATCCACGGCGCCCTCGGCTGCCGCGACTTCTCGCGGTCCGACTTCCGCGTCGGGCCGGACGGGCGGGCCTGGTTCCTCGAAGTCAACCCGCTCCCCACGTTCGCCCCGGACGGCACCTTCGCCATCCTCGCCGAGCTGGCCGGTCAGGACTACCCCGCCTTCCTCGCCGGCGTGCTGGCGGGCGGGCTCCGCCGGCTGGGGCTGCGCTGACTGCGGAGAGATCGCGAAGGAGCGACGAATAGGCCTGCGCGCCCATACCCCCCTGTAACGCAGGGAGGTATGCTGCGTAGATCGCCGCTCGTGAGGCCGACGTGAAGACGGCCGCACCCGGTTACGACCCGCCCGGTGTGCGGGTCTATCGCGCTGCCCATCGCGCCTCCCCCGAGGCGTCCGTTCCATGACCGCCGGTCTCCTCCATCCCCTCTCGCTCCGGTTCTCCGCGCCGGCCGTCGAATCCGCGTTCCGGGCCGACTACGTCCGGCGCTCGCTGCTGCTGATGCGGTTGGCGCTCGTGCTCGGGCTCGCGCAGTACGCCGCCTTCGGCGCGCTCGACGCCTGGGTGGCCGGAGCCGCCGTCGAGAGCGTCCGCGCCATCCGCGTCGTCGTCTGCGTCGCCCTCGCCCTCGGCATCGGGGCCACGTTCGTGGTGCCGCAGCGGTTCGCGCTCGTGCCCGCGGCCGTCGTGGCGCTCCTCGGGGGGCTGGGCGTCGCCGGGATGACGGCGGCCGTGCAGCACGCGCACCACCTCGCCGGGCACGCCCTCGACGCGCCGCTCGCGCCGAACGGGTACTACTACGCGGGCGTGATGCTCATCCTCGTCTACGTCCACGCCCTGCTCCGCCTCCGCTTCGTCGTGGCGACGGCCGTCGGGGCGGCGATGGTCGTGGCCTACCTCGCCGTGGAGTCGCTGCACGCGCCGCGGCCGATGCTGGCCAACAGCGCGCTCTACCTCCTCTCGGCGCAGTTCAGCGGGATGGTGGCGAGCTACGCGCTGGAGCGCTACGCCCGGCTCCAGTTCCACCACGCCCGCCGCCAGGCGCGGACGAACCGGGAACTGACCGGCGCCCTCACGGGGCTGAAGGCGGCGCAGGTGCGCCTCGTCCAGCAGGAGAAGATGGCGAGCCTCGGCCGCCTCACCGCCGGCGTGGCCCACGAGATCAAGAACCCCCTCAACTTCGTCAACAACTTCGCCGAGATGAGCGAGGAGCTGGCCACCGAGATCGCCGGGCTGATGGCCGGGGTCGAGGGGCCACCCGATGAGGCGACGTGCGCCGAGGTGAAGGCGCTCATGGCCGACCTCTGCCTCAACGTCGCCAAGATCCGGGAGCACGGCGCGCGCGCCGACGCCATCGTCCGCTCGATGCAGGGCCACGGCGGGGTGCGGGGCGGCGAGCGCCAGCCCGCGGCCTTCAACGCGCTCGTTGAGGAGCAGGCCCGCCTCGCCCTCGACGCCTACCGCGCCCGCCACGCCGGCCTCGCGCCCACGCTCGTGCTCGACCTCGACCCCGAGGCGCGCGTGGTGCCCGTGGTCCCGCAGGAGATCGGGCGCGTGGTCACGAACCTCGTCAACAACGCGCTCTACGCCGTGGACGAGCGGAGCCGCCACCGGGCCGGCGGCGACGGCGCGCCCTACGCGCCGACGGTGACCGTGCGCACGCGGGCGCAGGGCACCGCCGCCGTCCTCGAGGTGGCCGACAACGGGGTGGGCATCCCCGCCGCCCTCCGCGAGCGGGTCTTCGAGCCGTTCTTCACCACGAAGCCGACGGGGACCGGCACCGGCCTCGGCCTCTCCCTCGCCTACGACGTCGTCACGAGCGGCCACGGCGGGACGCTCGCGCTCGAGACCGAGGAGGGGGCGGGCACCACGTTCACGGTCACCCTCCCGCTGGAGGCGCCGCAGCCGCTGGCGCTGGCGACGGCCTGACGGGCGGCCCGGCGGGTCGGCTCGGGGGGGCGTCGGTTGAACGGGTCGTCTTCCGGGCCTAGATTGAAGCCACGCGCACCGATCGCGCGCACGTCCGATCTGCTGTTCCTCGCCTCCGCGAGAGGGGAGGGCGGGACGACCGTTGATGTCCCAGATTCCGTTCAAGCTTCGGTTCCCCGACCCGGAGGTGGAGGCCGCCTTCCAGGCGCGGTACGCCACCCGCGCCCTCCTGGTGGTGCGCGTGGCCTTCGTGCTGGGGTTCGCCCAGTTCGCGCTGTTCGGGCTCCTCGACCGGTGGCGCGTCCCGCACGAGTTCCTGAACGAGATCACGCTCGTCCGCGTCGGGACGTGCACGCTGATCGCGCTCGGCTTCGCCTACACGTGGTTCCCCTCGTTCCTCCGCACCATGCAGGTGGCCGTCGGGGCCGTGGGGGTGGTGTGCGGCGCCGCGGTCGCGCTGATGATGTTCATCGTCGGCGAGGCGACGGTCTACTACCACTACTACGCGAGCGAGATGCTCCTGCTCTTCTTCGCGTACGTCCTGATGCGGATGCGGCTGGGCTACGCCGTCGCGGTGGGGTGGACGATCACGGCCGTCTACCTCCTCGCCGCCGTCCTCGTGGACACCGCCGCCGAGGCGCTCGCCCGCGACGTGTTCTACCTCGTCTCGGCGAACCTCACGGGGATGATGGCCGCCTACGGCCTGGAGTACTACGCCCGGCGGGTCTACGCCCAGAACCGCGTGCTCTTCCGGCGCAACGCCGAGCTCGCCGACGCCCTCGGCGACCTCCGCGCGGCGCAGGAGCAGCTCGTCCAGCAGGAGAAGCTCGCCAGCCTCGGCCAACTCACCGCCGGCGTGGCCCACGAGATCAAGAACCCGCTCAACTTCGTCAACAACTTCGCCGGGCTCAGCGGCGACCTCGTCCGCGAGATCCGCGGCGCGCTCGCCGCCGATCCCGCCCGCCCCGTCGGCGAGGCACTGGGCGACGTGGCGGACCTCTTCGAGGATCTCCAGGCGAACACGGAGAAGATCGCGGCCCACGGCAGCCGCGCCGACGGCATCGTCCGGGCCATGCTCGCGCACACCCGCAGCGGCAGCGGCGCCCGGGAGGACGTGGACCTCCGCGCCCTTGTCGAGGAGCAGGTGGGGCTCGCCTACCACAGCGCCCAGGCCCGGAACGACGCCTTCGCCTGCACGCTCAAGCGGAAGGACGACCCGGCGCTGCGCCCCGTCCATTGCGCGCCCGAAGACATCAGCCGCGTGCTCCAGAACCTCCTCAGCAACGCGCTCCACGCCGTCGCCGCGCGGGCCCGGGAGGAGGCGGGCGGCGACGGCGCCTACGAGCCGACCGTGGTGGTGCGGACGCGCCAGGACGAGGGGGGCGTCGCCGTGACGGTCGAGGACAACGGGGCGGGCATCCCGGCCGACGTCGAGGGGCGCGTGTTCGAGCCGTTCTTCACGACGAAGCCGCCGGGCGAGGGCACTGGCCTCGGCCTCTCCCTCGCCCACGAGATCGTCCGCAGCCACGGCGGGACGCTCACCTTCGAGACCGAGGTGGGGGTGGGCACGCGGTTCACCGTCACGCTCCCGCAAGCGCCGGAGCCGGCGGCGGCGGATCGGGCCGTGGCCGCGCAGGCTTAGGGGAGGGGAATCCCCGGCGCCTTCAGCATCCGCGCGCGGGGGCCGGCGTAGCATCCCGGCATGGACGCGCCGCCCTCCCCCGACCGCCCCACCTGCCCCTGCGGGCACGACCGCTACCACCACGCCGTCCGCCCCGACTTCTCGCACGGCGCGCTCGCCTGGCTCGCGTTCTTCACCGGCGTCTCGGCCACGCCCAAGGCCATCACCTTCCGGTGCAGCCGCTGCGGCGAGGCCTTCGAGACCACGCGCGACCCCCGCGTCCTCCGCGCCTTCCGCCGCTACCCCGACATCAGCGCCGACCGCCCGTGACGGCCTTCCCCCAGCACAACGCCTCCCTCGCCGAGTGGACCGACTGGCGCTGGCAGATGCGCCACCGCGTCGACGACCTCGCCACGCTGGAGCGGTACGTCCGCCCCACCGCGGGCGAGCGGGAGGCCATCGCCCGGACCGAGGGCCTCTTCCGCTGGACCATCACGCCGTACTACGCGAGCCTGATGGACGCCACCGACCCCGCCTGCCCCATCCGGCAGCACGTCGTCCCCCAGCGCTGGGAGCTGGCGCCCGACATCGTCGGCGTCGTGGATCCCCTCGACGAGGTCGGCCACTCGCCCGTCAAGAACCTCATCCACAACTACCCGGACAAGGTCGCCTTCTGCGTCACGAGCGAGTGCGCCGTCTACTGCCGCTACTGCCTCCGCAAGCGGATGGTGGGCGACGCCGACTCCATGATGCGCAAGAGCGAGCTGCGTGAGGCGCTCGCCTACCTCCGCGAGACGCCCGCCGTCCGCGACGTCCTCCTCACCGGCGGCGACCCCCTCGTCTTCTCCGACGCCAACCTCGACTGGCTGCTCTCGGAGCTGCGGGCCATCCCGCACGTCGAGGTCGTCCGCCTGGGCTCGCGGCTCCCCGTCGTCAACCCGTTCCGGATCACGCCTGCGCTGTGCGATGTCCTGCGGCGGCACCACCCCGTCTGGCTGAACACCCACTTCAACCACCCCAAAGAGCTCACGCCCGAGGCCGCCGAGGCGTGCGCGCGCCTGGCCGACGCCGGGGTGCCCGTCGGCAACCAGAGCGTGCTCCTCCGCGGCATCAACGACGCCGCCGAGACCCTGCGCTCGTTGTGCGAGGGCCTCGTCGCCCTCCGCGTCCGGCCGTACTACCTCTACCAGGCCCAACTCATCGGCGGGACGGCGCACCTGCGGACGCCCATCGAGACGGGCCTGCACCTCATGCAGGGGCTCCGCGGCCACACCTCCGGCTTCGCCGTCCCCCTCTACGTCCTCGACACGCCCGACGGCAAGGTGCCCCTCACGCGCGACTACGTGCGCGGCCGCTCCGGCGACCACGTGGTGATGGAGACGACGCGCGGGACGGTCTGGGCCGAGCCCAACCCGATCCCCGACGGCCTCGACCTCCCGCTCCGCCTCCCCGAGATCGCGATGCCGCCGGAGGCGAAGACGGTCCCGACGGGTGCGCCGACGTTCGTCCACGGCGAGCGGGCCCCCGCCTAGGCGGACGCGCTGGGCACCCGGACGGCGCGGGCGCGTCGGAGGCGCCCACCCGTCTCCCTCCGTATGCGCCTCGTCATCGTCGGTGCCGGGCCCGCCGGGCTCGCCGCCGCCTACGCCCTCCGCGACGCCCCGCTCGACGTCGTCGTCCTCGAAAAGAGCCGGGGCGTCTCCGGCCGCGCCGCCACGCGCTGGCGCGACGTGGCCGCGGGCGGCGAGACCGCGCGGTGGCGCTACGACCACGGCGCCCAGTACCTCAGCCCCGACCCCGACAGCGCGGCGGCCCGGCTCGTCCGCGACGCGCTGCCCTCGGACGACCTCGTCGACATCGAGCGCCCTGTCTGGCCCTTCGACGACGACGGCACGCTCCGCCCCGACCAGGTCCGCGACGGCGGCGGACCGAAGTGGACCTGGCCCGACGGCACCGCCGAGCTCGGGCGCCGCCTCCGCGACGCGACGCCCGGCCTCGACCTCCGGCTGAAGACGCGCGCCGAACGGCTCGCGCGCGACGGCGGCGCCTGGCGCGTCGAGACCGACGGGGAGGCCGTCGCCGCCGACGCCGTGCTCGTCACGGCCCCCGCGCCGCAGGCGGCCGACCTCCTCGCCCGGAGCGAGGGGCTCGACGACCGCGACGCCCTCGTGGACGCCCTCGGCGCGGCGACCTACCGCAAGCAGTTCACCGTCGTCCTCGGGTTCGCCGAGACCCTCGCGCGGCCCGGCCCCGCGTACGCCTACGTCAACGCCGACGAGCACGGCGGCGCGGGCGGCGGGCACCCCGTGGCCTGGCTCGCCGTCGAGAGCGACAAGCCGGGGCGGGCGCCTGACGGCGCGACACTCCTCCTCAGCCAGATGAGCCCGGCCTGGACCGAAACCCATTTCGACGCCGACCCCGCCGACGTGGTCGCGGCGGCCCTCCCGCCTGTCGAGGCGCTCTGGGGACCGCTGCCCGCGCCCCTCTTCACCGACACCCAGCGCTGGCGCTACGCCCTCCCCGACCGGCCGGTCGACGTCGGACGGCTGCGGGCGGCCGAGCCG
Organism: Rubricoccaceae bacterium; assembly: GCA_033720695.1. GTDB lineage: Bacteria > Bacteroidota > Rhodothermia > Rhodothermales > Rubricoccaceae > DATGQT01. The sequence goes on from JAWWCA010000044.1 coordinate 6,273, forward strand.
GCGGGCCTCTTCGTCGCGGGCGACGGGACGGCCGGGAAGGGGCGCGTCCACCTCGCGCTCGAGGAGGGCCTCGCCGCGGCCGGCCGCGTCCGGGCGTGGGCCGAGGCGCGGCGCTCCTGAACCTCGCCACGGCCTGCCGGTACCTACGGCCCTCTCTCCCCAGCCCGTCCCCTCATGTCCGACCGCGACCTCGACGAGATCCTCGACCAGCAGGACGTCGACCCGAGCGAGCGCCCCGACGACTACGACGACGCCTACACCGAGCCCGCGCTGCGGTGGCGCCTGAAGGAGGCGATCCAGGCCAGCGGCCAGGGCGGCGAGCCCGGCGAGTGGAGCGCGCGCAAGGCGCAGCGCCTCGTGCAGGAGTACGAGCGGCGCGGCGGCGGCTACCGCGGCGACAAGAGCGCGAGCCAGCGGAGCCTGGAGGCGTGGACGCAGCAGGACTGGCAGACCGCCGAGGGCTCGGCCGACGCTGCCTCCGGCGACGGCATGAGCCGCTACCTCCCCCGCGACGCCTGGGCCCTCCTCACCGAGAGCGCCCGCGAGGAGGCCGAGCGGTCCAAGCAGGAGGCCGACGACCAGGGCGAGCAGTACGCCGACTGGCCCGACGTCGTCCACCGCGTCATGAACGAGCTCGGCTACACCGAGGGCGGCGACGGCCTCACGAAGAGCGAGCTCTACGCCCGCGCCCAGGAGCTCGACGTCGAGGGGCGCTCGGACATGACGAAGGACGAGCTGAAGACCGCCATCCTCGACGCGACCCGCGACGCCGAGGGGGCGCCGACGAAGGACGAGCTCTACACCCGTGCCCAGGCCCTCGGCATCGGGGGGCGGAGCCAGATGACGAAGGCGGAGCTGAAGGCGGCCGTCGCCGGAGCGAGGAGCGCGTAGCGCGCTCTAGCCCGCCACTGGAGCCTGGCGGCCGGCTTCAGCAGTCCGGATCGTGGAGATATGGTGTGAGCCATGTCGCGCCTTGGCTCAGGCCCCGAGATCCTTTACCTTTGGGTCTCCCGGTTCTCCATCATGGGCATCCCGGGTCGGCCGCGACCCCCGCCCCCAACTCCCAGAGTAGATCATGAAGCTTCATCCGCTGGCCGTGTTGGGCGGCCTCCTCGGGATCGCTGTGCTCGGGACCGTCGTGGTCCAGCAGCAGAGCGCCGACCACGCGGCCGCCACCCTCGACGCCGACCGCGCCGCCTTCGAGGCGATGCTGGCGGCGCACCCCTATAGCACGCGCCCCCGCATGACGCGCGAGCAGCTCCGCGCCATCCCCAAGCGAGACCGCCCGGACCTCGCCATCGAGCAGGACTTCCTCCGCACCCTCGACCCCGCCACCGGGGAGGTGCCCGTCGAGCGGAAGTACGCCGCCAACCTCGAGGCGCGGCGCCTCCAGGCCGCCGCCGAGGCGCGCGGGGGCGGCCCCCTCGTGACCGAGGCGTGGGAGGAGCGCGGCCCCGACAACGTCGCCGGCCGGACGCGCGCGATCCTCTTCGACCCGAACGACCCGTCGGGCACGAAGGTGTGGGCCGGCGGCGTCGCCGGCGGCCTCTGGTACACCGACGACATCACGGACGAGGACGCGACCTGGACCTCCGTCAACGACTTCTGGTCCAACCTCGCCATCGGCGCCATCGCCGCCCACCCGACCGACACGCAGGTGATGTACGTCGGCACCGGCGAGGGCTTCCCCAACATCGACGCGGTGCGCGGGGCGGGCATCTTCAAGTCCGCCGACGGGGGCGCGACGTGGGCCCGGCTCCCCTCCACCGAGACCTCCGCCTTCTACAACACCCAGGGCCTCGCCGTCCACCCCACGACGGGCGACGTCTACGCGGCGACCTCGGCGGGGCTCTACCGCTCGCAGGACGGCGGCGGCAGCTGGGAGCTCGTGCTGGGCGGCGCGGGCCGGGACCTCGAGATCGCCGCCGACGGCGTGATCTACGTCTCGCTGATCACGTTCACGGGGCAGGTCCACGCCTCCGCCACGGGCGACTTCGGGAGCTGGCAGCTGCTCAACAACGGGACCAACGGGTTCCCGAACAACGGCCTCGCCCGCATCGAGCTCGCCACGACGGCCGCCGACCCGGCCGTGCTCTACGCCGTGGCTGAGGCCGGCGGCGGCGTGCAGGGGATCTACCGGACCGCCGACCGCGGCACGACGTGGACCGCCGTCCCCCGGCCTAACGACGTCGAGTACGGCCCGGAGTTCTCGCGCGGCCAGGCGTGGTACGACCTCACGATCGCGGCCGACCCCACCGACCCCGACGTCGTGTTCGTCGGCGGGATCAACCTCTTCAAGACGGTCAACGGCGGCACGACCTGGAGCCAGGTCTCGCACTGGTACGGCGGGTTCTTTCACCAGTATGTCCACGCCGACCAGCACCACATCGTGTTCAAGCCCGGCTCCTCCACCGAGGTCCTCTTCAGCAACGACGGCGGCGTCTACTACACCGCCGACGCGACGGCCCCGGTGCCGGTGATCGCGGCCCGGAACAACGGGTACAACGTGACCCAGTTCTACGCCGGCGCCATCTCGCCCGACCCCGGCAACGACTTCATGCTGGCCGGGTCCCAGGACAACGGCACCCAGCGCTACCTCACGCCGGGCGTCGGGAGCACGATCGAGGTGCGCGGCGGCGACGGCGGCTTCACGTTCATCGACCAGACGCAGGCCGAGGTGGCCATCTCGTCGTACGTGTTCAACACGTTCAACGCGAGCTCGAACTTCGGCTTCTCCTTCCCGACCGTCCTCATCAACGACCAGGGCTCGGGCAGCTTCATCAACCCGGCCGACTACGACGACCGCGAGGACATCCTCTACACGTACAAGACGGCCTTCGACTTCTACCGGGTCTCGGGCGTCTCGGGCGTCCCGCAGACGAGCGTGGTCCCGGCCGCCTTCAACACCGGCCTGACGCACTTCCGCGTCTCGCCCTACGCGGCACCCGGGACCTCCACCCTGTTCACCGGCTCCAGCGCCGGGCGCATCTTCAAGCTCGAGAACGCCCACGCGACGCCCACGCTCACGCAGCTGCCCAGCCCGCCCGCGCTCGGCGCGGTCTCGTGCATCGAGATCGGGGAGGACGAGGACCACCTCCTCGTCACCTACTCCAACTACGGCGTGACCTCGGTGTGGGAGACGGTCGACGCCGGGACGACCTGGGCGAACAAGGAGGGCAACCTCCCGGACATCCCCGTCCGCTGGGCGCTCTTCAACCCGCTCGACCGCAGCCAGGTGATCCTCGCCACCGAGGCGGGGATCTGGGAGACGGAGGACTTCGACGCCGCCGAGCCGACGTGGACCGTCGCGCCAGGCTTCCCCATCACGCGCGTGGACATGCTCCAGGTCCGCGAAGCCGACGGGATGGTGATGGCGGCCACGCACGGGCGCGGCTCCTTCACGGCGCCCTTCCGCGGCTTCGGCGTGGCGACCGAGCCGGGCCTTGACGGCGCCCTCCCGGGCACGCACGCCCTCTCGGCGCCCGCGCCCAACCCGTTCCGTGGGCGCACCGCCTTCACGCTCACGCTCGCCGAGGCCCAGCCCGTCCGCGTGGCCCTCCACGACGTCCAGGGCCGGCGCCTCGCCGTCCTCCACGACGGCGCCCTCGCGGCCGGGACGGCGCACGCGTTCGAGGTGGACGGCCGCGGCCTCCCCGCCGGCACCTACGTGGTGTCCGTCGCGGGCGAGCGCTTCCGCGACGCCCTCCGCCTCACGCTCGTCGAGTAGCCGGCGCGCCTCTGCGACCGCGCGCGGCGCCCCGCGGCCATCGGCCGGCGGGGCGCCGCGCGTTTAGTCCGGCCGCGGGGTGGACGAGACCAGGGGTGTCTCCACCGGGGAGGGCCCGGCCGTACCTTCCGGCGCCCCTCGTCCCCTCGCCCGCTCGGCCCGTGCGCCCTGTCCTCTGCAACTACTACGTCACCTACCGGTGCAACGCGACGTGCGGGTTCTGCGACATCTGGGAGCAGCCCTCGCCGCTCATCCGGGAGGCGGACGTCGCGCGCAACCTCGATGACCTCCGCCGCCTCGGCGTCCGCATCATCGACTTCACCGGGGGCGAGCCGCTCCTCCACCCCCAGATGGACCGGCTCCTGCGGATGGCGAAGGCGCGCGGCTTCCTCACGACGCTGACGACGAACGGCCTCCTCTACCCCCGGCGCGCCGAGCGCCTGAAGGGGCTCATCGACCTCCTCCACGTCTCGATCGACTCGCCGGTGCCCGCCGAGCACGACGCTTCGCGCGGCGTCCGCAGCTTCGACAAGGTAATGGAGTCGGTGGCGGTGGCGCTGGCGCTGGGCGAGCGGCCCGACCTCCTCTTCACCGTCACCAACGAGAACGCCCACCACCTCGAGACGGTCTACGAGACGATCACCCGCCCCAACGGGCTGATCCTCATCGTGAACCCGCTCTTCGCCTACAACGGGCTCGGCGAGGGGCTGGACGAGGCCGTGATGGCGAAGGCGCGGGCGTTCGCGCGCAAGCCGTACGTCTACCTCAACCCCGCCTTCCTCACGCTCCGCGCCCGCGGCGGCAACGACCCGGCGCGCCCCGACTGCCGCGCCGTCTCGACCTCCGTCGTCATCTCGCCCTTCGACGAGCTGGTGCTGCCGTGCTACCACGCCGGTCTGGAGAAGCTGCCCATCGAGGGCCGGCTCTACGACCTCTGGCACTCCGACCGCGTAGCGTGGCACCGCACGATGGAGGGGCGCCACGCCGCCTGCGCCGGCTGCGCCATCAACTGCTACTTCGAGCCGAGCATGGCGCTGACGCCGACGAGCGGTTACTTCTGGGAGAGCCTCCCCTCGAAGGCGCGCTACGTGTGGACGAAGTGGGTCGTGCAGCGGCTCAGCCAGAGGCTCGGCCCGAAGGCGGCCGTGCTGCCCGACCTCAGCGGCTACGCTGCGCCGCCACCCACGCCCGACGGCGGCCCCGCGGGGGACGGTGCGGCCGGCGACGGCGCGGCCGAGGACCTCATCGCGCTCCCCGTGCTGAAGGCGGCGCCTCAGCGATAGCGCCGCTGCACCCAGCGGCTGCCGTGATCCGCGGTGCCGTTCGAGACGAGGGGGGCAGGCGCGTGCTCCCGGGCGAGGAGCCCCGACGCGACCGCCGCGGCCCGGACGAGCGCGGCGTCGGGGGCGAGGGCCTCCGGCGTGAAGTGCTCCCGCACGAAGCTGGTGTCGAAGGCGCCCGAGCGAAACGCCTCGTGCTGCATCACGAACCGGCAGAACGGGATCGTCGTCTCGACGCCGGCGACCTCGTACTCCGAGAGCGCGCGGTCCATGCGGGCGATCGCCTCGGCGCGGGTGCGGCCCCACGCCGTCAGCTTCGAGATCATGGGGTCGTAGTGGACCGGCACGGTGTCGCCCTCCTCGACGCCGGCGTCGACGCGGACGCCGAAGCCGGAGGGGGGGCGGTGGCGAAGGAGCGGGCCCGGTGCGGGGAGGAAGCCCGCCCGCACGTCCTCGGCGTAGACCCGGCACTCGACGGCGTGCCCCTGGATGGCGAGGTCGTCCTGGGTGTACCCCAGCGGCTCGCCCTCGGCGATGCGGAGCTGCTCGGCCACGAGGTCGAGCCCGGTGACCCACTCGGTGACGGGGTGCTCCACCTGGAGCCGCGTGTTCATCTCGAGGAAGAAGAAGTCGCCCTTGTCGAAGAGGAACTCGACGGTGCCGGCGCCGACGTAGCCGCAGGCCTTCGCGGCCTGGACGGCGGCCTCGCCCATGGCCGCACGAAGCGCGGGCGTGAGCACGGCGCTGGGCGCCTCCTCGACCACCTTCTGGTGCCGCCGCTGCACCGAGCACTCCCGCTCGAAGAGGTGGACCACGCTGCCGTGGCCGTCGGCGAGGACCTGGATCTCGATGTGGCGCGGGGTCGTGAAGAACGTCTCGACGTAGACGCGGCCGTCGCCGAAGGCGCTCTGCGCCTCGCTCCGGGCGCCGCGGAAGGCCGAGGCGAAGTCCTCCGGCCGCTCGACGATGCGCATCCCCTTGCCGCCCCCGCCGGCCGCCGCCTTGACCAGGACGGGGTAGCCGATCTCGGCCGAGATGCGGGCGGCCTCCTCGGCGTCGTCGACGGCCTCGGTCGTGCCCGGCGCCATGGGCACGTCGGCCTCCCGCATGAGCCGGCGCGCCGCCGTCTTGTCGCCCATGAGCGCGATGGCGCGCGGCGGCGGGCCGACGAACAGGATGCCGGCGTCGGCGCAGGCCTCGGCGAAGCCGGCGTTCTCGGAGAGGAACCCGTAGCCGGGGTGGACGGCGTCGGCGCCCGCGGCCTCCGCCACGGCCAGGATCCGCTCGCCCACGAGGTACGACTCCGACGACGGCGCCGGCCCGATGGGGTGGGCCTCGTCGGCGAGGCGGACGTGGAGCGCGGTCCGATCGGCCTCGGAGTAGACGGCGACGGTCCGGATGCCTCGCTCGCGGCACGTCCGGATCACGCGGACGGCGATCTCGCCCCGGTTGGCGACGAGGAGGGTGCGGATGGGGCGCGGCGCGGGTGTCATTTCGGCAAGAGAGAGCGGTGGCACAGTCTGTGCGCTCAGGGGCGGCGCGCCCCAACCTACGGATTTCCCCGACGGGCTGGCATACCGCCCCGCGACGACGCCCCGCTCCTCATGGCTGAGATCACCGACTACTACCAGGCCCTGGAGGTCGACGAGGGCGCGAGCGCGGAGGACATCAAGAAGGCCTACCGCCGCCTCGCCCGCGCCAACCACCCCGACCGGAACCCGGACGACCCGGGGGCCGAGGAGCGCTTCAAGGCGGTGCAGGAGGCTTACGAGGTGCTCTCGGACCCCGAGAAGCGCAAGGCTTACGACCGGGCCCGGCGCAACCCGTTCGCGGGCTACGGCCCCGGCTTCGGCGCGGGCGGGCCCGGCGGCAACGGCGCCGAGTACGTGGACCTCAGCGACCTCTTCAGCGGCGGCGCGCAGGGCTTTGCCGACGGCGGCGGCTTCGGCGACTTCATCTCGCAGATCTTCGACGAGCCGCCCCGCCGACGCCGCCCTGCCAGGGGCCGCGACGTCGAGACGCAGGTGAAGCTGACGTTCGACCAGGCGCTCCGTGGTGGGAAGACCGAGCTGCGGGTGGGCGACGGCGAGCCCCTCCGCCTCACGATCCCGAAGGGCGTCCGCTCCGGCTTCAAGATCCGCCTGCGCGGCCGCGGCCGCCCGGGGCCCGGCGGCGGCGAGGCGGGCGACCTCTACGTCACGTTCCGCGTCGAGCCGAGCCCGCGGTTCCGCCGCGAGGGCGACACCCTCCACGTCGTCGAGACGGTCTCGGCGATGGAGGCCATCCTCGGCACCACGCGCGCCATCACGAACGCCTACGGCAAGACGGTCAAGGTGACGATCCCGCCGGGGACGCAGCCCGGCGAGCGCCTCCGCCTTCGGGGCCAGGGCGTCGAGACGGCCAAGCGGGCCGGCGACCTCTACGTCGAGGTCCAGGTGTCGATCCCCCGCCACCTCACGGACGAGCAGCGCGCGGGGCTCGAGGCCTGCGCGCGCAAGCACGGCATCCTCTAGCGGCCTGAGGCCGGCAGCGGCCGGCTGGGGTGGAGCGCCCGCCACAGCACGGTGTAGAGCGTCCCGGTGTCGGGGCCGGCGCGGAGGAGGAACGAGCGGTCGCCTTTGACGGCGACGCGGACGCCGTTCCGGTAGCGCTCGGCGCCCGCGAGGGAGGGGAGGCCGTACGTGACGGGGTCGTGGCCGCCGCGGAGGAGGACGAGCCGCTTGTTCGTGACCTCGATGTGCCCCTCGCGCCACGTCCGCCCGTAGAGCGCCTCCTCCGGTACGGTGAGGCCGGCGGTCTCGCCGCGGTGGAGCGCCTCGCGGTGCGCCCGCAGCGCCACGCGCAGCCGCGCGTAGTTCACCTCGCGCCATGACCCGAGCGTGCTGAGGTGTCCCACCTCGCCCGGGAGCAGCCTGACGAAAACGTCGGTGCGGGGCATCTCGCCGCGCTCGACCTGCCATCGGTGCACGGCCTCGTCCAGCATGCCCTCGACGCGCGGCGGCACACGCACGGCGAGCGCCGTCTCCAGCCGCTCGATCTCCTCGGCCTCCTCGGGGGCCAGCGCGCCGTCGCAGAGCGCGCGGGCGACGGACACGAGGAGCCGCTCGCGCGCCGCCGCTTCGTAGGCGGCGTCGGCCTCCGCCGGGTCGACGCCGAGGGTGTGCTGGAGGGTGTAGAGGAGGAGCCGGTCCTCGACTGCGAGGTGGGAGTCGGCGACGGCGGCGGCGACGGTGCGGCCGAAGGCGTGCTCGTGGAGCGGCTCGAGGGCGGCCGCGTCGAGGCGGAGGGTGCGGGCGAGGTGGGCGAGCGTGCGGCGGAGCGGCTCGGTGAAGCCGCGGGCGACGGCGTGGTGGAGGTAGGTGGCGTAGAGGGCGAGGCGCTCGCGGTGGAAGGCGCGCTTGAGGTCCACGCCATGCCGCCGGCCGATCCGGTCGAGGTCCTCCGGGCCCCAGTCCTGCGGCCCCTCCGACGACGCGATGAGGTTGTGGAGCTCGACGTAGGCCGCGCGCCCCTTCCGGGGCGGCACGAGCCGGTCGAGGGCGTCGTCGTCCCAGTAGGGCAGCAGGTCGAACGGCTCCATGGGGGGCGGGTGTGGAGCCGGAAGCTACGGGCGGCCTACTTCGTTTTCACGGGGGGCGCTTCCACCTCGCCCGCGGTCCAGCCACCGCCCACGAGGGGCGTGCCGCCGTCGAGGGCGCCGTCGGCGGCGTGCAGCGCGGACCGGAGGGCCTGCTCGGTCAGCGCCCACGTGGTCTGGACGAACGGCGTGGCGGTGAGCCACACGCTCAGGGCGGCGGCCGCGACGAGCGCCCCCTTCAGGCGCTCGCGCGCGAGCACGGCCGCGGCCTCGGGGCAGTCCTGCGTGAGCACGGTGCCGTCGGCGCGGCGGTAGAAGCGGACGCAGCGCCGCCCCTCGGTCGCCTCGACGAGGGCGAGGGCCTCGGCCGCCGGCAGCGCCGAGAGGTTGTAGACGTGGAGGTCGCAGGCGGCGCAGTGGCGCACGCGGTCGTCGCCGCGCATCGCCTCCCAGCCGGCGGCGCAGGGGCGCGCGACGCGGATCGTGTCGAGCGGGTGGAGAGGCATCGCGAGGGGAGCGGGGGAGGGCAAGACAACGGGCCACCGGCCCCGATGCGTGCCCTGGCCGGAGCCCCTACGCCACCGCCTCCGCCTTCCGCGCCGAGAGCGCGCGCTTGCGCTCGTGGGGGTCGAGGTGCCGCTTCCGAAGCCGCAGCGACGACGGCGTGACCTCGATGAGCTCGTCCTCGCGGATGAACTCGATGGCCTCCTCGAGCGAGAGCCGCCGCGGCGGGTCCAGCTTCTCGAAGGCGTCGGCGGCGGCGGCGCGGTGGTTCGTCAGCTTCTTCTCCTTGGTCGGGTTGGCCTCGAGGTCCTCGTCGCGCGCGTTCTCGCCGATGACCATGCCGCCGTAGACCTCCTCGCCGGGGGCCACGAAGAGCTGCCCACGCTCCTGGAGGTTCAGGACGGCGTAGCTCGTCGTCTTCCCATTCCGGTCGGCCACGATGGCGCCGGAGGCGCGGTGCGTGATGGGCCCGGCCCACGGGCGGTAGCCCGCGAAGAGGTGCGTGAGCAGGCCCGTCCCCTTCGTGTCCGTCAGGAACTCCGTGCGGTAGCCGATGAGGCCGCGCGCCGGGATCTCGAAGGCCATCCGCACGCGGCCCGAGCCGTGGTTCACCATCTGGACCATCTGCCCCTTCCGCGTGCCCAGCTTCTCGATCACGATCCCCATGAACTCCTCGGCCACATCGACGGTCGCCCGCTCGAACGGCTCGTGCAGCGTCCCGTCGACCTCCTTCGTGATCACCTGCGGCATGCCGACGGCGAACTCGTAGCTCTCGCGGCGCATCTGCTCGATGAGGATGGCGAGCTGGAGCTCGCCGCGCCCGAAGACGAGGAAGCGGTCGGGGGAGTCGGTCTCCTCGATGCGGAGGGCGAGGTTGGCCTCGCCCTCGCGGAGGAGGCGGTCGCGGAGGTTGCGGGAGGTGACGTACTTCCCCTCGCGCCCGGCGAAGGGCGCGTCGTTGATCCGGAACTCCATCGAGAGCGTCGGCTCGTCGACGTGGAGGGCCGGGAGCGGTTTGGGGTCCTCGGCGTCGGCGATCGACTCGCCGAGGCCGACGCCCTGCATCCCGGCGACGTGGACGATCTCGCCCGCGCCGGCCTCGGGCACCGCCGTGCGCTCCAGCCCCTCGTTCACGAAGAGGGCCGTGACCTGGGCCGGGGTCCGGTCCCCGTCGCGGTGGCAGAGCGAGACGCGGGCCTTCTCGCGCAGCGCCCCGTTGACGACGCGGCCGATCGCGAGGGGGCCGAGGTAGGCGTCCGGCTTGACGTCGGTGACGAGGACCTGGAGCGGGCCGGAGCGGTCGCCGCGCGGAGCGGGGATCGTCGAGACGATGGCCTCGAAGATCGGCTTGAGGTCGGTGAGCGGCTCGCCGAGCGCCGTCGTGCACTGCCCGTCGCGGGCGACGGCGTAGACGACGGGGAACTCGATCTGGTGCTCGTCGGCGTCGAGGTCGATGAAGAGGTCGTAGACCTCGTTGAGGACCTCCTCGGGGCGGGCGTCCTGCCGGTCGATCTTGTTGATGACGACGATGGCGGGGAGGCCGAGCGCGAGCGCCTTCGAGAGCACGAACCGCGTCTGCGGCAGCGGCCCCTCGGCCGCGTCCACGAGGAGGAGGACGCCGTCGACCATGCGGAGCGTGCGCTCGACCTCGCCGCCGAAGTCGGCGTGGCCCGGCGTGTCGACGATGTTGATCTTGGCCTCCCCGTAGCGCACGGCCGTGTTCTTGGCCATGATGGTGATGCCCTTCTCGCGCTCGAGGTCCATCGAGTCCATGACCCGCTCCTGGACCTCCTGGTGGGCGCGGAAGGTGCCGCTCTGCCAGAGGAGGGCGTCCACGAGCGTGGTCTTGCCGTGGTCGACGTGGGCGATGATGGCGACGTTTCGGAGCTGGTCCTGCTGCATGGGGGCGGCGTCTGGAAAACACGGTAGGGGCACAGCGCGCCGTGCCCCTACGGGAGACCCCGAAGCTAGGGAGGGGGCTCCGCCGGAGGGGCGAAGAACGCGGGGAATCCGGCTCCCCAAGCCGGTGCAGCGGGCCCGATGTCGGTGCAGATGGTGCCCGCGAAGGGGGGCGGAGTCGGCCCGTATATTGGCGGCCATGCCGGCGCGGCCGCCGCCGGCCCCGCCGCCCCATGGAGACTGCTACCGACGCCGCGTTCCGCTGGACCCTCCGCCCCGTGCCCGACGAGGCGCAGGTCGCGGCGCTCAGCGCGTCGCTCAACCAGCTGCCGGCGCCGCTCGCGCGCGCCCTCGTCGTCCGCGGCGTCGGAGGCTTCGAGGCGGCGCGGCGCTTCTTCCGCGCCGGCCTCGACGGGCTCCACGACCCGTTCCTCATGCGGGACATGGACCGGGCCGCCGAGCGGCTCGCGCAGGCCATCGAGACGGGCGAGCGCGTCCTCGTCTACGGCGACTACGACGTAGACGGGACGACGTCGACGGCGCTGATGACGCTGTTCCTCCGCGCCCACGGCGTCGAGGCCGACTTCTTCGTCCCGAACCGGTTCGAGCACGGGTACGGGCTGGGCGAGGCGGGCTTCGAGCGGGCCGTCGCCCTCGGCGCCACGCTCGTCGTCGCGCTCGACTGCGGGATCACGGCCATTGAGGAGGCGGCGCGCGCGCGGGAGATGGGGCTCGACCTCGTCATCTGCGACCACCACGAGCCCGGCGAGGTGCTGCCCGAGGCCGTCGCCGTGCTCGACCCCAAGCGGCCCGACTGCCCCTACCCCTTCGACGGGCTCTCCGGCTGCGGCGTCGGGTTCAAGCTCATCCAGGCCACGCTCCACCGCCTCGGCCGCCCGGCCGAGGCCGCCTGGTCCTACCTCGACCTCGTCGCCGTCTCGACGGCGAGCGACATCGTGCCGGTGGTGGACGAGAACCGGATCCTCATGCGCGAGGGGCTCCGGCAGCTCTGCCGCGGGCGGCGCCCCGGCCTCGCGATGCTGGCCGCGCGCGCGGGCGTGGACCTCGCCACCTGCACGGCGTCCCGGATCGTGTTCAACCTCGGGCCCCGCATCAACGCCGCCGGCCGCCTCGACGACGCCTCCCTCGCCGTCGACCTCCTCCTGACCGACGACGTGGCGGAGGCCGCCCGCCTCGCCGACCGGATCGAGGCGCTCAACGAGCGGCGCCGCGCGCTCGACCACCAGACGCGCGACGAGGCGCTCCGCCAGGCCGAGGCGTTCATGGCGGCCGACCCCCTCGCGCTCGTCCTCCACGACCCCGGCTGGCACCCCGGCGTCATCGGGATCACGGCCAGCCGCGTGGCCGAGCGCTTCCACCGGCCCGCCGTCCTCCTCACCGCCGGCGAGGACGGCCTCGCCAAGGGCTCGGCCCGCTCTGTTAAAGGGATCTCGATCTACCAGGCGCTCGCGTCCTGCCCCGAGGGTCTCCTCGTCCGTTTCGGCGGCCACGACTTCGCCGCCGGCCTCGCCCTCCCGGTCGAGGACATCCCCGCGCTCCGCGAGCACCTCAACGCCGCCGTCGCCGAGGCCGTCGCCGACCCCGGCGTTCTCACGCCCGAACTCGAGATCGACGCCCACCTCGCCCTCACCGACATCGACGACCGGTTCTGGAGGGTGCTCAGCCAGTTCGGCCCCTACGGGCCCGACAACCCCCACCCGCTCTTCTGGGGGCGCGACCTCCGCGTCGTCGGCTCGCCCACGACGGTGGGCGCCGACGGCCGCCACCTCAAGCTCCGCGTGGCCCAGCGCGGCGGCGGCGCGCCGTTCTCGGTCATCGGGTTCGGGCTCGGCGACCGCCTCGGCGTCGCGCTGAAGAGCGTGCGCCGGGGTCGGCCTCTGGAGCTGGCGTTCTGCGTGGAGGAGAACCACTGGAACGGTCGGACGAGCCTCCAGCTCCGCGCCAAGGACGTTCGCCTCCAGGACGACGACGAGCTCTAGGCGGCGCGGTCGCGCCCGGGGCGATCAGCGTTCGTCGGAAACCCGATGGGACCGGGGCGTAGAACGGCCCCGGACCCGCCGTCCCGTTGCTCCATGGCCCTCTCTGATCGCCTCCGCGAGGCCCGCCACGCGCACTTCGTCGGGCGGGAGGGCGAGGTGCAGCGGTTCAC